>DDXK01000012.1 GCA_002347185.1 Desulfobulbaceae bacterium UBA2262 | reverse complement strand
GCCTGGCCGTGGGCCGGACCCTGGCCGCCATCTTCGAGAATTACCAGCAGGCGGACGGCAGCATCGCCCTCCCCGAGGTGCTTGCCCCCTATTTTGCAAAAAGGTTTTGAGAGCGTCGCGCAGCAAGGCGGGAAAAGATCGGGACGCTCCGGAGGCAGGCGGCGTCCTGCAGCCTCCTCCTGCCCTTCTACTTCAATACATAGCGATTTTTCCCGCCCTGCTTGGCCTGATACATGTTGTGATCGGCCCGCTCCAGAAAGCTTTCCTCGGTTTCATCGCCCCGATACTCGGTCACGCCGATACTCACCGTTTTCTGCACCTGCTCGTCAGCCCGGGGAAAAAAAACCTCGTTGGCAAAGCGCGCCCTGATCCGTTCCGCCACCACCACCGCGTTTTCGCCGCTGGTGTTGGGGAGGATGATGGTGAACTCCTCGCCGCCATAGCGGCAGGGGATGTCGTTGGTCCGCAGGGCGTCGGCAATCACCTTGCCCAGGCGGGCCAGAACCCGGTCTCCGTCGGCATGGCCGTAGGTATCGTTGTGGTGCTTGAAATTGTCAATATCCATGAGCATCAGGGCAAGGGGGGTTCCGTAACGCTTGGATCGGGCCACCTCCAGCAGCAGCTGCTTGTTGAAGTAGCGCTTGTTGTAGAGCTTGGTCAGCTCGTCGACGGTACTGAGCTCGCGGTAACGACGCTCGCTCTCCGCCAGGGCCTTTTCCGCCTTGACCCGCTCGGTGATGTCGACGATATGCTCGACAATGCCGATCAGGTCGCCGGCCGGCCCCCGGAAGGGACTTGAGATAACGTGATAGTAAAGGGGGCTGCCGTCTTCGGCCTGCTTCTCGATCTCGCTTTCGACCCGCCTCTCCCCCTTCTTGATCTTTTCGAGGGGGCAGGCGTCGGTGCCGCAGGCGCTGGAATGAAAAATCTCATAGCATTTGCCGACACGGGCCTTTTCCCTGTCCGCCCCGGCCATCTTCAGAAAGGATTCGTTGCAGCGCAGCAGGTTGCGCTCCTTATCGATGAGGAGTATGCCGCCGGCAACGGTCTTGAAGATCTGGTTGATCTCGATATAGGCCTGCTCCGCCTCCATGGCCAGCTGGTTTGCCCGGGAAACCGCCTCTTCGAGCTGGCGGTTGTTCTCCTCCAGCTCCTCCTGAAACTTGACCAGGGCCAGATCATCCTCCCGGCGCCGCAACGATTCGCCGATCTGCCGGCAGGCAACGGAGAGCCAGATGTCGAGAACATTCTTCTCGATGGGCTTGGCCATGAAATAGTTGACGCCGGCCTCGGTGGCCAGGGCAATATCCTCAGGATGGTCGCGGCCGGAAATCATCAGGATGGTGAGATACCTGCCCTGCTCGGTGGCCCGCAGCCTGCGCGAGAGGACCAGGCCATCCTCGCCACCCTGCAGCACCCAATCGACAAGGATCAGCTGGGGCTGGGCTTCCGCAAAGGCCGCCATGGCCTCCTCGGCGCTGGCGCAGGCCACCACCTCGTAGCCCCGACTTTCGACCATCCGCGTCAACAGCGCGCGCACCGGCGCCTGGTCTTCGACGATCAGGGCTCTGAAGCCGGCTTTCTGCGGAGAACAGTCGCTCACAACAGCATCCATCGATGAAGAATTCCGGCCTCTCCCTCAAGTCGCCCCACGCAGGCCATCACCCCTGTCGCCCTTCCAGGGCCAATTCGATCAGGCGGTCGAGAAGCGCGGGAAAATCGAGGCCGTACGCCCTGGCCGCCTGCGGCAGGAGGCTGGTCGGGGTCATGCCCGGGATGGTGTTGGTTTCAAGCACATAGATCCCATCTTGGGCGACGATCATGTCGGTCCGGCTGTAGCCCCTCAGCTGCAGGGCGCGATGCGCGGCCAGGGCGATGCCCTGGGCCGTCGCCGTGGTTTCCGGATCCAGCTCGGCAGGGCAAACCTCCCTGGAGGCGCCGGGCTGATACTTGGCCTGATAATCGAAAAAGGCATAGCCCTCGCCAGGAATGATCTCCACCAGGGGCAGGGCGACCAGCTCGCTGTTGCCGATGACCCCGCCGGTGATCTCGCGGCCGCGCACATACTCTTCTACCATGACCTCGCGGTCAAATCGAAATGCTTTTTCAAGCCCCTGGGCCAGCTCGCTTTCCGTGGCGGCGATGCTCATGCCCAGGCTGGAGCCCTGGCGGACCGGCTTCACCACCAGAGGCAGGGAAAGCGCGGCCAGCAGGCGGCCAGGATCCCTGGCATCCTCGGGCCGCGCCATCTCCCAGGCGGCCACGGTCAGGCCGGCATTGCGGTAGAGGAGCTTGGCCAGATTCTTGTCCATGGCCATGGCGCTGCCCAGGACCCCCGCCCCCTGGTAGGGAATGCCGAGCAGATCGAGAAAGCCCTGCATGGTGCCGTCCTCGCCCAGGGGGCCATGGAGGAGGATGAAGGCCATGTCAATCCCCTCGGCGTCGGCGACGATCCTGGCCAGATCGGTGGCCGGGTCGTAGCGTCGCACCTCGTACTTTTCCGGGGCAAGGGCCTTGGCCACCCCTGCGGCGCCGGCCAGGGAAACCTCCCGCTCGCCGGACTTGCCGCCGGCGATGAGGGCGATGCGCAATTTCTTTTTCATAGCTTTTTTCCGATTATTTTCGTACTCAACTGAAAGGGTGCGCCGGCGGTCAGGAAAAAGCTCCCGGCCGGCACGAAAGCCATCTCCCTTATAATAGGTTCCCCGTCTGTTTTGTAGGGATTTTTCCTTCCCAGCCCAGAAACCCTCCCCGACAAGGAGCAGCCAGGACAGTGAACGCGGCGACCATCGACGCATTACGCCAGATCGTGGGGGCGGACCGGCTGACCACCTCGCTCGAGGAACTGGCCTGCTACTCCTACGACGGCAGCGGCAGGGAATTTCTCCCGACCGCCGTGGCCTTTCCCGCCTCCACCGAGGAGGTCAGCCGCATCATGGCCCTTGCCGCGGCAACCCCCTTTGCCGTGGTCCCGCGCGGCGCGGGCAGCGGCATGACCGGCGGCTCGCTGCCCACGGCCGGCGGTCTGGTCCTGGCCATGCAACGCCTGAACCGCATCCTGGAGATCGACCCCGACAACCAGACCGCCGTGGTCGAACCGGGGGTCATCACCGGCGAATTCAGGGAAGCGGTCTCCCGCCTCGGCCTCTACTACCCGCCGGACCCGGCCAGCCTTCACTTCTGCACCCTGGGCGGCAATGTGGCCGAATGCGCAGGCGGCCCCAGCGCGGTCAAGTACGGGGTGACCCGCGATTACGTTCTCGGCCTGGAGGCGGTGCTGCCCGACGGCCGCGTCATCCATACCGGGGTGAGCACGGCCAAGGGGGTGATGGGCTACGACCTCACCCGCCTGCTGGTCGGCTCCGAGGGAACCCTGGCGGTCATCACCAGGATCATCCTCCGGCTGCTGCCGGCGCCGGCCAGCCGCGCCACCTTCCTGATCCTCTGCCAGGGCATGGAGGAGGCGACCCGGCTGGTCACGGCCATCCTGTCACGCCACACCCCCTGCACCCTGGAATACCTTGACCGGACCGCCCTCTCCATCGTGGCGGACAAACTGCCCGCACCGCTGCCCGACGCCTGCCACGCCCTGCTCCTCCTTGAATTCGATGGGGAACAGGAGGCCGTACGGCAAGAGGGCGAGCAGCTCAAGGCCTTTCTCGCCACCCGGCCTGGTATAATCGAAATCCGCGCGGCGGCGGAGAGCCGCGAGACGGAACGGCTCTGGGCGGCGCGCCGCGCTGTTTCCCCGGCCGCCTTCAGCCTCAGGCCGCACAAGATGAGCGAGGATGTGGTGGTGCCCCGCTCCCGCATCCCGGAACTGGTGGCCTGCACCGAGACCCTGGCCGGGGAACTGGGCCTGCCGGTCTTCACCTTCGGCCATGCCGGCGACGGCAATATCCACGTCAATATCATGCTGGACAGGGAGAATCCGAGGGAGACGGCAGCGGCGGAACTCGCCAAGGCGCGCCTTTTCGCCGAAGTGCTCCGCCTGGGCGGCACCCTCTCCGGCGAACACGGGGTGGGAATCACCAAGGCCGCTTTCCTGCCGCAGGAAATCGACCAGGCCACCCTGCAGCTGATGCGGGAGATCAAGGCCCTTTTCGACCCGAAAAACATCCTCAACCCCGGCAAGATCTTCCCCGACATTTCTGCATGAATTCCACCGGGCGACGCTTGCCACGCTCCGCGCCCCCGTGCTATTCTTGTCTGCGTCGACTTTCCTTCCCGGGTCCGGCCCGGGGCCAGGCCCACCACGATGAGGAACGCATGTCCCGCCAGGAATCCTTCCCCCCGACCGCCGCCCCGGCCCAGACCCTGAGGGCCTGGCTGCTCCTGCTCCTCTTCCTGCTCTGCTGGCAGGCCCTGCCGGCGGCGGCCGGAGAGGAGCCGGGCAAACAGGTGGTCTTCATCCGCTACCCCATCGAGCCGAACCATTTCCGCGGCCAAATGCAAGCCTTCCGCGAAACCATGGCCCGCCTCGGCTTTTCTGAGGGCGAAAAGATACGCTACATCGACGTGCTCACCAAATCGGCCGGCGAGGAGTCCGCCCCCGAAGTGGTCGCCGCCGTGGAGCGCTACAAGGCAAGCACCGACCTCTTTGTCACCTGCGGCTGGGTTTCCATGGTGGCGCGGCCGCTTCTCAAGGAGAGCGGCATCCCGCAGCTCTTCGTGCCGGTGCTGGAATCGGTGGCGCTTTCCATGCTGCCCTCCCTCACCAGGGCGCCGGAGACAAACCTCTCCGGTATCTATCTCATGTATCCGCCCGAAAAGGTGCTGCGCCTCGCCAAACTCGTCATCCCCGGCCTCCGCCACTATGCCTATGTCTACGATTCGCGCATCCCGGCGGATGCCTCCTATCTGGCCGCCTATCAGCGGCTGCCGCCCGAGGCGCGTTACGGCATCACCCTCCACTTCCTCGACCTGAGTGGCGGAGCAGCCCCGGTGCTGGCCCAGCTCCGCCAGCTCCGGATAGAGGCCTTCGGCGGCATCGTCGGCGCCACCCAGCACCGGGCGGCCCTCCTGGAGAGCGGCCTGCCCCAGATCACCTCCTATACCCTGGACATCGAGCCCGGGGAAATTGCCGCCTTCACGAAGGGGGGGAACACCGTGGCGGGTCTCTTCAATTCCTTTCCCTCCTGCGGCGAGCAGGCCGCCCGGATGGCGGCCGACATCCTCAGCGGCCGCACTGCCATCGCCGCCATGCCGCCCCAGCCCGCCAGACAGCTGACCTTTGTTGACCTGCGCAACGCCCGGCGCCTTGCCCTCAAGGTGCCCTTCGGCGCCGTGGAAGCCGTGGACCTGGTAATCAAATAGAGGACATCGTCGATGCCGGCCGCCCCCCCAGACCGCGACCACAAACCCGAGGCCCTGCGCTCGGTGCGCTCCCTCTTCCTGCTGGCCATGGCGGTGCTGGTCCTCCTTCTGTCGGCGCCGCCCCTGCTTGCCGGCGGCTACCTGCTCGACTCGCTGATCTCCCGCTTCGGGGCCGAAATCCTCACCGAAAAACTCGAAATACTCCTGCACCCCGTCGACCTCCGCTACGAACGCCTCCAGCGGGTCGGCCTGGAAGACAGCGAAGAGCACCGCCAGGAGATCTTCCAGGAGGCCCTGGCCGACTTCGCCGACTTTCGCTACCGGAAAAGCGGCAGCGTCTTCGTCATCCGCCGCGACGGCGCCATCCTCCTTTCCTCGGTCTTCGCGAGCAGCGCGGCCCCCGGCTTTCCCGACTTCCTGCAGGCCCTGCGCACCCATCAACAGGGGCTTTTGCGCTACAAGAGCACGCAAGGCGTCCGCCTGGCCGCCATCCGCTACTACCCGCCCTGGGAGAGCCATGTGGGGATCGGCATCGACCGCAACGAGCTCTTTGCCCCCAAGACCCTCCTCTTCTCCATCCATCTGCTGATCCTCGCCCTGGCCATCGGCATCGCCGCGCTCTTCACCGCCGTATTCCAGCGCTATCTCATCTCCCCGCTCATCCTGCTCACCGACTTCGCCACCCGCGTCCGCCAAGGCGACCACGCCGCTCCCCTGCCCGGCACCTTCATCCTGGAGCTGGGCCGGCTCCGGGACGACCTGCTGGCCATGGTGGCCTCCCTGCGCCGGGAGATGCAGGAAACCGGCCGCCAGCTCCAGGTAATCAGAAAGCGGGAGGCGGAGCTGGACCAGGCGGTGTCCCGCCTGCAGGAAAGCGAGGAGCGCTACCGGGAGATTTTCAACGCCCCCAGCGAGGCGATCTTCATCCACGATGCCGCCAGCGGGCGGATCCTCGACATCAACCGCGCCACCAGCGAGATGTACGGCTACAGCGCCGAAGAGGCCCGCTCCCTGCCGGTGGCCGCCTTCAGCGCCGGCGAGGCCCCTTACGGCCAGGCGGAGGCGCAGGAAAAAATCGTGGCCGCCATGACGGTTGGGCCGCAGCTCTTTCCCTGGCTGGCCAGGCGCAAGAACGGCGAGGCCTTCTGGGTCGAGGTGGCCCTCAGGCTCACCGAGTTCCGCAACCACCGCTACATCATCGCCGTGGTCCGCGACATCGAGGCGCGCAAGCGGGCCGAGGCGGCCCTGCTGACGGAAACGGAACGGCTGGCCGTCACCCTGCGCAGCATTGCCGACGGCGTCATCACCACCGATCCGGCGGGCCGCGTCACCCTGCTGAACCCGGTGGCGGAAAAATTGAGCGGCTGGCGCCAGGAAGAGGCCATCGCCCAACCCCTGGCCCTGGTTTTCCAGGCGGTGGACCCGCGCAGCGGCACGGCCTTCTCCTGCCCCCCGGCCCCCCCCGGCCAGACCGCCGAGATGCAGCTCGAACTCCGCGCCCGCGGCGGCGAACAGCGGCAGATCACCGCCCAGACCGCCCCCCTCCTCGACCCGGAAGGCAAGAACCAGGGCATGGTCATCGTCTTCAGGGACATCAGTGCCCGCCTGCGTACCGAACAGGAGCTGCTCAAGATCAAAAAGCTCGAAGCCGTTGGGGTGCTCGCCGCCGGCATCGCCCACGATTTCAACAACCTCCTCGCCGCCATCCTCGGCAATCTCGAACTCGCCGCCACCCTGCTCCCGACCGACCACCAGGCCGGCAAGCTCCTGCGGGAGGCAAACCGCGGCTGCCTGCGCGCCCGGGATCTGACCCTGCAGCTGCTCACCTTCGCCAAGGGCGGGGCGCCAATCCGCAGCCTGGGCTCCATCGCCGCTCTACTCCGGGATTCGGCCAGCTTCACTCTGCGCGGCAGCCCGATCATCTGTCATTTCGAGATCCCCGATGACCTCTGGCTGGTGAATGCCGACCAGGGGCAGCTGAGTCAGGTGATCCAGAACCTGGTCCTCAACGCCCGGCAGGCCATGGAGGATGGCGGCGAACTCTTCATCGCCTGCCAGAACCGGGAACAGGCGCCCGCCGCGCCCGGCCGGGAAGGCGACCGCGTCGTGGCCATCAGCATCCGCGACACAGGGCCCGGAATTCCCCCGGAACAGCTTGCCTATATCTTCGAGCCTTACTTCAGCACCAAGAAGGAAGGTTCCGGCCTGGGCCTTTCCATCTGCCATTCCATCATCGCCAAGCACGAGGGCAGCATCGAGGTCGCCTCCACGCCCGGCACCGGCACCATCTTCACCATCCTGCTCCCGGCCAGCGGGCCGGGGGAAGAACCGGCCGCCGCCGTCGCCCCGGCGCCGGAGGAGAAAGGCGGTGGAGCCAGGATTCTGGTCATGGACGACGAGGAGATGGTCCGGGATATCGCCGGCAGCATGCTGGCCCATCTCGGTCACCAGGCAACCATGGTCACGGAAGGGGACCAGGCCATCGCCGCCTATCAGGAAGCCCTGGCCGCCGGCCGCCCCTTCGACCTGGTGATCATGGACCTCACCATCCCGGGCGGCATGGGGGGCAAGGAGGCGGTGGGCAGGATCCTCGCCCTGGATCCCGCCGCCAGGGTCGTGGTTTCCAGCGGCTATTCCGAGGATCCGGTCATGGCCGACTACCGGAGGTACGGATTTTCCGGGGTCATGGCCAAGCCCTTTCTGCTCGACGACCTGATCCGCCTCCTGCGTCAGCAGCTCTCCCCCGGGCCCGCCTCCGGACAAAAAAACATTTGACAAGCCGACAGCCCATGGTCTATATAGTCGGTTTACCGAAAATACCAATGCTTTGGCGGCGCGCCTCGCCGTGCCGCCAGAAACCGTTGCGCCAGCCCAGTTTTCCGGATCAGGCGCGCGGAATAACCCGAGACTGCAACCGCACACTGGAGAAGTCATGATCGAAGTAGAGGTAAGAGGAGATATCGAACAGGCAATTCGGCTGCTCAAGAAGAAACTGCAGCTCGACGGCATGAAGAAGGAACTGAAGCGCCGCGAGTACTACGAAAAGCCGAGCGCCAAGCGCCGCCGCAAGCAGGCCGAATCCAAGCGCAAGCTCCGCAAGCTCATGATGCGGATGGAGCGCGACTAGCCTCCCTCGCTTCCTCGCATGCCCAAACGCCGAGGAACAACCACTCGCGACAATTTACGCTCCGCCAGGGCTCAGGCGCCTTTCTGCCCGCAAGTGCCCGGCGGGGCGTTTTCGCCCCTTGCCCCGCTCCTTGCCCAATTTCTGGAGTATCTGGGCGCCGAACGCCGCCTCGCCGCCAACACCATCGCCGCCTACCGGGCGGATCTGACCGCCTTTCTGAACTCCCCCCAGGTCCGCGACCTGGACGATCCGAGGGCGCTCACCGCAAAACAGCTGCGCGACTACCTGGGCAAGTGCCATGACCGGGGCATCTCCAACCGCAGCACCGCCCGCCGGGTTTCCGCCCTCCGTTGCTTCTGCCGCTTTCTCCTCGCTGAAAAACAGATAGAGACGGACCCTTCCGCCACCATCTCGCTGCCCAAGCCCGGCCGCCCGCTGCCGAAGGTCCTCAGCATCAGCGAGGTGGACCGCCTGCTGGCTCCGCCCACCGACCACAAGGACCCCCTTGCCCTGCGGAATCAGGCCATGCTCCAGCTGCTCTACGCGACAGGCCTGCGGGTTTCCGAACTGGTCAATCTGCCGGTGGCGGGCCTGAATATCCTCGGCGGCTATGTGCGCGTTTTCGGCAAGGGTGCAAAGGAACGGCTCGTTCCCTTCGGGGAGGCGGCACGGGAATGGCTCAAGCTTTACAGCAAGGAGGCGCGGCCCCGCATCCTCAAGAAAAAGCGGAGCGACTATCTCTTTGTCACCGGCCAGGGCACGGCGATGACCCGCCTGCGCTTCTTTCAAATCGTCCAGCAGGCCGCCCGGCAGGCCGGCATCACGAAGACGATCAGCCCCCATGTCCTCCGCCACTCCTTTGCCAGCCACCTGCTCGCCCACGGCGCCGATCTCCGTTCGGTGCAGATGATGCTTGGCCACGCCGACATCGCCACCACCCAGATCTACACCCATGTGGACACCGAGCGCCTCAAGAGTGCGCACCAGAAATTCCATCCGCGGGGCTAGCGCCATTTTTCCCGCTCCTGCCCTCCCCAGCTTGCCTTTCCTTTTTTTTTGCGGTACAACCAGTGACCAGACAAGCAATTTCATCACATCCCGGTCGGGGCCGCTGCTCCGCCGCCTTGCCAGAGGTCCAGCCATGAACCAGTTCGGCATACTCATCGGGACGGCCACCCTCCTTCTTGCCCTTCTGCTGCCGCGCCCAGGCGCCGCCGCCAACCAGACCTACTCATCCTGCAACGCCCTGGCCGAAAGCTTTCTGAGCACCCACGCCATCTACCAGAACAACCACAAGGCCCTCTTCGACTTCCTGCAGTCCTACCTCCAGCAGGGCAAAGAGCTGCTCCTCCAGCGCCAACAGCAACTCGAGGCGCAGGAGAAAAACCTGCGCGCCATGCGCACCCAGCTGGAGGCGCTGAAAACGCTCACCGTGCAGGGGGGCTCGCAGCAGGAAGCTGTGGACCATTACAATGGCATGCTTGCGGAGTCCAAGGCCCTGCATGAGGCCTTCGCCCAAAAGACCGCCGACTACCGCCTCCTGGTCGACGAATTCAACGCCCTGGTCGGCATCTACAATTCCGCGGCCGAGGCCGACCCGGCCGAGCAGGGCTGTGGGGACTACCTGCCGCGCCTGGCGCAGAGTCCCTTCGCCGCCAACCAGCCCTTTGACCGGGAAAGGGCTCTGCTGCTCTGCGGCGAGGAAACCCGGGCCATTGCCGAATACAACCGCCAGCGGGCCGCCATCGAGGCCTCCGCCTGCCCGGAGCTGATCAACAGCCTCCCGGAGTTCCCCAGGCCCCGGCAGACCAGTTTGCCCAGCTTGCCGGAGCCGCCGGCCAGGGAGGAGACACCCGCCGCGACGCCGTAAGTCCGGGCGTGCGGCTTTTTGTTTGACAAAAACGCCGGCCCCTCCGCATTATGGGAACGGAGTGTGCGCCCGGCGCCTGCCGGAGCGGGACGCCGGGCGCACTGGCCTAAAAATTTCTTGGCCGGCTGCGCAGATATGGAAAATTATCGCACTTCCGCGGAGGAACAATGGGGATGGATGCCAGATCTCGACTGACCTTGATTCCAGGGGTGAAGCTGCAGCTGGAAATCGAGGGGATCAACCTGCCGCTGGAAAGCCACATGGTGGGAATGGTGGACGACTATATCATCACCAAGGTTCCCAAGCCCTACGGCCTGATCCAGCACAAATTCTTCACCGGCAACATGATCATCGTCCGCTACATCTTCGAGGGGGCCGTCTACGCCTTCCAGACCAAACTGGTGGCCGTTGCCGAGGAACCATCCCCCCTGATGTTTCTCGAGTATCCCAAGATCGTCCAGAAGGAGGAGCTCCGCTCGCAAAAGCGTTCCGGCTGTTTTTTGCCGGCGCAGCTCAGCAGAAGAGACAAAATGAACAGCGGGGTCATCCTCAACGTCTCGACCAAGGGGTGCCGCTGCATCATCCAGAAGCTGAACAACAGCAAAATCCTTCCCCTGGCCATTGATGACAGCCTGTCGCTGGCGCTCAAGTTTCCCGGCATCAAGAAGACGGTGCCCTTCCTCGGGGTCGTGAAAAACATCCATAAAAACAGCACCGAGACCGATATCGGCATCTCCTTTCTCCCCGAAACCAGCCCCGAATCCATCAAGATCATCAACTGGTATATCTCCACCATCGAAAACTATGCGGAGAGTCAGAAATACGCACAGCAGGCGGGCAGCTCCCACTCGCGCCACTCTGATTGACTTTCCGTAGCGAAAAAGAGCTGCCCTAGAACGGCGGCGGCGACGTGAAGGTACGCCAGCTCCCGCTTTCCGGATCGAGAAAGCGGAGGAGGGAGGCATGCAGGCACATGCGCTCGCCCTCCTTCCGTACGCCGTAGAGGCGGTCGCCCACGATGGGGCAGCCCAGCCCCAGGGGATGGGCCGCATGCAGGCGGAGCTGATGGGTACGCCCGGTGCGGGGCGTAAACTCGATGCGGCTGCGCCCCTGCTCGTCGCCGATTTTGCGCCACCGCGTCACCCCGGCCTTGCCATGAACCGGATCGTAGACCTGATGGGGGCGGTTGTTCGGATCGAGCCGGAAGGCCAGTTCGATGACGCCGGAGGATCCGGCAACGACGCCCTCCAGCAGGGCCTGATATCGCTTCTCCACCAGACGGGCGGCAAACTGCCGGGACAGCTCGCGGTGCGCCTCGCGGGTCCGGGCCAGCACCATGAGGCCGGAGGTGTCCATGTCGAGCCGGTGTACCGCAGGCTGGCCTGGGCAGTCGGGGAAAAGCCGCCTTATCCGGCGCTCCACGCAATCCTCTTTTTCCGGCCCCCGCCCCGGCACGGCGAGAAGGCCGGCCGGCTTCTCCACCACGACGATGGCGGCATTTGCATGGAGTATGATGAGTCGGTCCTCCACCACTTCTGCTTACCGCTCGTCCAGGCCGCAAAGAAGAAAACCGAGAATGGGCGCGCATTTCTCCTTGCAGGCTGCGTAAAAGCGCCCATGCTCCCTGGTGCGGGAATGGTTCTCCTTTCCCCAGTAGAATTCGGCAATACCGAGGGGAGTCAGCCCGTTTTCGGCCGCATGCTGCAGGAGCTTGGGCGCGCAACAGTCGCCGGCCCCGGTGGGAATGCCGCCAGGACCGACAAAGGCCTCGGCGAGCGAACGCACCTGGCCGCGAAAATTTTGCAGCCGGTAGAGGGCATGGACCTCCCGCATCAGCCATTGGGAGAGCCGCTTCCGCTCCCGCCTGAGGCCGTCGGCACACAGGCCTTCCGCCTCCCGCCTGGCGATCTCGGCTCCCAAGGCCTTCAGCTTCGGGTCGAACTCCTCGGTCAGGGCCTGAAACTCCCGCACCGCAAAGAGTGGCCCCACCCAGCCCTCCACCTCCCACAGCCCGTTGTACTGGCAGGAAAAAGCGCGCAGCACCCGCTCCTCCCCGGCCTGGTCCCGGCAGACCATGACTCCGAACATCTGGCCGCGCGCCTCGCCGAAGAGGTATCCGGTGCCGAGGCGGGGGTTGGCCTTGGCGGGCGGCGCCAGCAGGTCGATGCGTTTTGCCGCGGCCAGTTCCCGCATCAGGGCAAGGGCATGGACCTGGGCGAGCCCGCGGGCAAAGGAATGCTCCCGGCCGCAGGCAGGGCAAAAACCCCGGCCGGCCGGCTGCTGGCAGTGGTCGTTCGCGCTGGTCAGGCCCAGGCCCTCCCTTTCCATGCTCTCCATAACCTTTTCTCCATGGCTGCCAGCCGGGCCGCACCGGCCCGCGGAAAGACCCCGCGCTCCCGGCAGCCGGGCAACACCCTGCGAGCCTACCCCGAATCAGGGAAAATTTCCACCCCGGCGAAGAGCCCCGTCCCCACCTTTCGTTGTCAGCCCCGGGGCGATAGTCTATAATCGAATATCCCAGTCCAATCGCCGTACGCCCGGAGGCCCATGGAAGTCATCACCACCCATCTCAACGCCGACTTCGACGCCCTGGCCGCCATGGTCGCGGCCCAGAAGCTCTATCCCCAGGCGGTCCTGGTTTTTTCCGGCTCCCAGGAGAGGAACCTGCGCGACTTTTTTGTTGAATCGGTGCAGTATCTCTACAACTTCCAGCGGCTGAAAAACATCGATCTGCAGAAAATCACCCGCCTCATCGTGGTCGATACCCGCCAGGCCTCGCGGATCGGCGCCTTTGCCCAGTGCCTGGAGAATCCGGGCCTGGAGCTCCACCTCTACGACCACCACCCGGACACCCCGGAGGATATGAAGGGCCGCCTGGAAGTGGTCCGTCCCTATGGCTCCACCACCACCATCTTCTGCCAGCTGCTGCGGGAGAAAGGGCTTGCTCCGAGCAAGGACGAAGCCACCCTCATGGCCATGGCCATCTACGAGGATACCGGCTCCTTTGCCTTCGACACCACCACCCCGGCCGATCTGGAGGCCGCAGCCTGGCTCCTGGGCCAGGGAGCCGATCTGAACACGGTTTCGCAGTTCATCGCCCAGGAACTGAGCAGCCAGGAGGTGAGCCTGCTGCACGAACTGATCCGCGCCGCCACCACCTACACCATGCGGGGTATCGACATCGTGGTGGCCAAGCTCGACCTGCCCGAATATGTGGACGAACTGGCCCTGGTGGTTCGCCGCTTCATGGTGATGGAAAACCTCGACGCCCTCTTCACTCTCGCCCGCATGGGGGAGCGCACCTACCTCATCGCCCGGAGCCGGATCCCGGAGGTGAACGTCGGCACCATTGCCCGGGATTTCGGAGGGGGCGGCCATGCCTCGGCCGCCTCGGCCACGATCCGGGAGATGACCCTGATCGAGGCGGAAGAAAAATTGATCCAGCTTCTGCACCGGCATGTCCTGCCGGAACGGATCGCCAGGGAGCTGATGTCCGCCCCGGTGATCGCCGGCTCCCCCGACCTCACCATCCACGAGGCGGATGACCTGCTCAACCGCTACAACATCACGGTTCTGCCCATCCTCGACGAAAACCGGCGCCCCCTTGGCCTCATCTCCCGGCGGGTGGCGGGCAAATCCATCCACCTCGGCCTGGGGGACTCGCCGGTGGGCGATTACATGAGCACCGATTTTGCCACCCTGGCTCCCTCGGCCACCCTGGCCGACATCCAGGAGGTGATCATCGAGCACCGTCAGCGCTTCATTCCGGTGGTGGAGGCTGGGATGGTGGTCGGGGTGATCACCCGCACCGACCTGCTCAACCTTCTGGTCAACGATCCGGCTCGCCTGCCGCGCCGCCTGCTGGCGGACAGCGAGCAACCCTCCAGCGAGCGGCACCGCAACCTGGGCAGCCTGATGGTCGAAGTGCTGCAACGCGACCTTGTCGAACTCCTGCGCAAAATCGGCGAGGTCGCGCAACAGTCCGGCTACCGCGCCTATGCGGTGGGCGGCTTTGTCCGCGACCTGCTCCTGCATGTGAAAAACCTCGATCTCGACATCGTCATCGAGGGCGACGGCATCGCCTATGCCAGACAGCTGGCCGGCGAGCTGGGCGGCCAGGTCCGAACCCATGAAAAGTTCAGCACCGCCGTGGTCAAGCTGCCCGACGGCATGAAGATCGATATCGCCACCGCCCGCCTGGAGTATTACGAATATCCGGCCTCCCTGCCCACGGTGGAGCTTTCCTCCATCAAACTCGACCTCTACCGCCGCGATTTCACCATCAACGCCATGGCCATCCACCTCAACCCCGACACCTTCGGCACCCTGGTTGATTACTTCAACTGCCAGAACGACCTCAAGGACCGGCAGATCCGGATCCTCCACAACCTCAGCTTTGTCGAGGATCCGACCCGGATCTTCCGCGCCATCCGCTTTGAGCAGCGGATGGGCTTCAAGATCGGCAAGCATACCGAAAAACTGATCAAAAACGCGGTGCGGATGGAGCTCTTCGACCGCTTCTTCGGCCACCGCTTCTTCAGCGAGCTCAAGATCATCCTTGCCGAGGAGAACCCGCTGCCCGCCCTGACCCGCATGGCGGAGTTCGGCCTCTTCCGCTTCATGCACAAGGATCTGCGCCTCGACCCGCGCCTGGAAAACATCCTGACCGAAACCCAGCGGGTGCTTTCCTGGTACAGGCTCCTCTACCTGGACGAACCCTTCCGGCAGTGGCGGCTCTACATCCTCGCCCTGACCAGCGGCCTGCCCGTCCGCGAGCTGCTCGCCTTCTGCGGGCGCTTCGAGGTGCCGGAGCGCCACCGACAGTTTCTTGGCCGGGAAAAGGTCGAAGTGAGCCGGGTTGCCACTATCATGAAACGCAACCTGCCGCAGAACGCAAGCGGGATCTCGCATCTGCTCGCGGAGCTTTCCGTGGAGGGGCTCCTCGCCCTCATGGCCCTGGTGAAAAAGAAGGCCTGCAAGAAGGCGATCTCCCTCTATGTCACGGAGTGGCGCCATCTCAAGCCGGAAACCGACGGCAACGACCTGAAAAAAATGGGGTACCAGCCCGGACCCCTCTATGGTACCATCATGCGCCGTCTCCTCGACGCCCGCCTGGACGGGCAGGTGAAAGGCAAAAGCGAGGAACGGGCCTTCATCGCCCAAAACTACCCGCTCGGAGACGCCCCCAACCTGCCATGACCCTTCACAAACTCGTCCAGGAGCTTGCCATACTGGCTCCCCCCTTCCTTCTCGCCCTGACGGTGCACGAATTCGCCCACGCCTTTGTCGCGCACCGGCTCGGGGACCCTACGGCCCAGCGCCTGGGGAGGCTGACCCTCAACCCCCTCAGGCATCTCGACCCTTGGGGAGTGCTCGCCTTCATCATCATGAAGATCGGCTGGGCCAAACCGGTGCCGGTGGATGCCCGTTACTTCAAAAGGCCCCGCCGGGACATGGTGCTGGTCTCGCTGGCCGGGGTTTCGGCCAATCTGCTGCTGGCCGTGGCCAGCGGCCTCCTGATCCGTCTGCTCATCCCCCTGAACAGTCTCATCCCCATGCCGGTTTTCTGGCCGCTGGTCCAGATGATTGCCGCCAGCGTCTGGATCAACGTCATGCTTGCCATTTTCAACCTCCTGCCCATCCCGCCCCTGGACGGGAGCCGGGTCGTGCAGAACATGCTGCCCCCGGAGCTGGCCCGCCCCTATGCCAGGCTGGAGCCCTTTGGTTTTTTGCTTCTGCTGCTTCTTTTCTATACCGGGATCATCTCAAGATTCATGCTGCCCCTGATCACCTTTGCCCAGGGCCTGATTCTCGGCTGAGAGACGAGAGGGCAAAGCGGCTGCCAAAAAATAACTTGCCTGCCGGGCCGCCATACTGCTAGTAATTATTATTAAAAGATACAGCCTGCAACCCGTCACCCAACCCAGCCCCTGGAGGAAACCATGGCCCTGCTCAACTGGAAAAACGACTACAGCGTCAACATCAGGGAAATCGACGAGCAGCACAAGCAGCTCATCAACATGATCAACGAGCTCCACGACGCCATGCTGGCCAAGAAGGGCAAGGAGGCGCTGCTTTCCGTCCTCACCAAACTCGCCAACTACTGCGCCACCCACTTTGCCGTGGAGGAAAAACTGATGAGCGGCAACGGCTACCCCGAGTATGCCGACCACAAGGAGGTGCACAACAAGATGACCGCCAAGGTCAAGGCCCTCATGGCCGACGTCCAGGCCGGCAAGACCACCATCTCCATCGAGGTGATGAACTTCCTCAAGAACTGGCTCGACAAGCACATCATGGGCACGGACAAGAAATACAGCGCCTTTTTGAACAGCAAGGGCGTCCAGTGAAGGCGTTCGCCTGCGGACCGCCCGCCTCCTCCCGCATGGAGCAGCCGGGCGGTCTTGCCGCGCCCACGACCCTCCGCCACCCCGGGCCATAGGCTCGGCAGCGGGAGAGGGAAGCGCCATGAGCCCCCATCGCGTATCCGTCCAGGATATGCTCGCCTATGAGCTGAAAAAGGAGCTGGCCGACCGCTATTTCGGCTTCCGCAAGCTCATCGAGGAGGACAAGCTCGACTTTGCCGAAAAGGCAAGGCAGTACTCCCAGATCCTCGAAAAACGGATCGCCTACGATCTGATCCGCATCTGCCTCCTCCTGCGGCAGGAAGCGCTCATCGAGGAGTTTTTCTCCCTCACCGGCCTGCCCGCCTACCTCTTCTACGATCCCTACCTGAGCCAGTCCGCGCGGATCCGGGCCCGGGTCTTCACCGGGGTCCACCTGCACGGCCTGACCGGGGCCGGCCGCTTCAAGAATCTGCTTTTCGACTGCTATGAGCGGCTGGAGCACCATCTTGCCCAGTACCGGGAAAAATTCACCGAGCTGCTCGCCTACGAGAAGGAGATCAACGCCGAAATCGATCTCTTTCAGCGCAGTAACGACCTCGGCGCCATCATGGGCTTTCTGAAGAGCCTGGGCGACAGGAACAGGGCCGGCAGCATGGAAGGGGGGCTGGAGCCCGGCCTGGCAGCCGGCCTCGCCGCCCGGCTGCGCATCGAGCCCCAGCCGCCGGTGGAGCATTACCTGCCGCTGCTCCCCCCCCTCCCTGCCCTCGAAAGCATCCGGCCCAGGCTGAAGGCTCTCGCCGAGAGCGCCTGGCAGCGGCACGGAGAGGAAGTGCTGCGGGAGCTTGCCGAACTGGCGGCCAGCGAGGAAAAACGGGAAGCAGAGCGCGAAGGGGGGGACGACGGCGACAATAATCAGGGAGAACCGGGATGAAGAATGGATTCACCGTGGGAGACTTCAGCCTGCACTGGCTTGAAGGCGGGGTCTTCGAGATCGACGGCGGCTCGATGTTCGGGGTGGTGCCCAAGGTGCTCTGGGAAAAGAAATGCGCGGCCAGCGCCGACAACTACGTGGCCCTGGCCGACTTTGCCATGCTGGTCAGAAGCCCGCACGGGCTGATCCTCATCGAAACCGGGCTGGGGAACAAACTGAGCGACAAGCAGAAAAAGATCTTCCGCCTGCGCCGCGCCTGGGATATCCCGGCGGAGCTGGCCAGGCTGGGAGTGGCCCGCGAGGATATCGACCATGTCATCCTCACCCACTGCGACTTCGACCATGCCGCCGGCATCACCATGACCGGAGAGGATGGCGCCATCGAACTCACCTTTCCCCGGGCCATGCACCACGTGCAGCGGGCGGAATGGGAGGATGTGCGCGCCCCCAACCGGCGCTCGGCCAGCTCCTACTGGCCGGTGAATTTCCAGGGGCTGGTGGCGGGGAAAAACCTGCGGCTGGCCGAGGGCGAGGAGGAACTCCTGCCCGGCCTCACCCTGGTCCACACCGGCGGCCATACCCGCGGCCACCAGGCGGTCTGGCTCCGCTCGCAGGGCGAAGCCGCCCTCCATCTGGGCGACCTCCTCCCGACCCCGGCTTATGCCAACCCCCTCTGGGTCACGGCCTACGACAACTTCCCCCTCGACTCCATCGCCGCCAAGGAAACGCTCATGGCCCAGGCCCGGGCCGAGCATGCCTGGCTGCTCTTCTACCACGACCCGCGGATCCTGGCCTGCCGCCTTGACGAGGCAGGCGAGATCAGCGAGGCGGTCACGACGGACGCCCTCAGACCCAGAGCAGCAGCTCGCTGAACAGGGTGGAATGGGCCAGCTCGCCGCCCGTCGGGTCTGCCGGGGGCTGAAGGACAAGCTGCCGCAGCGTTTCCGGCCCCGGCAGGCCGGCAAGGCCGAGCCTGGCGAGAACCAGCCTGCGCCCGGCCGGGGTCGGCTCTTTCCGCAGGGAGGCGACCAGGGCTTCCGCCAGTTCCGCAAAAAAAAGAGCATCTTCCTCCTGCTCCGCCAAGGGAATGGCCTCCTCCCGGGCCCGCAGGGAGAGGGCGTGCTGCCGCAGCAGCTCGGCCCCGCTCCGGGGCAGGCGGAGCCGGCCTGGTCCCCTGCCGACGTATTTTGCCGCCAGAAGCGCGAACTGCCGGGCCGGCGGATCGATGAAGAGACGCGGCCAGCGAAGCGGGCCCTTGGGCAGCGGCAGGGGACTCAAATGGTTGAAGCCCCGGACCAGCATCTCCGCCACCACCTGTTCATGCCGCAACCGGAGGGCGGGAAGATGCTCCTGCCAGCGCAGGGTTTCCGGATGTCGCGAGTAGCCCTTCTTCCCCTCGCTGAGCACCGTGAACACGGCATGGATCTCGCGGTGTTCGCCAAGCAGGCTCTGCCGGTTGAGATAACCGGGATGTATATCCCAGACCCGCATCTTCTTCCCTCCCCTTGCCCGACTCTTCTCCGCCTTCTCCTGTCCGGCAAGTATACCAGCTCCTGGCGGCCGAAAAAATCAGAAGAGAAAATATTATTGCCCAGAGGTCCGCACCGTCCGTCTTTTCCGGGCCGTCATAGAATTTGACAAGAGGCGACTCCTTGTGCTGAACTGAAAAGAGAAACTCACGGGGAGAAACCCTGCACGAATTTCCGAGGAGAACAATGGGCGAGCTCTTTTCCTTTTCCGACACGCTGGGCCCTGCCAAGGTGATCCAGGTCAACCAGCCCCAGCTCGGTCTCCAGGGCGTGCTGGTGGTGGACAACGTGGCCTGCGGCCCGGCCATCGGCGGCCTGCGCATGGCGCCGGACGTCAGCATCGACGAGTGCGCCCGCCTGGCCAGGGCCATGACCCTGAAAAACGCGGCGGCGGGACTGGCGCACGGCGGCGGCAAATCTGTGCTTGTTGGCGACCCGAAGATGGAGAAAGGCCGCAAGGAGCAGCTGATCCGCGCCTTCGCTTTTGCCCTGCGCCGGGAGGAGGACTACATCTTCGGCCCGGACATGGGCACCAGCGAGGAGTGCATGGCCTGGGTCAGGGACGAGATCGGCCGCGCGGTGGGACTGCCTGCGGAACTCGGCGGCATCCCCCTCGATCGCCTGGGCGCCACCGGCTGGGGCCTGAGTCAGGCCGTGGCGATGGCCATCCCCCATTGCGATTTTTCCCTCACCGGCGCCCGGCTGGTGGTGCAGGGCTTCGGGGCGGTGGGCAAGCATGCCGCCCGCTTTCTCGTGGAAAGCGGGGCAGTGCTGGTGGGTGCCTCCGACTCCCGGGGCACCCTCCACGATCCCGACGGGATCAGGGTGGAGGAGTTGCTGCGCCTCAAAAACCAGGGCGGCTCGGTCCTCGACTATCCCGGCGGCAGCAAGGCGGACCGGGACGCGGTTCTCGACCTCCCCTGCGAGATCTGGGTGCCGGCGGCCCGCCCGGACGTGGTGCGCAAGGAGAATGTCCACCGCCTGCAAGCGAAACTGGTGGCCCAGGGCGCCAACATCCCCTGCACAGCGGAGGCGGAAGAGCACCTCCATGCGCAGGGGGTGCTCTGCCTGCCCGACTTCATCGCCAATGCCGGCGGGGTGATCTGCGCGGCCATGGAGTATCACGGGGCAAGCCAGAGCGAGGCCTTCCGGACCATTGCCGAAAAAATCCGCGACAATACCCAGTTGGTCCTGGCCGAGGCGAAGCAGCAAGGGATTCTCCCCCGGCAGGCCGCCGTCAACCTGGCCACCCGCCGGGTGGAAAAGGCCATGGCCTACAAACGCTGGGGGATTTTCTAGCAGAACCCTCTCCCGGAAGAAAAAGATGCCGCTGGGCAAGGGCAGGGGAGCGCGGTTTCACTCGCAAAAGCCAAGGGCAGCACGGGGGGCACATGTACCGCATCCGCTTTCATGGCCGCGGCGGCCAGGGCCTGAAGAGAGCCGGCCGCATCCTCGGCACCGCCCTTTTCCGTGCCGGCCTCGAAGTGCAGGATGCCCCGCGCTACGGCGCGGAACGACGGGGAGCGCCGATTTTCGCCTACGTCCGCGCCAGCCGCTCTCCCATCCATGAACGCGGCGTCATCTCCTGCCCCGATCTGCTCATTATCGCCGACCCGCACCTCCTCGCCATGCCAGACTCCGGCGTCCTTGCCGGGGCGACGACCCGGACGGTGGTGCTCCTCCATACCGGCGAACCCGTCTCCCTCTGGCGGGAACGCCTCGACCTGCCGGGCCCGCTCCTTATCCTGCCACGCCTGCCCGGGGAAGAGGAGCGCTTCCGCGGCGCGGTCTGCGCCGGAGGGGCGGCCGCCCTGCTCACCGAACTCGACGAAGGGCTGCTCGCCCGCGCCATCAGCGAGGAACTGGCGCACCTGAGCGCGGAGCTGATCATGACCAGCCTCGGGTTGGCCCGCGCCGCCCATGCGGCCCTGGCCGGAGAGCGCGGCATCGTCCGGCAGGAGGAGCCGATCTCCGCTGCCGGCTACAAAACGCCGGCCTGGTTGACCCTGGCCTGCGAGGAGGCGGCGGTCAGCGCGCCCGCCATCCACGCCGCCGCCACCAGCGAGCTTTCGCAGACTGGACTCTGGCGCGGCAAAAGGCCGGTGATCGACCCAGGCCGCTGCCGCGGCTGCTGGTGGCTCTGCGCCACCTTCTGCCCGGAGCGGGTCATTGCTGTCGATGCAAACCGGCGGCCCCGCATCGATTACGGCCATTGCAAGGGCTGCCTCATCTGCCTGCGCCAGTGTCCGCACCACGCCATCAGCGCCGTACCAGAGGAAGAGGCGGCCAGGGAGGAGAAGGCATGACCAGAACGCTGCTCACCGGCAACGGGGCGGCCGCCTGGGGAGCGCGGCTGGCCAGAATCGACTACCTGCCGGCCTTTCCCATCACCCCCCAGACCGAGATCATCGAAACCCTCGACGGCTGGATCGAGCAGCAGGAACTGGTCTGCCGGCTGGTCACCCTGGAGTCCGAGCACTCCATGCTCACCGCGGCCGGCGCCGCCGCCGTCACCGGGGTGCGGGTCTTCACCGCCACCTCGAGCCAGGGCCTGCTCTATGCCACGGAAATGCTCTACACCGTGGCAGGCTGGCGGGCGCCCCTGGTGCTGGTCAACGTCTCCCGGGGCCTCTCCTCGCCCATCACCCTGGAGCCGGACCACAACGACGTCCTGG
Source organism: Desulfobulbaceae bacterium UBA2262 (assembly GCA_002347185.1). Classification (GTDB taxonomy): domain Bacteria; phylum Desulfobacterota; class Desulfobulbia; order Desulfobulbales; family Desulfurivibrionaceae; genus UBA2262. The sequence goes on along the minus strand of DDXK01000012.1, from coordinate 2,873 downwards.
CGGTGCGGGACTGCGGCTTCTTGCAACTGCACTGCGCCACCTGCCAGGAGGTTCTGGACAGCGTCCTCATCGCCTTCCGACTGGCCGAGCATCCCCAGGTGCGGCTGCCGGTGCTGGTGAACCTCGACGGCTTTGCCCTCTCCTTCACCCGCGAACCGGTGGAGATCCCCGACCAGAGCACGGCGGACCGTTTCCTGCCGCCCTTCCGCGCCGGCTCGCTGCGCTTCCGGGCCGGTGAGCCTCTGAGCGCGGGAGTGGCGGTTCTGGATGGCTCCACCTACTCCTATTTTCGCTACCAGGCCCACCTCGCCTCTCTGCAGGGCCTTGCGGCCTATGAAAAAATCGCCGCCGAATTCGCCGCCCTCTGTGGCCGCCACTACGAGCCCCTGGAATGCCACCGGTGCGAGGATGCCGAGATCGTCTTTGTGATGATCGGTTCCTTCGCCACCAAGGCCAGGGAGGCGGTGGACCGGCTGCGGGAGGCGGGAGAGCGGGTGGGCCTGCTCCGCCCGCGCCTGCTCCGCCCCCTGCCGGTCGCGCATCTGCGCCGGGCCCTGGCCGGAAAGCTGGGAGTGGCGGTGATCGACCAGAACCTCGCTCCGGGCAGGGGAGGGGTTTTGCTGACCGAGCTGGCCGCCGCCCTCCACGGTAGCCCGGACGCGCCGCCGGTGCTGGCCGGCTATGTCGGCGGCCTGGGCGGCCGGGAGATCAGCAGCGAGGAATTTTTCGAGATGCACAGGGAGGTGCGCCAGGCCGTGACCAGGGGCGAAAACCCGCCGCCGCGGCTGCTCTTCACCGGCGAAGAGCTGCGGGCGGTGCGCAAGCTGCAGCAGGTGGCCCGCGCCGACCGCCTCGGCCAGGGAGGCGAGCAACGATGATCCCTCCCGGCAGACAACACCTCAGGGAGCTTCCGGACCGGCACTGCCTCGCGGCCGGCACCCCCCTGTGCGCCGGCTGCGGCGGCCTGGCCGCCCTCCAGGCCGTCTGCGATCTTCTGGGTGAAAAAACCGTGATCGTCAATGCGGCCGGCTGCCTGACCCTGCTCGCCGCCTACCCCTCCACCCCTTTCCGTGGCTCCTGGCTCTACACGGCCATGGCTTCGGCCCCGGCCGGCGCCCAGGGGGTGCGGGACGGCCTCGATATCCTGCTCGACAAGGGGGCCATCGGTACGGAGGAAAACCTTGAGGTGCTGGTTCTTGCCGGCGACGGCTCCTCCGGGGGCATGGGCCTTTCCGCCACCTCCGCCGCCATCGACCGCGGTCTCGATTTCCTCTATCTCTGCTACGACAACGAGGGCTACGGCAACACCGGCCAGCAAGCGTCCGCCGCCACCCCGCGCGGAGCCCGCACCGCCACCAGTCGGGGGCCCCAGGGCCATCCGGGCGCGAAGAAGGATCTCTTCGCCATCTGGGCGGCGCATCGACCGCGCTACGTGGCCACCGTGACGGCGGCCGAGCCCCTGGACCTGGCCCGGAAGATCGAGACGGCCAGAAACCTCTCCGGCCCCCGCCTGCTCCTGGCGCTGGCCCCCTGCCCCACCGGCTGGGGATATGAGCCTGCCGAGGGGGTTGCCATCGGCAGGCTCGCGGTACAGACGGGCCTCTGGCCGCTCAAGGAGTATGTGGACGGCAGGGTCCAGCACAGCAAAATCCCGCAGCCCCGGCTGCCGGTCCGTGACTATTTCGCAAGCCAGGGCCGCTTCGCCCACCTCCTGCGGCCGGAAAACGAGCAGCTCCTCGCCGCGCTCCAGGACGAGACAGACCGCTACTGGCAGGAGGTGGAAGAGCATGCTTGAGCAGGCCAGCTATTTCCGTGCCGGCGGCAGCCAGCCCCTGCTTGCCGAAACCATCCCCGTTTACCTGGCCCGGGTCGGCTCCGGCCTTGCCGACCGCGAGGCAGTGGTCTCCCGGCCTCAGCAGCGACGCCTCACCTATGGTCAGCTCGAGGCCTGCGCGGCCGAGCTGGCCCGCGGGCTGCTGGCCCTGGGCTTTGCCAGGGGGGAGCGGATCGGCATCTGGTCCACCAACAACATCGAATGGCTGCTGCTCCAGCTGGCCAGCGCGAAGACCGGCGTCATCCTGGTGAACATCAACCCCGCCTACCGCGTGCGGGAGCTGGCCTGGTCCCTTACGCGCTCCGAGGTCCAGGGCCTCTTTCTGATCCCCGCCTTCAAAAAAAGCGATTATGTGGCCATGCTCACCGAGCTGGTCCCGGAGCTGCTCTCCTGCCAGCCGGACTGCCTGGCCAGCAAGGAGTTCCCCTTTCTCCGCCGGATAGTGCTCTACGCGCCGCAGGCGCCGCTGGCCACCGCGAGGCCCGCTCCGGGCTTCACCCTCTGGGCCGAGGTCCTGGCAGCCGGCGCCTCCCTGAAGCCGGCCGCCCTTGCCGCGCGCACCGCCGCCCTCGACCAGCATGACCCCATCAACATCCAGTACACCTCCGGCACCACCGGCTTTCCCAAGGCCGTCCTCCTCAGCCATCGCAACCTCCTGAACAATGCCTTCTTTTCCGCCCAGGCCATGCATTTTTCCGAAAAAGACCGCCTCTGCGTGCCGGTGCCCTTCTATCACTGCTTCGGCATGGTGCTGGCCAACCTGCTCTGCCTCTCGGTGGGCGCCTGCCTGGTCATCGCCTGCGAGCATTTCGACCCCGGCCAGGCGCTGGCCGCGGTGGCCGAGGAGCGCTGCACCGCCATCCACGGCGTGCCCACCATGTTCATCGCCGAGCTGGAGCACCCCAGCTTCGGGCAGCTCGATCTCACCTGCCTGCGCACCGGGATCATGGCGGGATCGCCTTGCCCCATCGAGACCATGCGCCAGGTCATCGATCGGATGCACGCTTCCGAGATGACCATCTGCTACGGCCTGACCGAG
>DDXK01000059.1 GCA_002347185.1 Desulfobulbaceae bacterium UBA2262 | reverse complement strand
ATCGTCGAGCAGATCATCCGGCCCACCGGCCTCATGGACCCGGAAATCTCCGTGCGGCCGGCGACAGATCAGGTGGACGACCTGCTGGAGGAGATCCGGCTCAGGGAGGAGCGGGGCGAGGCGGTGCTGGTCACCACCCTGACCAAGCGGATGGCCGAGGATCTCACCGAATATTACGAAAAACTCAAGGTGCGGGTGCGCTATCTCCATTCCGACATCAAAACGCTTGAGCGGATGGAGCTGATCCGCAATCTGAGGCTGGGTGAGTTCCAGGTTCTGGTCGGCATCAATCTTCTCCGGGAGGGCCTCGATATTCCGGAGGTCTCCCTGGTGGCGGTGCTCGATGCCGACAAGGAGGGTTTTCTGCGCAGCGAGCGCTCCCTGATCCAGACCTGCGGCCGGGCTGCCCGCAATCTGCGCGGCACGGTCATTCTCTATGCCGATACGGTCACCGACTCCATGCGACGCACCATCGAGGAAACCGAGCGGCGCCGGGCCATCCAGGCGGCCTACAACGAGGAGCATGGCATCACCCCGGAGAGCGTTCATTCGCGGATCAAGGAGCTCATGGAAACGGTCTATGAGCAGGATTATGTGACTGTTGCCCCGGAGAGCGGCGAGGGAGTGAAGGAGTACCAGAGCCTCGCCGAACTGCGCAAGGAGATCAAGGTCTTGGAAAAGGAGATGCTGGCCGCGGCCAAGGAGCTGGCCTTCGAGGATGCGGCCGAGCTGCGGGACCGGATCAAGGGGTTGCGGGAACTGGAGCTGCAATGGCTGTGAAAAAAGGCTTTCTCTCGCCGCTGCTGCTGGTCGTGGCTCCGCCCCTCTATTCCCTGCTGAGCCGGCTGCTCTTCGCCACCTGCCGGGTAACTTCCCATGGCGACGGGTATCTGACCGAGCTGGAAGGAAAAGGGCAGCCCTTTATCGCCGCCTTCTGGCATTGCGCGATTTTTTACGTCGTGCATCGGGCCCGGGGCAGAAGGTGGGTGGCCATGGTCAGCGCCAGCGCAGACGGCGAGTACATCGCCCGCATCCTGCAGGGCATGGGCTATGCAACGGTGCGCGGTTCCCGGAGCCGCAGCGGGCTGAGCGCCCTGCGCGGCATGATTTCCGCAATGCAACAAGAACGGCTCAATGGCGCCATTGTCGCGGATGGTTCCCAGGGACCGGCCCGCCGGGCGCAGGCCGGGGTCATTCTCCTGGCCGGCAAGACCGGCAACCCCATCCTGCCGGTGGCCTGGGCTGCGGACCGCTGCTGGCTCTTCCGCAGCTGGGACAGAACCGTGCTGCCCAAGCCCTTTGCCAGAATCAGCCTCCACCACGGCGAACCTCTCCCGGTGCCGGAGCAACTGGACTCCGAGGCGCTCGAAGCATATCGGCTGGAGCTGGAAAAGAGGCTGAACGGGCTCTATGCCCAGGCCTGGCTGGACTTCGGCAGAGAGAGCCACGACGGGTTGGGCAGGGAGGGGGAACTCTCCGGGCGGTAGCCGGCGCAGGCCTTGCCGTCGTCACTCCCGGGCCCGGCAATCATCCCCCTGATGCGACCAGGAGATGATTTTTGACTCCGCGATTTCAAAGGTGGTGGTGCAGGAGCTGCCGACGGTCATGGGTGGGCTGCCGCCGATGGCGGTGGTGTAGGCCTTGCCGTCCCGGATCGTGGTGTGGAAGGTGGGCTCGGTGCCCGGATAGTGGACGACGCGCTGCGAGACGTAGACGATAAACTTGTGGCCGTCGAGCTCGTAGCTCTGCACCGGCGGGCCCCAGCTGCGGACCAGGTCGATCTCCTGCGCGCCAAGCCAGGAATTGAGCATTTTCTCGTAGCCCGCGGTGGTCGCGCAGGCAGAGAGCACGACGAGGAGGGGGAGCAGCAGGAGGTATCGGAGCCCGGCGCCTGCGGGCCGGCTTTTGGTGCTGGTGATCATGAAGGTTCTCCTCCGCCACGGATCCGACGGGATGCCTCCCTTTGCCAAAAGGTTCGCCGCTTCTGCTCCCTGCCGGGAACCGTTTTTCTCCTGTTTCGGCAGATTCCGGCCACGGCCTTTTCCGCGTCCTTCGTTTGTCTTCGGTTCAACGTTTGCGGGCGCCGCCCAGAATGCCGCCCAGGATGCCCCTGAGGATCTGGCGACCGACCTGACTGCCGACCGTGCGCGCCGCCTGTTTGGCCATCGACTCCACCAGCCCCTGACGGCGCTTGGTGCCGAAGAGGAGGTCGCGGATCACCCCGCCTTTTTCCTCGGGCTGGACCGTCTGTGCCTCTGCCGCCACGGCGTTTCCGGCGCTGGCCCTTCTGGCCAGGATTTCGTGGGCCGATTCGCGATTCAACGGCGTGTCGTAGCGGGGGCCGACCGGACTGCGCCCCAGCACCGCGCTTCGCTCTTCCGGGCTGATGGTGCCCATCCGGCAGCGTGGGGGACAGATCAGGGTGCGCTCCACCGGCAGCGGCACCCCCTTCTCCTGCAGCGTGGAGACCAAGGCCTCGCCGACGGCAAGCTGGGAGAGCACCTCGGCCACCTTGAGCTTCGGGTTGGCCGGGAAGGTTTCCGCCGCGGTGCGGACCGCTTTCTGGTCGCGGGGGGTGTAGGCGCGCAGGGCATGCTGGATGCGGTTGCCGAGCTGGCCGAGGATCTCGGCCGGCAGATCGTCGGGATACTGGGAGCAGAAGTAGACCCCCACCCCCTTGGAGCGGATGAGGCGGACGACCTGCTCCACCCGCTGGCGCAGGGCCGGCGGCGCGTCGTCGAACAGGAGGTGGGCCTCGTCGAAGATGAAGACCAGCCTGGGTTTCTCCAGGTCGCCCACTTCGGGGAGGTTCTCGAAAAGCTCCGAGAGCAGCCAGAGCAGGAAGCTGGAATAGAGCCGGGGCTTGAGGATCAGCTCGTTGGCGGCCAGGATGTTGATGATGCCCCGGCCGGTCAGGTCGGTGCGCAGAAGGTCGGCAAGCTCCAGGGCAGGCTCGCCGAAGAATTCCTTGCCCCCTTCGCGCTCCAGCGACAGGAGGTTCCGCTGGATGGCGGCGATGGACTGGGCGCTGACCAGGCCGTAGCGGGCGGAAACCTCGGCGCGGTTCTCGGCGACAAAAGTGAGCAGGGAGCGCAGGTCGTCGAGGTCGAGGAGCAGGAGGCCCTGCTCGTCTGAAAGTTGAAAGACGATCTCCAGCACCCCGGCCTGGACATCGCTGAGCTCCAGGATCCTGGCCAGCAGGCTGGGGCCGATCTCGCTCACCGTGGTGCGGATCGGATGGCCCAGCTTCCCGAGCAGATCCCAGAAGACCACCGGGTTGCCCTCGGGCGCGAAGCCCTCGATGCCAAGCTGCACGGCGCGTTGCAGGATTTTTTCGCTGGGGGTGCCCGGCATTGCCAGCCCGGCGACATCGCCCTTGACATCGGAGAGGAAGACGGGCACTCCCAGCCGTGAGAAGCCTTCCGCCAGCACCAGGAGGGAAACGGTTTTGCCGGTGCCGGTGGCGCCGGCGACCAGGCCGTGCCGGTTCCCGTACCTGGCCAGGAGCTGGACCGGCTGTTCGCCCTTGCCGATGAGTATCTGGTTCATGCGCGTTCCCCCTTTTCTGCTCTTGGTTCTCCACGAAGGCGCAAAGGCCCCATACTCTCTGTCTACCTGAGGCGATGGAGCGCCACAAGAATTTAATTTTTCCGGACGGGGACGTACGCACAAAAAAAAGGGGAGAAAGGCCCGCGGCCCTTCTCCCCTTTTTTGTCTTGCGGCAGAGGTATTCTTTTGCCGTTCAGGCAAGCTCTTTCATGATGGACTCGGTTACCGCCTTGATGGAGGTGGAGCCATCCACGGAAATCACCTTGGCGCCGCCCGCCTTCTTGAAGTAATTGACCGCGGCCATGGTGCCGGTCTTGGTGTCGTAGTA
>DDXK01000068.1 GCA_002347185.1 Desulfobulbaceae bacterium UBA2262 | reverse complement strand
GGCGAGAGCGGCACCGGCAAGGAGCTGGTGGCCCGGGGCATCCATGCTGCCAGCGGCCGGGCCGCCATGCCCTTTCTGGCCGTCAACTGCGGGGGGATGCCGGAGCAGCTCCTGGAAAGCGAGCTTTTCGGGTACGTGCGGGGCGCCTTCACCGGCGCGGAAAGGGACCGCAAGGGCATCTTCCAGGAGGCGGAAGGCGGCACCCTCTTTCTGGACGAGATCGGCGAGCTTCCGGCCGGGGCCCAGGTGAAGCTGCTCCGGGTCCTGCAGGAGCGGGAGGTGCGGCCGGTGGGGGGGGTGCGCCCGCTGCCGGTGGATGTGCGGGTGCTGGCCGCCACGGCCCGCGATCTTGCCGAGGAGGTGGGCGCCGGCCGCTTCCGGGAGGATCTTTTCTTCCGCCTCAACGTCATCCCCCTGCAGGTGCCGCCCCTGCGGGAGCGGAAGGAGGATATCCCGCCGCTCTGCCGGCACCTGCTCGACAAGATCGGCCGCAAGTTCGGCCGGGAGGTACCGGAGCTTTCCGCCCCGGCCCTGGCCCTGCTCCTGCGTCACCAGTGGCCGGGCAATGTCCGGGAGCTGGAAAATACCCTGGAGCGGGCGGTGGTCCTGGCCGACCGGGTCATCCTGCCCGAGCATCTGCCCCCGCAGCTGGCCGGAGCGGAGGGCGAAAGCGGGCTGGAGGCTCTGCTGGGGACTTTTTCGCTGAAAAAGGGGCAGCGCGAGATGGAGCGGGTTTTGATCGGCCGCGCCCTGGAGGCGAGCGGCGGCAACAAGAGCAGGGCGAGCCGCCTGCTCGAAATCAGCTATCCCTCCCTGCTGGCCAAGATCAAGGAATATGGGCTGTAGGGAATAGGGGCTGCATGGCGGCGGCTGCGTCGGAATGGGGCCGCTATTTTCGCCTGCGCGCTATTAAAAAAAATTATAGTTCTTTTCTTTGGGGCGAAAATTGTATTAAAAAAATTAACACCCGTTTTTTGCGGAACCGGGTCGGCCGGGAGCGGCCGGTTCGTGAATTCCGGCATAACCTGCTGAAAGACAATAATTTTTTTCTGTGCTGGCGTGCGGCGTTGCCTCTGGCCTGATTCTTGTATTGCAGGTGAAGCGGAGCGTGGTCATTTCTATTGGAAGGGAGGGAGCTCCAATGGCTATCGGTGGTGCACCATGAGGCAGTCCTGCCCGGGCAAAAATAACGACGGCTTCACCGTCATCGAACTGGTCATTGTTATCGCCATCGTCGGCATCCTGGCGACAGCCGCCTTTCTCAACATCCGCGGCGCGGCCCCGGATCTGCAGCTGCGTCTGGCCATCCGGGACGCCTACGGCAACATGCAGAAAGCCCGGCTGCTGGCGGTGAAGGAAAACACCACCGTCAGCGTGGTCTTCAAGCAGGCGCCCTTCGACTATCTGGTTTTTGTCGATGCGGACGCGGATCTCGAATTCGATGCCGGCGAGCGGGTCGTGGTCAGCGTCAACTGGTCGACCTATCCCGGGGTTTCCTTCGATACCGCCGAGGGCGGCGGGGATGGCCTGACCTTTGCCGACAACGACGACGCCCTGCCCGCCATCGCTTTCCGGTCCAACGGGTTTCCCGTGAACAACAGCGGGGGGATGGGCATGGGCACCCTGTTTCTCCGCAACAGCAACGGCAGGGAACGGAGTCTGGTGATTTCCTCCATGGGCAACATCAGGCTCGAGTGACGGCCGGCAGCGGCCCTGGAACTCTGCCGCCGGCACGGCGCCGGCAGGCGAGACGAGACGAGACGAATGAAGACATCCTTTGTCCATATCCGACAGCGAACCCGGTTGCCCCGGTCTCCGCTCGGCAACGCCAAGGGCTTCACCATGGCCGAGCTTCTGGTGGTGGTGCTTATTTCCGCCTTCGTGCTGACCGCGGTGCTGAGCCTCTTCGTCATGAATACCCGGACCCAGGAATCCCAGGAGCGCATCGGCGAAATCCAGCAGAACCTGCGGGCAGGCCTGGAAGTGCTGGCCGCGGATATCAGGTCGGCGGGCTATGACCCCACCGGCAATGCCAACGCCGGCATCGTCAACGCCACCCCGGACCTGCTCTACTTCACCAGGGATATCGCCGGGGCCACCGCCGCCGATCCTCCTGACGGGGCCCTGACCAGCACCGGCGAGCATGTCGCCTACGACAACTACCTTTCCACCGCCGGCAATATTCAGACCCTCGGGCGGGTTGCCGCCAGCACGGCGCCGGTGATCACCGTTACCGCCGGCCACTACGAGGCCACCGGCCACGAGCCCGCCGCCAGCCACGTCGAAGCCCTCGGCTTTGCCTACGCCTTCGACAATGACAACGACGGCGAAATCGACACCTCTGCCGCCGGCAATATCATCTGGGCGGTGGACAAGGACAACGACGGCTTGCTGGAAACGGGTCTGGATATCAACACCGCTGGCGTCGACGATGGCTTCATCGACACCGACGATGTCCAGGGCGGGGTGGCTCTTGGCTACACGGTTCCTTTGGCACGGATCCGGGCCGTCCGGATCTGGATGCTGGCGCGGGCTGCCAATACGAGCGAGAATTACAGCAACACGAGAACCTATGTGGTTGGCGCTCGGTGGGTCACCCCCTCCGGAGACGGCTTCGAACGCCGGGTGCGCTCCGAGATCGTGGGCTGTCGGAATATGGGGCTGTGAGCATGATGCCGCGGCGGGGGAGGAACACGGATATGGCAGAGAGGAGTTTTCCCGACCTGGGCCCGGGAAGGCAGGAGGGCTATACCCTGATCGAGGTGATGGTCGCCATGGTCATTTTCGCCGTGGGCATCCTGGCCGCCGCATCCATGCAGACCACAGCCGTTGGCGGAAATTCGGTCGCCTATGACATCACCAATACCGTCACCATGGCGACCAATCAGCTGGAATACCTTACCTCGCTGCCCTGGGATCATGACGATCTGAAGGACACCAGTGCCGATGGCGCGGCCGGGCTTGGCGACAACACCGCCGCCACCGCCGACCACAACCGGGTGGAGGGCGACTTCACGATTTACTGGAACATCGCGGAGAGCAGCCCCATGGCCAATATGAAGACGGTGAATGTCATCGTCGTCACTCCCAGGCGGGTGATTTCCCTCTCCTCCGAGGTACAGCGGACCATATGACGAAGCAAAAGGGGATGAAGAGCGTGAGGCGAAGATCTGTGCAAGCAGAGATCCCAAGGCGGAAACGCCTGGTCGCAGGGGCCGGGCGGCAAGGCAAGGCGCTTGCGGCGGCGGGCCTGCGGGCTGGCTCCGGAGAGAGCGGTTTTGTTCTGGTCTATGTCATCCTCATCCTGCTCCTGGTGGTGATCCTGGGGATCATGTCCGTGAACACCGCCACGACCGAACTGCAGATCGCGAGCAACCACAAGGTGCGCATGGAGTCCTTCCACCGGGCCGACGGCGGCGTTTCGGTGGCCTCGGAGCTGGGGGAAGCCTCGCTTTCCTGCCCCGGCGGCTTCAGCTCGACGATTCCCGGGGTGCTGACCGCGACCAATATCTATGTGGTGACCCCTGACCTGGGCATGAATGAAATCCTCGCCGATGATGACTCCCTGCTCCTCGACCCCGATACGGCCGCCACCGGGCCCGGTCTGGGGGCCGACTACGACGCCTGCTATCCTGCCCCCTGTTCCACCAGCGCCGACCCGGGCAACACCTACCTGCGCATGGGCGGCGAGATGACCCAGAACGTCGGCGGCGCCCTGCAGCAGCTCGCCGGCTACGAAGGCAAGGGCAAGGGCATGGCCTCCGGCGGCGGGGCCAGGAATTATGACATGTACGCCCGCCACTATGGCCGCGACAACAGCCAGTCCGTGGTCCGGGTCCAATGGCGGCATGTCATTGGCCAGGAAGGCACCTGCATTTACTGATATCCACAATCTGGCAAGACTTGACAGGATCTGCCGGGCAGATCCTTTTTCTGTCTGGCAAGAATCTTTCGTCAGCGAAGAGCGGCCAGGGCAAGGTTTGGCCCAAGGAGAATACCATGGAGGTCTCGCCATGAAATACGCACCGCGCAGCCACAAGAAACATTTTCTCTTCCGTGCAGCCTCTCTTGGCCTGGCGCTTCTCCTCGCCCTGCCGGCGCAGCTTCTCGCCGACGTTTGCGGCGAGGGGTTGGGCGAGCCGCCCTTCCTGAGCTTTGGCGTCAAACCCAATGTCCTGCTCATGGTGGACAATTCGGGCAGTATGCTGGATCTTGCCTATATCGACGAGAGCGATGACGGCGGCCAGTGCATGGACAACACTTACGATTCGGCAAAGGAGTATGCCGGCCTGTTCGACCCTGAAGTGTGGTACAAATGGGTGGAGAGCACACCGCAGTGGACAAGCGGCGAAACGTACAGCGTGAATGATTTTGTTTACAGCGAAGGGATCTTTTTCCGGGCGACCGCAGTTGCCGGGGCTTCCATCGGAACCAGAATCACTGAAGATTCGAATGTGACTTGGGCAAGGGTGCATGAAATTCCTCTCTGGGCCCCGGGTACGGTTTATCCGGCAAAAAGCTTTGTGCAGGAAGGAGAACAGCTCTACTATACCGCCGCTGGCGGCACCGCCAATGATCCGGATTCCTCGGACGGGATCTCCATCGATGGCGATACGGGAGTTACCTGGGTAAAGAAGGATTCCACCTGGATAAACGGCAATGCCTATGCGAAGTACGATGTGGTCAGCGCCGCCGGCATGCTTTTCAGCGCAGATGCTGCCGGGACCGCTAACGGTACCGGCCCCTGGGATGACACGGGGGTGACCTGGAGCCGTCTTGACGAAGGATCTTTTCAGGCGGTTTCGACCTGGACGTCAAGCGCCAGCCCTCAAACCGCTTTTGCCGGTCTTCCCGGAACTTTTTACAAGCAGGATGATCTGTACGTCAAAATCACCAGTGTCGGCGGCGTGGAGTCTGGCGTGAGTGCCTTTGCCGCCACCGGCAATTTTCTGAACTGGGCCTCGGCTTCCAAGTTCGACATTCAAAAAAATATCCTTACCGGCGGCAAATATCATCCTGAAGAAGAGCATCTGGTCGGGCAGGGGCGCGGCTGTTCCGGACGCGGGTTCGTCAAGGAAGTCGCTGTGCTGGACAGCGGCGGCGCGAGCAGGGTGATCACGCTCAGCATCGAGGGGTACAAACAGGACAGCTGGATCGATACCACCGACGACACGACCCGGATCGTGATCAAGGGGATTTCTGCGGAGGGCTTTGTGGACAGCGACCGGGCGCAGGCCTGTCAGGACGCCATCGACTCCATCACCAGTGGTTACGACGACGGGCAGGGTACGACCAAGCAGAACGTCACCGACTGCCTCGACTATGGTGGCACAAACAACATCATGGCCGAATCGAATTCGGCGTACAACCATTCCTTGCATGCCTGCTGGGAGATGATCACCAAGGATTACGATGCCCCGGCCGATTTCGGCAACGTCTCCGAGGTGCAGGCCTCGTGCGAGCATATTTACAGTCTCGACATGCCCCCCCAGACCATCACTTACGACCAGAGCGGCTATCTCTGCTTCGGTATCTACAATGCCGCCATTCCAGACGCGAGAACCCCCACTGGCACCGGGAGTGATCGCATAGGGTATGTCGGGCGCTGCTGGAAGCTGGGAACTCTGCCCGCAGGGTGCAAGACCGTGTCCTGCCCGGCCGGAACCCCTTATGACACGGGAAACCCAAGATGCTTTCCGGATAACCTTTACTATACCTGCACGGGAAATTTCAATTCGCAGCAGGATTCTTGCAACAAGCCCTGGGCGCTGAAACTGGAGGATGCCGATCCAGACGACGGCATTACCTGTAACACCAGCGCGCTTGCCGATCCCGGCGGCTGGGCCGCAGACACTGATTTGAATCCGAACGACACCGAGGAATGCATTCAGGAGGCGCTCTGGGATTATTGCGGCGGGCTGCAGGTTCCCGAGGTGATCGATCCCACTGACGAAACCGTGCAAACCGGGACTACGCTCGGTATGGTCGGCGCGCTGATCGATTCCGGGGTGGCCAATATGTTCGGAACGGATCACGCCCTGCTCGTGATGAAGGGCTATGTGAAAGTCGATGAGGCGCCGGAAGGATTGATCCAGAAATACGCCGAAGACATGCGCCTCGGCGCCATGCGCTTCAACGATAACGGCGCCGCCACCGAATGCGAGGATAAGGGTGACGACTCCACCGACCCCATCAGCTACGACTGCCCGGCCGGGAATCAGGATGGGGCCAGGATCATAAGCGAGATCGGACTGGGCGATGACCACACTGCGGAGTTGGTTGAGGCGATCAACGACGTTCAGGCCAATGCCTGGACACCTCTTGCCGAGGCCATGTACACCGCCATAGGCTACTTTACGCAAAACGACGCTTACAAGTGCCAGGACACAGATTTTACCGTGGGGGATGATCCGGTCCAGTTCTACTGCCAGGACAACCATGTGGTCATCATCACCGACGGCGCCTCCACCGCGGATTTGCACAGCGGGATGCAGAGCCTGGCGACCGATGCGGTGAAGATTCCCGACACCATCGACCCGACAGACGACGCAACCTGCGATGACCTTTTCAGCAGCAGTTATTTCGACAACCTGACCGCCTTTGCTTATCAAGCGACGGCGGAAGATCTCTATCCGGATGGCAAGTCTCAGATCGATAGCGAGGACAAGCAGACTGTCCAGACCCATATCGTGGTTTCCGGAACGGTGCGCGATAATGGCGAAGACGATGAGTGCAATCCTAAAAACCTCATGACCAATGCAGCGGCAAACAGCGACACTGAATTGCTGACCAGCGCCACTCCGGATCAGTTGCGGGCGAACCTGCAAAAGGTGCTCGAAAGCATCCGCAAGGGCGCCTCGGCCGGTTCCGCCGCCTCGGTCATCTCCTCGTCGCGGGGCGGCGAGGGCGCTATCTTTCAGGCCATATTCTGGCCCAAGCTGCGTGTGCCTTCGGATCCGACCAACAAGGACAAGGAACTCCGCTGGGCCGGCGAGGTGCATTCGCTCTTTGTCGACAGCACCGGCTACCTCTACGAGGACAGCGATGGGGACCGGGTGCTGAACACCTCCCTTGACAAGCGGGTGGTGGTCTATTTTGACGAAGGCGCCAACGAGAGCAAGGGCTGCTATGGCGGCCTGGAATCCGATGGCTCCTGCGCCGCCGAAAATCAGGTCGCGCTCGACGCGGTGAAATACCTCTGGTCCGCCAACAACTGGCTGGCCGGGATCACGGACGCGGACATCGTGGCCAACCGTGCGACCTATCTCTCCAACAGCAAGCGGCGCTATATCTTCACCTGGCAGGACAAGAATAACGACGGTATCGTGGACAGCGGCGAGACCCTCCCCTTTGTGGCCTCCACCGACTGGGCCGCGTCCACAGGGATCAGCGCGGATCGCAGCTCCATGGCGACCGATTTCAATGTCGACCCCGACGGAGCGGCTCCCGATGCCAAGGTCGACGCCATTGTCGATTGGGTGCGGGGCAAGGATCAGGTCGGCCTGCGCTCCCGGCTCATGGACAAGGGGCTCAACGACGACGGCACCGTGAAGGAGCCCTTTACCTGGCGGCTGGGGGATGTCATCCACTCCACACCCACGGCGGTGGGAGCCCCGGCAGAAAACCTCCACCTGCTCTACAACGACACCTCCTACGGCAAGTTCCTGGCCCGTTGGAAAAAGCGGCGGCAGATGGCCTATTTCGGCGGCAACGACGGCATGCTCCATGCGGTGAACGCCGGTTTCTACAACGAAACGCTGCGCAAATTCTGTCTGACCGGTAGTTGTCTTGAGGCCGACGAGGCGGTAGCCCCGGCCCTGGGCGCGGAGCTGTGGGCCTATGTGCCCTACAACCTGCTCCCGCATCTCAAGTGCCTCACCAATCCGAACTATGAGCACAAGTACTATGTGGACCAGCGCCCCAGGGTCTTTGACGCCAAGATCTTTACCCCGGAGCCGCAATGCCTCGTATCGCACACCGATCCCGGTTGCATCCACCCGGAGGGCTGGGGCACGGTGCTGGTGGGCGCCATGCGTTTCGGCGGCGCTCCCGTGAATGCCGATGATTTGCCGGGCGCCGAGGCCACGGAAAACCGCCGCTTCACCTCGGCCTATTTCCTCCTCGACATCACCAATCCCGAAGCCCCTCCCGCCCTCCTTGGAGAGTTGACCGCCCGGGACGACGGCACCACCACCGAGCTGGGCTTCACCACGGCCATCGTCACCCCGGTGGTGATGAAGGATGATGCCTCTTCGGCCAATGACTGGTATCTGGTCATGGGCAGCGGACCGCAGGCGGCGCTCACCGGCAATGCCATGAAGGGCGTCAGCGAGCAGCAGCCCAAGCTGGCCATCCTGCCGCTCAAGGAGCTGGCCGACAAGAGCAAGCCCTTCCGGATCCTCGAGGCCGAGCCCGTCTCCGGCACGGACAGTGGCCGCTATCTCCTGGCCGGTTCCGGGAACGGCTTTGTTTCCGATCTGATCTCGGTGGATTATGACCTGAACAAAAACTACAAGACTGACGCCGTCTATTTCGGCACGGTCGAGGGGAGCACCGGCGCCTGGAGCGGCAAGCTCTATCGGCTGGTGACCCAGGATGTCATTGCCGGCCAGCAGATGGTGACCAAGCCCTTTGAATGGAAAGATCTCACTCCCTCGGCAAGTGGCGTCATACAGCCCATGTTCAACCCGGGCCAGCCCATTACCGCCGCGCCGGCGGTGGGTACGGACGGCTACAACTACTGGGTCTATTTCGGCACCGGCCGCTTCTTCCACGCCGACGACAAGACCGACGCCTCCCAGCAGTCCTTTTATGGCATCAAGGAGCTGCTCAACTGCGACGGCTCCTTCCCCTGGCTCGCCAATGTCTCCAAAGCGCCCAGCGGCACCGCCTTGGGGCAGCGCGGCCTGGTCGACGCCTCCAATATCCTGGTGACCAGTTCCGTCGCTCTCACCGCGCCCTTGAGCTGCGAGGGGGGGGGCACGGGCTGCCTTCCGAACAGCGGTGCCGTGGATACCTTTGTGGAGCTCATCGACTGGACCGCCGGACGGGGATGCGTTGACACCGACGCGGACGAGATTCCCGAGACACCCACCGGCAAGGATGGCTGGTACCGGAATTTCTCCATCACCGAGAGGCCCCGGGAACGGAATGTCGGCCAGGCAACCCTGCTGGGCGGCCTGCTCACCTTCACCACCTATCAGCCTTTTGACAGTGTGTGCAAACAGGAGGGGCTTGCCTACCTCTACGGGCTCTACTATCAGACCGGCACGCCTTGGTACAGGCCGGTATTCGGCACCGAGCTCGGCCTGAGCGGAGACTATGTGGAAGGTAGCATTTCCCTTGGCCTTGGCCTGGCCACCACGCCCAACCTGCATGTCGGGGCGGGGGAAGGGGGCAAGGGCCCCACCGCCTTCGTGCAGACCAGCACTGGCGAGATCGTGGAGGTGCCCCAGCAGGATCTGCCCTATCAGAACTTCAAGAGCGGCAGAACAAGCTGGGAAGAGCTGATCAGATAGCGAGGGAGTAGCTCTTTGGAGAGTGCTGCGACACAGGCAGTGGCTTGCGGGTCACTGCTTGTGTCGTTTTGTTTGTGGACCCGGGCTTGTCCTCCGTCGCCAGGCGCATTGGTATTGTCTGAAAAAAATGGTGCTTTCTCATGCTGCTCAACGACGAAGAATACCTGCTCGACCTGCTTGGCCGCAACCGCCTGCTCACTGCCGAGCAGCGGCAGTTTATCCTGGCCAGGAAGGCCCAGCAGCGCCAGCTTCTCCTGCGCCAGCATGCCGGCCGCCGTAAAAACGATACGGGCCGCGAGCGCGACGACACCCTGACCTTTGTCGATATCATCGCCTCCCTGAACCTGGAGCTGCCCGGCCAGAAGGGACAGCCCCTCAGTGAAGAGCTGATCATGCGGGCCATCGCCGCCGACCGGGGGCTGCCCTTTATCAAGCTCGACCCCCTGAAGCTCGACCTGAAGGTGGTCACCAAGACCATTCCCAGGAACTTCGCCTTCCGGCATCTGCTGCTGCCCTTTTCCTTTGCCAACGGGCTTCTGGAGGTTGCCGTCTGCAATCCCGAGAGCAATACGGTTCTGGCCGAGATCGAGCGGGCCAACCAGCTTACCGCCAAGCCCTATCTGAGCACCAAGAGCGATATCCGGAAGATGTTGGCCGAGTTTTTCGGCTTCCAGTCCTCCATCACCGCGGCGGAAACCCATCTGGCCCGGCCCATGGTGGATCTGGGCAATCTTGAGCAGTATGTGCGCATCTCCTCCACCGAGGAGGCGGCTTCCTCGGACCAGCACGTGACCGCGGCGGTGGACCATATGTTCAACTATGCCTTCGAGCAGCGGGCCAGCGAC
>DDXK01000088.1 GCA_002347185.1 Desulfobulbaceae bacterium UBA2262 | reverse complement strand
GGGATCAGAAATGTGGGCTTGGGCATGGACGTCTTTCCACGCACCGATCCGGTCAGTAAGGTTTTCCACATCCTCCGAGGGACGAACTTGCTGGAACCGGTTCCGGAACTCAAGGGCGCTTGATTCCATTCCGAGCGCAGCGCTCGAAAGGGCCGCGATCCGCAGTGCCTCCGGGTCATCCGGACGCAAGGTCAGCGTGTTATTGGCGGCCCAAAGGGCCACCGGAGCATCGCTTGCCTGATAGGCCGAACCGGCAAGAGCCAATTGAATATCTGGATTGCGCGGCCGCAGGCGGGCCGCCGTGGCAAGTGACTTCCGGGCCGCTGCGTACTGGCGTTGCTCGAGCTGAAGCAAGCCGAGATGCCAGGCGGCCAGCCAATGATTCGAGTCAAATTCCAGGGCCAGCCGGTATCCTGTTTCGGCAAGCTCCGCAACGCTTTGGCCTTTTGTCCGTGCCATCTCGTGATAGGCCAGGCCATTGAGAAAGTGCAGATTGGCGTCGGTTGGGGCCAGGGTCAAGGCCCGGTTGAACTCCGCGTTTGCCTCCTTTGCCCTGCTGGTGGCGAGCAAGCCGATGCCCTTTTCCGCGCCGGCCTGGACTGGCGATTCTGTCTCGCCCCGCATCGCGGACTGCAACCCCGCGCAACCTGGCAGCGTAAAGAGAATGGCCGACAAGAGAGCAAAAGATGCCATACTACGCATTATTACACTCCAAAGGTGAAGATGGACTGAATTTGTATACTGCTTCCCAGCTGTTCTGGAAAAGGTTAGCACATTGTATCTGTAAAGCGAGAAGATAAACAGCAGGCCCTGAAAAAGCCGTTTTCAGCCCAGGACAGGCAGAGTCTTGCCATCGGGAGCCAAGATTCTGTCCTCATCCCTTCCAGTCGAGCGTTGCCGTGATGGGGTAATGGTCCGAAGGGAAGAGGTTCCCCTGGCGCGAGTGGTCGATCTGTGCGGCAAGCACCCGGAAATGGCCGGAGATAAGGATCCAGTCGATGGCCGCCATTTCCTCCTGCCGGCCATAGGCATGGAAGGTGGCCCCATCTTCCGCCTGCGGCTCAATCTGCCGCAGGGCGTCGCGCAGTGTGCCGTCGCCGGTCAGGAGGCGGTAGGCGTCTGAGTCCCTGTCGGCATTGAAGTCGCCGGTGACGATGAGCGCGCTCTCCTGACCGATCCGGTCGAGCCAGTGGCGCAGAACCCTGGCGTCTCCGTCGATGGCCGTTGGTTCGTAGTCGAAATGGGTGTTGACCTGGGTAAGCACCGCCCCGGTGTGCCGGCAGGAGAGCCTGGCCCAGGTCACCGTGCGGGGATAGTTGCTGCCCCAGCTCATGCTGCCGGGAACTTCCGGGGTCTCGCTCAGCCAGAAGCAGCCGGAGTCGAGAAGATGGAAGGCGGAGCGGCGGAAGAGCAGGGGCGCCATCTCCAGCGCGGTGCCGCCGGGGCCGCCCCGATGGGTGCCGAGGAACTCGTAGTCCGGGAGCCTAGCGCGGACAAAATCGGCCTGCTCGCCGTCGAGGCATTCCTGGAGGCCGAGGAGGTCGGGCCCGAAGGCGTCAATCCTTTCCAGGGCAAAGGCCTTGCGCCTCTGCCAGTGATTTTCGCCGTCGTCGGCCAGGCCGACCCGGATGTTGAAGCTCATCACCTTGAGCATGGCCGAAATCTCTCCATTCTTCAGGCGGTGGGATTCTTGACCCGCTCCAGGGCCGCGTTTATGCCCCTGAACTGCTCCGGGCGGCCCAGGTCGGGAAAGAAGCCCTGCTCCACGCAGTCCCGATAGCTCCACTCCGTGGCGCTCTCGGTCCGGTAGGTCCAGAAGAACCAGCCCGCGTATTTCTCGAAGGTCAGCAGCTGGGCCGCGGCGTAGCCGCGGTAGGCCGCAGACATCTGAAAGGCGTCCATTTCCTCCAGGGCATGGTTGAAGGGCCCCTCCGCCCAGAGGGAGACCACCTTCAGGTTCAGCCCCAGGCTCCATTCGCCGCAATAGATCTGGTAGCCCGCCTCGCGGATGAGCTCGTCCGCTTCCGTGCGCCACTCACTGGCGCTTTTCGTGATGTGGCCGAAAATGTCCAGGTTGATGTCGTGCTCGACAAAGCACTGATAGCGGTGGATGTCGAGGGCCACGTTCCTGAATTCCGGCTCCTGGAGGAAGCCTGCATACTCCTTGAAGCTGCGGAAGCCGTCGTGAAAGACCACCGTCACCCGCTCGGCTGGGCAGTGGCGGCGGATGCGGCGATAGGCCTCGCCGGTGAAGCGCTTGAGCAGGTCGGTGGGGATATCCCAGCGCGGCTCGTTGAGCGCCTCGATGCCGTGCAGGGCCGGCTGGTCGGCGTAGCGCTCGGCCAACCGCTCCAGCACCGTCAGGGAGTGCTCGATGTATTCCTCCCTGGTGTGCCATTCGCAAACGCCGAGGATGCCGCCATTGTCGAAGCCGTTCTGGCAGCCTGGTGCTGCGTGGAGGTCGAGGACCACCCGCAGGCCGAATTCCCCGGCCCACTCGAATACCTTGTCGACGATGGCAAGCCCCCCTTCCACAAAGGGATAGCGCGTCTCCTGGTAGCTGCGGTGATAGGGATAGTCCTTGCCGAAGAGCCAGTGGCCGACCGGCAGGCGCACGGCATTGATGCCGGCGCGCTTCAGCCAGGCGAAGTCGTCGCGGCTGATGAAGGTGTGCCAGTGCCGGTGCAGGCGCCGGGTTGCCTCGATCTCGCCCAGCTCGACGCAATAGGAGGTCTCGTCGGTGGCCGCAAGCCCGGCGAACAGGCTGGGGGTGATCCATTTCTCCAGCACCAGCCAGCCGCCGAGATTGACGCCGCGCAGCTTGCCGCTGCCTTGGTGAACCGTTTGCATGGTCGCTCTTCTCAGAAAATTTTTTACAGGACCAGGCGGCGTGCGTAGAACGAATCGCCGTTTGGCAGGTGGGAAATCGCAAGCAGGGTGGCGTCGGGGATCCGCTCGCAGATCAGGCGCAGCATCCTTTCCTCCTCGGCCGGGTCCAGGGAGTCGAAGGCCTCCTGCAGGAAAATCCACTGGGGCCGGTTGAGCAGCAGGCGCACCATGCCCAGGAGTTGCTGCTCTCCCCGGGCCAGGGTGTGCAGCCAATTGTCCTTCTGGTCGAGCTGGCCGATCAGGTAGTCAAGGCCCACCAGGCGCAGCGCCTCTTCCAGTTGCTCCTGGGTGTAAACCCGGCGGGAGGCCGGGTAGCAGATGGCGTTGCGCAGGGTGCCGGTGGGCAGATGCGGCCGTGGCGGCATGAAAAAGAGGCGGCCCTGGCTGGGGAGTTTGATGAGGCCGCGGCCCCAGGGCCTTATCCCGGCAATGGCGCGGAAGAGCTTGGCCCCGGTGTAGGTGTTGCCGGTGACCAGCACATGCTCGCCCCTGCCGATTTCCATGTTGAGGCCCTGGGCCAAGGTCGGGCCGTCGTATTTGGCGATGCTGAGGTCGTGGAAGGCCAGCACCGGCCGGTCGGAGCCCTGCACCCGGATCCAGTGGTCCGGCTTGGCCAGCTCCTCCTCCACATTGTCCAGCACCTTGAGCAGGCTCAGGATGCGTTCCACCGAGGCGCGCCACTCGGCGATTCCGCCCGCGTTGCCCACCGGCCAGGAAAGGGCGCCGACCATCTGCTGGAAGGCCTGGGCGGCTTGCATCATGGCGCCCAGGGTGATGCTGCCCAGGATGTAGCGGGGGGCGGAGATCAGGATCGGAAAGGCCATGTTCAGCGAGGAATAGCCGGTGCTGAATATCTGGATATTCCGCCAGGCAACGGTTTGCACGTTCCAGACCTTCCGGATCTTGCAGAACAGCTCACGGAAAAGCTGCCGTTCAAAGCTGTCGGCATGGATCAGGGCGATGGCCTGGCTGTTTTCCCGCGCTTCCACCAGGCTGGCGCGGAAGTCCGCCTCCGCCGACTGCCGGGCGTTGGTGGCGGCGGTCAGGGGCCGGCTCACCCGCCAGCCGAGCCAGGAGGCCAGCGCCGTATAGATGATGGCGACCCAGACCAGATGCCCGTAAATGGGAAGTTGCCACGCGCCCAGGTCGAGGGTCACCACCCCGGAGCGGGACCAGAGCACCTGCGTGAAGCCGATCAGGAGGAGGATGCAGTAAAACAGCGAGTGGCCCAGGGCGACCGCCGACTCGCTGGCGACCCGGCAATCCTCGGCGATGCGCGCATCCGGGTTGTCGTGCTCCCCTGGCAGGTGCGAGATCAGATAGTGGCGGCCATCCCGCATCCAGCGGGAGAAGACATGGTCGGTCAGCCAGTCGCGCCAGTAGATCTGCAGATTGCGTTTGACAACCAGATGCGAGCCGGTCACGGCCATGTCGGCGACAAAGATGATCGCCAGCACGCCGATCTGGGTGACAAGGCCGCGCATGGAGTGTTGCTCCAGGGCGTTGAACAAGGCCGCGCTCCATTGGGTGATCACCACGGCCAGGATCATCTGCATGATGGTCAGGAGGGCCAGAAAGAAGACGGTGCCCCGAATCTTCAGCTTTTTGTCCGAGCCCCAGAACAGCTTCGACAGGCGAAGAAACTCAACCAAAAAATGGAGGGAGGTCGGCATATGTGCTCAGAAGGGAAGAGGGAGAGTGACGCCGGCCAGCGACAGGTTGCAGGCATCGTGCATGTGCTGGTTCTCGCGGAGTGTCCTGCCGGCAGAAATGGTGGTCAAGGGCGTCAACTGTATAAAAAAAAGTTTTCCGGCTGGCGTCCGGTCTTGGCAATCCGCCCACTTTCTCATGGACGGGAGCACACTGTCAATTCCTACAAAAAGCCCGCGATTCCGTCAATATCTTCTTGCGGAGGATGAAAAAATCATTGCCGCGCAGAGGCGGTGGAGCATTCACTGCTTGGTTGGCTCTGGAAATCGGCAAAGCGCAGGGTCATGATGGAACGGGCCGGGCTCATCGTGCGGGCGGCCCGGTTCCTGTATTGCAGCGCAAAGGGGATCGCCTGTCCGGTGCGGTTCATGACCACTACGGCGATGCTCCCATCCGGATTGCGGAAGGCCGTGGTTTCGAGCTCGTCGGCCGTGCCGGCATGCAGAACGCGTTGGGCACCGGGGCGGATATAGCGGGAGAAGTGGCCGAGATAGTAGAACGAACTCTGATAAAGGGGCTCTCCGGCCCGGGTATCCACCAGGATGGGCGCGCTGCAGTAATTGCCGACATGGTTGGGGCCCCCGCGCTCATCCAGCATGAGATTCCAATCCACCCAGGCAACGGTCCAGCGGTTGAGGTCGTTGATGAGCGAGCGTCCGTAGCGTTCGCCCACCTCCCACTCGCCCGTATGCGGGCCGCCTTCCTGGCACCCCTCGCTGAAGAGCAGGTGTTTGTCCGGAAAGGCTTCGTGCAGGGCGGTCAGGTTCTCGAAATGATCCCCCATATACCAGTGAAAGGCGGTACCCCAGACGTATTGCGCGGCCAGGGGGTCATCGTACACGATTCTGGCGCGCTCGTAGATCGCATCCCGGTTGTGGTCCCAGATCAGCAGGCGGAGATGGTCCAGTCCCTCTTTCCGCAGGGTCGGCCCCAGATAATCACGGACGAAATCGCGCTCTTCCTCGGCGGTGTACAGGCAGGAATCCCAGGATTGGCTGGCTGCCGGTTCATTCTGGACGGTGAGGCCCCAGAAGGGGATGCCTTCTTTTTCATACTCCCGGATGTAGCGGCAATAGTAACGCGCCCAGACCTCGCGGCATTCCGGCCGCAGCCGGCCGCCGCCATTCATCCGTCCGTTGGTCTTCATCCAGGCCGGCGGGCTCCAGGGCGAAGCGAACAGCTTCAGACCGCCGCTCTGGCGCAGGGCTTCCTTGAGCATGGGCAGAATGGCGGCCCGGTCACGCTCGATGGAAAAGTGCTGCAGGGCAAAATCGCCGTCCACTTCGGCACAGGCATAGTTCCCCAGGGCGAAATCGCAGCTGTTGATATGCGTTCGTCCCATGGTATAGCCAAGGCCGTCGTGCGGGTCGAAGTAGGCCCTGATGACCTC
Organism: Desulfobulbaceae bacterium UBA2262; assembly: GCA_002347185.1. GTDB lineage: Bacteria > Desulfobacterota > Desulfobulbia > Desulfobulbales > Desulfurivibrionaceae > UBA2262. The sequence goes on along the minus strand of DDXK01000088.1, from coordinate 1,731 downwards.
GGCCCGCTTTTCTGCGGGAAGCTTTTGCCAGGTGACGGCGGCCGCTTCGGTGAAGGCGCCGCCAAAGCCTTCCATCGTCTGAAAACGCTTGCGCGGGTCGATGGTGATGGCGTGTGTTTCCGGCCGGATCGCCTCGAAAGAGACGGGAGGCTGTTCGCTGAGGCGGGATGAAGTATCTTTCGCGGTGAGCGAGATATGGACGATCTGGCTGGACATGGATTTCTCCGTGGGAAGTATCTCGTGCCGGGCAATTCCGGTTCAGGCGGCAGGACGCTCAGGACGGGCAAGCGCTTGCCGGGCGGATACGCACGGGAGCATCCCCGGCCTCAGCCCAGTGGCCCCTGGCCGCCCTGGCAGGCGGCCGCCATCACCTTGAGTCCCATCTGCAGATGCTCCTGGGTGTAGGTGAGGAAGATCTCCTCGGCGCTGTCCTTGCTCTTGATGCCGCCCTTCTTGAGGGGCAGGTCGGAGACGAGCATCATGGCGCCGGTGGGCACGTTGAGGGCGTAGCCAACGGCGAAGAGGGTGGCGATCTCCATGTCGATGGCCATGATGCGGTGTTTGTAGATGTAGTCGATGAACTCGTTGTCAAACTCCCACATCCGGTAGTCGGTGGTCATCAGAATGCCCGATTTGGGTACGATCTTCAATTCGCTGGTGATGACCTGCTCGCAGATGCGGTTGACGTGGATGGAGGGAATGGCCGGCACGTCCTTGGGCAGATAGTGGGGGCTGGTGCCTTCGTCGCGGATGCTGGCGGTGGGGATGATGATGTCGCCGATTTCCAGGTTGTCATCGATGCCGCCGCACATGCCGAGCATGAGCACGCACTTGATCTCGTCCAGGAAGGAGAGGCAGTGCATGACAATGCCGGCCGAGGGCGAGCCCACCCCGTGATTGATGATGCTCAAATTCCGCTCCCGGTCATGTACGGCGCTCCAGTGGCCGCGCTTGATCTCGTTGCCGGTGATGCGGGCGAAATCATCGATATAACGGTTGAAATTGCAGAGCAGGATGTGGGTGCCGAACTCCTTGACGCTTGAGCCGGTGTAGCGCTCCAGGGTGTGGCGGGCGTAGCTGTCTGGCCTGAGCAGCGAGGTCATCCCTTCCTCCTTGCGCGGTTACTTTTTCTCGAACGGGTTCTTGAGCAGCATGGTCTGCTCGCGGCCCGGGCCGACGGAAAGCAGGTAGGCCGGGGTCTCGGTGAACTCCTCGATCCGCTTTACGTAATCCCGTGCCTTCTGGGGCAGGTCGTCCACGCGCCTGGCCTGGCTGATCTCCTCGCTCCAGCCGGCGAGCTCTTCGTAGACCGGTTTCAGCTTGGCATAGGCCTTGTTGTTGTTCGGCATGGCGGACAGCTTTTTGCCATCCACATCGTAGGACGTGGCCAGCTTCAGGCTCGGTTGGCCGCTCAGGACATCGAGCTTGGTGATGGCCAGGCCGTTGATGCCGTTCAGGCGGACGGCCTCCCGGGCAACGACGCCGTCCAGCCAGCCGCAGCGGCGCTTGCGGCCGGTGGTGGCGCCGAATTCGCCCCCCTTCTGCTGCAGCTCGTCTCCCACCTTGTCGAAGAGCTCGGTGGGAAAGGGGCCTTCTCCGACCCGGGTGGTGTAGGCCTTGAGGATGCCGATGACGCAATCGATGTGGGAGGGTCCGAAGCCGCTGCCCGTGCAGGCGTTGCCGGCAATGGTGTTGGAGGAGGTGACAAAGGGGTAGGTGCCGTGGTCGATG
>DDXK01000115.1:5002-5787 GCA_002347185.1 Desulfobulbaceae bacterium UBA2262 | reverse complement strand
ACGCAGCAGTAGTCGAACTCGATGCCCTGGCCGATGCGGTTGGGGCCGCCGCCCAGGATCATGACCTTGCGGCCGGAGGTTTCCCGAGCCTCGTCTTCCAGCTCATAGGTTGAATAATAGTAGGGGGTGTATGCCTCAAACTCGGCGGCGCAGGTATCGACCAGTTTATAGACCGGCTGAACCTGGAGTTTTTCGCGCAGTTCCCAGATGTCTTCCTCCGAGGTGCCGGTAAGATACGCAAGCTGCCGGTCGGAATAGCCCAGTTCCTTGAATTCCCGGAGCGACTCCCGGTCAAGGCCGTTGAAGCCCTTTTCGCGGATGCGCGTCTCGGTGTCGACGATCTGCCTGAAGTTGTGCAGGAACCAGGGGTCGATGAAGGAGAGGGCGTAAATTTTTTCGATGCTCATTCCCCGGCGCAGGGCTTCGAAGACCTGGAAGAACCGCTTGGAGTTTGGTTTGCGCAGGCCGTTTTCCAGGTCCTGCTGGTCCAGCTTCTCAAGATTGAACTTGGGATCGGCGCCAAAGCCGCTCACCCCGATTTCCAGCGAGCGCATGCCCTTCTGGAAGGCCTCTTTGAAGGTGCGGCCGATGGCCATGGTTTCGCCCACCGACTTCATGGCCGTGGTCAGAAAGTCGTCGGCCTCGGGGAACTTCTCGAAGGTGAAGCGGGGGATCTTGACCACGCAGTAATCGATGGTGGGTTCAAAGGCCGCCATGGTTTCCCGGGTGATGTCGTTCTTGAGTTCGTCCAGGGTGTAGCCCACGGCGAGCTTGGCCGCGATCTT
>DDXK01000115.1:0-4970 GCA_002347185.1 Desulfobulbaceae bacterium UBA2262 | reverse complement strand
ACGGCAAACTGCACGTTGGAGCCGCCGGTTTCGACGCCGATCTCCCGCATGATGGCGATGGCGGCGTTGCGCATGAGCTGGTATTCACGGTCGGTCAGGGTCTGGGCCGGGGCCACCGTGATGGAGTCGCCGGTGTGCACACCCATGGCGTCGATGTTTTCGATGGAGCAGATGATGACCACGTTGTCGGCCTTGTCGCGCATCACCTCAAGCTCGTATTCCTTCCAGCCCAGCAGGCTTCGTTCCAGCATGACCTCGGAATTCATGCTGAGGTCAAGGCCGGCCTTGCAGTACTCCTCCAGTTCCTGGGAGTTGTAGGCGATGCCGCCGCCGGTGCCGCCCAGGGTGAAGCTGGGCCGGACAATGATGGGGAAGCCGATCTGCTCGCTGGCCGCCTTGGCCTCCTCGATGGTGTGAATGATAGCGCTTTCCGGCACCGTGAGGCCGATTTTCCGCATGGCGTCCCGGAAGGAGTCGCGCCCCTCAGCCTTCTTGATCACCGGGATCTTGGCGCCCAAAAGCTCCACATTGTATTTGTCGAGCACGCCCAGTTCCGCCACCCGGATGGCGGTGTTGAGCGCGGTCTGCCCGCCCAGGGTGGGAAGCAGGGCATCGGGCCGTTCCCGCTCGATGATCTTGGCGACCATCTCCGGGGTGATGGGCTCGATGNNGATCGGCTCGATGTAGGTCCTGTCTGCCGTTTCCGGGTCGGTCATGATCGTCGCCGGGTTGGAGTTGACGAGGATCACCTCGTACCCTTCCTCCCGCAGGGCTTTGCAGGCCTGGGTGCCGGAATAGTCGAACTCGCAGGCCTGGCTGATGATGATGGGGCCGGAGCCGATGATGAGGATCTTTTTGATGTCGGTTCTTTTAGGCATATTCGTCGGTCTTTGTTTTGAGGTTGTTTCTCGCAGCCGAGCCGGTAAGCGTCGGAGGCGCTGTCGCTTTTCACCCCTGCATCATCGTTACGAAACGGTCAAAGAGATAGAGGGAATCGTGGGGGCCGGGCGCGTTTTCCGGATGGTACTGCACCGAGAAGGCTGGAAACTTCTTGTGGCGCATGCCCTCGACGCTGTTGTCGTTCAAGTTGATATGGGTAAGCTCCACCTCGTCCTTGTCCAGGCTCTGCATGTCGACGCAGAAACCGTGGTTCTGCGAGGTGATCTCCACCTTGCCGGTGGTGAGGTCCTGGACCGGCTGGTTGGCGCCGCGGTGGCCGAACTTCAGCTTGTAGGTGGAGCCGCCGTAGGCCAGGCCGAGCAGCTGATTGCCCAGGCAGATGCCGAAGATCGGCTTTTTGCCCAGCAGATTGCGGATCACCTCGATAACCCCGGGAATGCCGGCCGGGTCGCCGGGGCCGTTGGAGAGAAAAACGCCGTCCGGCTTCATGGCCAGAATCTCCTCCGCGGTGGCGGTGCAGGGAACAACCTGCACACTGCAGCCGCGCTCGGCAAGCAGGCGGAGCTGGTTGTACTTGAGGCCGTAGTCAATGGTCACCACCCTGTATTTGCCCGGGCCGGCGGTGGAAAAGTCGCTGCCCGGCACCGGGGCGTCGTTCTTCCAGCCATAGGGTTCCTTGCAGGTCACCTCGCGGACCAGGTCGCGGCCGACCAGCCCGGGGGAGTTCTTTGCCTTGGCGACCAGGGATTTCGGATCAAGATCCTGGGTGGAGACGATACCCTTGAGCGCCCCGGCCATTCTGATATGACGGGTGAGCGCCCTGGTATCGATGCCTTCGACGCCGAGGATGCTGTATTTATTGAGCAGATCGGCAAGAGTGCCGGTGGCGCGGTAGTTGCTGGGGACGGCATTGTATTCCTTGATCAGGAAGGCCTCCACCTGGACCCTTTCCGACTCCATGTCCTCGGGGTTGACGCCGTAGTTGCCGATGAGCGGGTAGGTCATGGTGACGATCTGCCCTTTGTAGGATGGGTCCGAGAGAACCTCCTGATAGCCGCTCATGCCGGTGTTGAAGACAATTTCGCCGCTGGTTTCGCCGGCGCCGGTGAATGATCTTCCCTCAAAAATGGTGCCGTCTTCAAGGGCGATAAGTGCTTTCATAGAAATACCCTAAGCTGTGAGTGAGTGGTATCGGGACGAGGCTAGGCGCAGTGCGTGGCCCCGTCGAGAACCTCTTTGAGTAGTGCAATCTGTTTTGCCGCGGAGCCTTCCTGGCGCTTGGCGATCTTCATGGCGCTTCTGCCGGCCACGGCATACTCTTCCGGCCGGTCGACATAGTAGAGCAGCCTGGCGCTCAGTTCCTGGGGACTCTTCACGCAAAAGCCCGCCTGCTCCGACTCCAGGAGCGCCTTGGCATCCAGGAAGTCTTTCATGTAGGGGCCGTAAAAAACCGGAGCCCCCCAGGCCGCTGCCTCCAGGACGTTGTGGCCGCCTCGCTCCACCAGGCTCCCGCCGCAGAAGACATAGGTGGCGATGGAGTAGAGGCCGGCAAGCTCTCCCATGGTATCCACCAGGACCACCTGGGCCTGGCGGCCTTCTTCGCTGATCCGGCTCAGGCGGGTGCAGGCGAGCCCTTTTTCCTGGAACAGGCCTTCCACCTCGGCCAGACGCCGAAGGTGCCGTGGGGCCACCACCCAGACCAGGTCGGGAAGGCGTTGCTGTAGGGCGCGAAAAACATCGACAAGCATCGCCTCTTCCCCGGTGTGGGTGCTGCCCGCCACCAGAACCGGTTGTCCCGGGTGCAGGGCAAGCAGGCGGCGGTAGCGTTCCGCCGTTCCCTGCTGTCTGCCGCGGACGGCCTGATCATATTTGGCATTGCCCAGGATGCGGATCCGGTCCGGCTTTGCGCCCAGGGCGCGGAAGCGTTTTGCGTCAGCGCCCTGGATCACCGCGATCTTGGCGAAGCAGGAGAGCAGATCCATCATGAAGCCTTTTATCTTCCGGTACCCGGCAAAGGATCCCTCGGAAAGCCGGCCGTTGAGCAGGAGAAGCTTTACCCCGTCTTCGTATGCCTGCCGGATGATGTTGGGCCACAGTTCGGTTTCCAGACAGACATATGCCGTGGGGCGGATGGCGGCCAAGGCTCGGTTGACAATGCCGATCAGGTCCAGCGGCGCGTATATGCAGGCAATGCCGGCGGGCAGCTGGCTTGTGGCCACGCTGTGGCCGTGCCGGGTTCCGGTTGAAAGCACGATGGCTGCCTCGGGCAGCTGTCTGTTGATCTGGGCGATCAGGGCGCGGGCGACCTGGACTTCGCCGACGGAAGCGGCATGGATCCAGATGCGCTGGGTTTTCTCCGGGTCGAGGTGGAGATCGTTCAAAAAACCCAGCCGTTGCCGAAGCCCCTGGCGATGTTTGCCGGTGACTGTAATGTAAACTAAGGCAAAGGGGGAAGCGGCAATGAACAAGAGCCAACCAGCGAGCTGATACAGAAAATATAACAAGGATGAAGGTGCCCTTTGCTGCGAGAGAGTATGCCGTTTCCGACCCCTGGATAAAATCACAATATTAAAACTGATTGCCGGTCTGAAGTCAACAGGAATTCGGGAGGCTTCCGCGTCGCTGGCGGGGGAGGAGGGGCCTTTCTCATGCCGGCGCAAAAATGCCCGGAAGTCTTGTGCCGCACTGCGGGCAGGCGCCCTTCCCGGCGAGCGGCAGCCGGCCAATGGAGAAGCCGAGGCGTTCGACAAGGAGGGTTCCGCAGGCTGCGCAATAGGTGTTTTCCCCCTCTTCGCCCGGAATGTTGCCAACATAGACATAGCGCAGCCCCTCGGCCAGGCCGATTTCACGGGCGCGGATCAGGGTGGCGTGCGGGGTGGGGGGGCGATCGGTCATCTCGAAGGTGGGCCAGAAGCGGGTGACGTGCCAGGGGATGTCCGCCGAGATGGATTTCAGGAAGCGGGCGATGTCGCGGAGTTCCGCATCCGAGTCGTTCCAGCCGGGGATGACCAGGGTGGTTACCTCCACCCACACCCCCAGCGCATGCATGAGCGTGATGGTGTCGAGCACCGGTTGCAGTCGTGCCTTGCAGACTTCCTTGTAGAACCTGTCGGTGTAGGCCTTGAGGTCGATGTTGTTGGCGTCAAGGACCGTGGCGAGCTCGCGGGTGGCCTCGGGGCCGGTGTAGCCGTTGCTGACAAAGACGTTTTTGATCCCGGACTCCCTGGCCAGTCGCGCGCAGTCGAAGGCGAACTCGTAAAAGATGGTCGGTTCGACATAGGTATAGCTGATGCTCCGGCAGCCGGAGCTTTTGGCTGCGGAAACAACCTCTGCGGGGCTGCGCAGGGTGCCGGGCAGGGGGCCGGCATGGAGTCTGGGGTATTGCGAGATTTCATAGTTCTGGCAATGCAGGCAGCGGAAATTGCAGCCGACCGTGGCGATTGAGTAGGAGCGGGAGCCGGGGAGAAGATGGAAGATGGGCTTTTTCTCGATGGGATCGATGTTCTCACTGATCAGGCGGCCATAGTTAAGGGTGAGGAGCGTGCCGTCCTGGTTTTCCCGCACCTGGCAGATGCCGCGTTTGCCGGGGGCGATCCGGCAGTGGTGGCTGCAGAGGAGGCACTGTACCTGTCTGGTCTCGGCGTTGCGCAATCGGTAAAAGCGGGCTTCCTGCATCTTTATCTCCTCCCCCCTTCGGTCACTGGCTCCGGAAAGCCGACGAGCCTCTATCGAACCCTTATATGAACCTTTATATATAAAGTATTAAGGCAGAAAGGGGAGAGGGGGGCAATATGAAAATGTTAAACTTATTTCCATGGATTGCTGTCATTTTTGCTCTTTTACGCAAGAAATGCGAAAAATACGGTTGACGCCGGAGAACACATCGGCTATTTTCCCGCTCTCTCGACGAGGGAAGCTGTTCACCGAAAGGCATGGTGAGAAAAAACAGCAGGGTGAAAAAATAGCGTTGACTTGTGAAAGGACATCGACTATCTTCCCGCTCTCCCCAACGAGGGAAACCGAGACCGACTTCTGGTCGGAGCCTTGGTGACAGCGATCATTGAAAACTG
>DDXK01000070.1 GCA_002347185.1 Desulfobulbaceae bacterium UBA2262 | reverse complement strand
TCCATCCAGCGCCGTCATCAGAAACTGCTGGAGGAGGCGCCCTGTCCGGTGCTGACCCCCGAACTGCGCCAGCGCATGGGCGACTGCGCGGTGGCGGCGGCCAAGGCGGTCAACTATTCCAGCGTCGGCACCATGGAGTTCCTGCTGGATGCGGACGGGAATTTCTATTTCATGGAGATGAACACCCGCGTGCAGGTGGAGCATCCGGTAACGGAGATGGTCACCGGCATCGATATCGTCCGCACCCAGATCAAGCTGGCCCTGGGCAAAAAGCTCTCCTTCAGCCAGGACGATGTAAAGATCCGGGGCTATGCGGTGGAGCTGCGGATCAACGCCGAGGATCCCCAGAACAACTTCATGCCCGAGGGCGGCAAGACCGTCAGCGTCTACCGTTCGCCGGGCGGCTACGGGGTGCGGCTGGACGGCTTTGTCTACCAGGGCTTCACCATCCCCAAGGTCTACGATTCGCTCCTGGTCAAGATGACCGTCTTCGGCTTCTCCTGGAACGAGACCGTGGACAGGCTGCTGCGCTGCCTCAACAACTTTGTGATCACCGGCCCAAAGACCACCATTCCCTATTATGTGAACCTTGTACAGGATCCGGATTTCAAGAGGGGGGATTTCGACACCTCCTTCATCGACACCCATCCGCATCTGATCGAGTATGACGAGCAGGTGAGCGAGGGCAACAAGCTGGCCCATCTGATCGCGGAGATCCATTACAAAGGGGAAAATCCCTACGCCATCTAATTAAAAACATCTTTCGGCCCCCGGCAGCGCAAGGCGCTTTCCGGGCCGATTGTCGAGCACGATAGGAGTCGTCATGGAACGCATCGTTCAAGGAATGGGTATCAGCGAGGTACTCAAGATTATGCGGCAGGCGGACGGGTATTATATCACCAATACCGCCCGCGACATGTCGCAGTCCGATTACAAGAACAGGATTCTGCTGCATACGGATCTGCTGGCCGCGCCCTCCCGCGAGGAGGCCGGGTATTTCTCCCTGGAGATCACCGGCGGCGCCTCGGTGCATGTGGATATCCTCAGGAAGCAGGTGGATCCCTTCCTCAAGCTGGAACTCCTGCGCGAGAAAATGCCCAAGACCATGTTTCAGACCCTGTGTCGCGGCATCAATCTCTTTGGCTACCGTCCCTATCCGCAGAACGTCATCCGTTTTGTCGTCAAGGAGTTTGCCAAGTACGTGGACGTCTGGCGGGTATTCGACTTCCTGAACCATGTGCCCAACATGCAGGCGGTTTTTGAAGAGGTGCAGGCGGCCGGCAAGATCCTCGAGCCCTGCGTCTGCTTTTCCACCGGCCCCGAGCACACCAACGAATTTTATGTGAAGAAGGTGCAAGAGATCCTCGATGTCACCGGCGACGAGATCCTGCTCTGCATCAAGAACCACGGCGGCCTCGGCTCTCCGAAGCGGATCGGCGAGCTGGTGGATGCGATCCTCCAGAAATATCCGGAGATGATCATCCACTATCATGGCCACAACACCGACGGCAACGACATCGGCCGCATCGTCGCCGCGGCAATGGCCGGCGCCAAGATCGTCGATGCTTCGGACCATGCCTTCACCGGCTACTACGGGCCGCCGCCGATTCTGAGCGTCATCCATACCCTGAAGGAATATGGCCGCACCGCCGTGGGCGTCAACGAGGACGCCATCATGGAAACCTCCGAGCTGCTGCAGCCGGAGCGCAAGTACTACGAGTATTTCGAATCGCAGATCAAGGGCTTCGACCCGACGGTGCAGATCCACAAGCTGCCGGGCGGCGCCATGGGGTCGAGCCTGGAGCAGGCGGCCAAGGGCGGCTTTCTCGACAAGATGCCGGAGATCCTCCACAAGGAGCTGCCCAAGGTGCAGGTGGAGCTGGGCAACTACTGGAGCGTCACCCCCGGCTCCCAGATCCTCTGGACCACGGCGGTGAGCAACGTCCAGGGCGGCGAGCGGTACGGCAACTGCTCCGGCGACCTCAAGAACCTGCTGCTCGGCAAGTACGGACCCTTCCCTTTCTATCAGCCGCCCGACTGGATCTACGAGAAGGCCTTTGGCCCGGACTGGCGGAAGGTGCTGGCCGAGGAAGGCGGCATGGAGGCCATCGGCGACATCGACATCGAGCAGGAGCGGGCCAAGCTGGCGGAGAAGCTGGGTTACGCGCCCACCGAGCAGCAGCTGGTCACCTATCTCCAGCATCCCAACGATGCGGTGAGCTTCTTCAAGTTCGAGGAGAAATTCGGCAAGGTCCATGTCCTGCCGCCGAGTATCCTTTTCCGCCGGGGCGGCTTCAAGCTCGGCGAAACCATCACCTTCAAGGACCACACCGGCAAGGAGCACATCATCGAGATCGGCCCCATGCAGGAGAACGAGGACGGCAAGGAAACCAACGTCTACCTCAACGTGGACCATCACCAGCGGGTCTTTGTTTTCGAGAACGAGGTTGCCGAGGCGGGCGAGGCCAAGGCGGTCAAGCTGAGCAAGAAGGAGATCGAGGATCTCGCCAAGGCCGGCGATGTGCGCGCTCCCTTTGCCGCCAATGTCTGTGAAGTGGTGGTGAAGGAAGGCGCCGAGGTGAAGGCCGGCGACAAGCTGGTCATCCTTGAGGCCATGAAGATGCAGACCCCGGTGGTCAGCGTGGTGGACGGCGTGGTGGCCAGGGTCGTCGCCAAGGTCGGGGATGCGGCGCAGCCGGGTGACGAGCTGGTGAAGGTCACCCCCAGCAGCAGCTGTTGAGTTTTTGGGCCATTGGGCGTATAAGCAAAGAAGTAAAGAAATGGAGGTTGGCGTGCTGACGGCTCCGGTGGCCTTTGCCGGAGGCAAGCCGGATTTTTCGGGCTGGCGGTTTGTGGGCCAGCGCGGGATGGGCGGCCGCGGCGCGCCGCGGCTTGCCACTCATTGGAGCGGAGCAGGATATGGAGCAGGAAGGGCCAGTTGACTTAGCGGCGGTGGAGGCTTCCATCGACAGTTACATCCGGCAGGGCAACAAGGCCATTGCCGTGCAGCTGCTCCATGGCCTGGCCATCCGCTACGCCGAGGCGGGCGCCTTCCTGAAGGCGGACGCGACCAGGGCCCGTATTTACGAGGTGGACCCCCTCGCCCTCACCGAGATCATCACCTCCGGCGAGGCAATCGAGTCGCTGAAGCACAATGCCATCTCCCGCCAGCACAAGGAGGTATGGGCCCATCTCTACGAGCTGTTGTCCAGGGAGGAGGGCACCGCCTTTTATTTCTCTCTCAAGAACCAACGCATCCAGGCCGGGCAGAAGCTTTTCTCGCAGGGCACGAAAAACGATACGCTTTTCTTCATCGATGAAGGGCGTCTGAAGCTTTTTTTCAAGCGGAAAGACGGGAGCGAGGAGTTTCTCCGGGGGGTCAGGGAGGGGGAGATCGCCGGCGAGGATACTTTTTTTCAGCCCCACCTCTGCAGCAGTACCCTGCTGACCGACACGCCGGTCAACCTGCACAGCCTGGAGCGGCAGGCCCTGGATTCCCTGGCGGACAGTTTTCCCATGCTGGCCGGGAAAATCCAGGCTTTCTGTGAGCAGCTTGTCGCCAGGCTCGCCGCCGGAAGCCAGCAGAAGAAGGGGCTCGAGCGCCGGGAGCATCAGCGGATTCGGCTGGAGGTGCCGATCACCATCCAGCTGGTCGGCAAGACCGGCCAGCCCCAAGGCGGCATTTTCCCCGGCCACATCTCCGATATCTCCGCTGGCGGGATAGCCATGGCCATCCATGCCCTGAAGCGGGAAAGCAGCCGCCTGCTCCTGGGCCGCTGGCTGCGGGTGCGCTTCACCCTTCCCGATCCCGAGGGTGGGGAAGATAGCGTGGTCAGTCAGAATGCCCTGGTGACCGGGCTGCGTTTTTCCAAGACCTATGCGCTGGGCGGGGAAACCTATACGATCCAGCTTTCCTTCCAGCAGCTCCTCGCGCAGCCGATCATGGAGCTCGCCAACCGGGTTTCGGTCCAGCAGGCGAAGCAGAAGGCCTCCTGAGAGCTGCCGGCCTTCCCTGGCGGCAAGCTGCTACCTGTCTATTCTGATCACCGAGTTCTCCGAACCAAAGGGATTGCCGCAACGCTCTTCGCTCCGGGGGTCTGTCCACCAGTCGCCATCGACGATGAAGCGGTACTCGTAACGGCCGGGCTTGAGCTGCACCTTTTTTTTGCAGGTGCCGTCCTTGAATCTGCGCATCTGAAAGCCCTCGCCATTCCACGCGTTGAAGTCGCCGACCAGAAACACCTCCCTGGCTCCGGGCGCTTCCAGGCTGAATTCGATGGATGGGGCAGGGGCTGCCTTGCCTTTCTTTCCCGATGTTGCACGTGTCGTGCCGGTCTTTGGGGTTGCCATTTTTTCCTCCTCTGCTGCGGATTGCCATGGCCGCATGCTCTCTCTGGGGCATACGGCGGAAACAGAGATATTGTGCGGGCAGGGGCGGGGGAATGTCAAATAAAATGTCGGTCAGGAAAAGGTGAGGCGGTTGAACCCTCCCTCCGGGTACCAGGGGCGGCCCGCCTCGATGCCGGCAAGTTCCAGGATCAGTACCTCGAGGATGAGATAGACCTTGGTGCCCTTGCGCACGCAGGCGGTGATGGTTTCGCCGTGGTGGCCCAGGGCGGCGTGCAGGTGGATCTTCGGCTCCTCCGCGTCCCAGTAGATGGAGCCCGTGCCCAGGGCTTCGCGGGCGCCATTGATCTGGGCCCAGACCGGGTCCGGCGGCATCACCGGCTCCCTGGGACCGGTGACCACGTCCGCTTCCCGGAGGCCGCCCAGGATGTGGAACCAAGCGCAGCGGATCTGTTCTTTTCTGATCAACTCGTGCATTCCGGCGAGAAAGTCGTCTCCTTCGTCGAAACGGACGGAGAAAACGCGCTTGATGGTGCCGCTTCGGTATTCCATGGCGCTCCTCAAACCTCTTCGTGCTTGCTTTTTTCCTTGAACTGGTGCCGTTCCTGGGCGGCCTGCAGCTGGCGGAAGAGCTCCTTGCGGTAGACCGGTTTCCTGGTCGCCGCGTAGCTCAAGGCGGATTTTTGCAGCGCCTTTGCGTCCGCCTCGGGAAAGCGGGCCAGTGTCAGGGTGATGGCCTCGGATTCCCAGGCCTCGCCGAGCTGCTCGCCCTGCTGCAGCGCCACCTCCCGCGCGTGCAGGACATCGCTGATGATATCCTCCCGCAGCTGCTCAAGCTCGTGGAACTCGCCGGCCCGCTTGAGCCGGGATCCTTTTCTTTCGGTCAGGAAATCGAGGATCTCCTGGGTGTCGATCCGGCGCAGTTCCTTGGCGACGAATTTGATCTGCCGCTTCAGGGCCCCGCCCTTGAGTCCGTGGCTGTTTTTGATCTCCGCCCTGATCGGCTCCGGGCAGGGCAGTTTTTTCAGCTCGGCGGCCGAAAGCGCGGCCAGTTCCTCGGCGATCTGCTCGATTCCTTTCGCCTGCCGTTTTTTTTCGGAACGGCTGACGTAGATATCGCCACTTCCCTCGGCGTCTTCCCGTGATTTTTTAGTTGCCATGGAACTTCACGCTACAGTAGTATTTGCAATTCTTTTCATGGTGCCAGAAGAGTAGCACCCTCCGCGGCTTTCTCAAACAAAAAAAGGGGACCCCCATGATTTCCCAGTCTTTCACCGTGACCCAGCCCACCCGCATCCGCTTCGGCGTGAACGCCATCAACGATCTGCCCGCCCTGGTCAAGGATCTGGGGGGCAGCAAGGTGTTTCTCGTGGTCGATCCCGGCCTGGTCAAGGCAGGCCTGGTGGAGAAGATCACCGCCCCGCTCACCGCGGCCAAGATCGGCTTCGAACTCTACGACAAGGTCGATCCGGAGCCGGGCCTCAAGCTGGCCGATAATGGCCACAAGCTCGCCAAGAAGGCCAAGTGCGACTGCGTGGTCGGCGCCGGCGGCGGTTCGGCCATGGATGTGGCCAAGGCGGTGAGCATCCTGCTCAGCAACGGCGGCAAGGCCGAGGATTATCTGGGCCTGGGCAAGATCAAGAAGCCCGGGGTGCCCAAGATCATGATCCCGACCACGGCCGGGACCGGCGCCGAGGTGACCTTCACCGCCGTCTTCATCAACGAAAAGACCAAATCCAAGGGCGGCATGAACGGCGATCCCCTCTATCCCGAGGCGGCCATCCTCGATCCGGCCCTCACCGTCTCCATGCCCCAGCACATCACCGCCACCACCGGCATCGACGCCCTGACCCATGCCCTGGAGGCCTTTGTCTCCACCCAGGCCCATGCCATATCCGACATGTACGCCCTGGAGGCCATCGACCTCATCAGCCGCAATCTGGGCGTGGCCTACGCGCACGGCGGCAACCTGGAGGCGCGGGCCAACATGCTCCTGGGCAGCCTGCTTGCCGGCAAGGCCCTGGCCACGGCCGGCGTTGGTTTGGTGCATGCCATGGCCTATCCCCTGGGCGGCATGTTCGGCATCCCGCACGGCCTGGCCAACGCCGTGCTCCTGCCCTACGTGATGGCCTACAATCTCATCGGCAGTCCCGGCAAATACGCCCTGCTCGCCGAGGTGCTGGGCGCCAAGGTGGAGGGCCTTCCCGAGCGCGAGGCTGGCGAGGCCGGGGTGGAGGCCATCTACCGCCTCAACCAGGATCTGGGCATCCCCACCAGCCTTGCCGAGCTGAAGATCCCGGCCAAGAAGATCCCCGAGATGGCCAGGATCGCCCTCACCGTTACCCGGCCGGTGGAGAACAACCCGCGCAGGCCCTCCCTCGATGATGTGGTTCGGGTCTACGAAACCGCCATGGAAGGGTGGGGCTGAGTTGGTGAAGAGTGCAGAGTGCAAAATGAAAAGTTAAGAGGAAGAGCGGCTTGAGCCGCGAAAGAATTGCGAGAAGAGCCGCAGAAAGAGGAGCGCATTATGCCTGGTTTTGAGATATTCGGCGAGGAAGAGAAAAAAGAGATTCTGGAGGTGCTCGACACCGGCGTGCTGTTCCGCTACGAGTTCCCCAACGAGCGCAAGGGGATTTACAAGGTCCGCAGCTTTGAGGAGAAGTTTGCCGCCTATTGCGGGGTGAAACACGGCCAGGCCGTCACCTCGGGCACCGCTGCCCTCAAAGTGGCCATGGCCGCCCTGGGCATCGGCCCCGGCGACGAGGTCATCACCCAGGGCTTCACCTTTGTCGCCACTTGGGAGGCGATTCTGGACATCGGCGCCATCGCGGTTTTTGCCGAGGTGGACGAGACCCTGAACATGGATCCGGCAGACCTTGCCAAGAAGATCACCCCGAAAACCAGGCTGATCGTGCCGGTGCACATGATGGGCGCGGCGGCCCGCATCGAGGAGATCAAGGCCATCGCCGACAAACACGGGATTCCGGTCCTGGAAGACACGGCCCAGGCGGCCGGCGCCAGCTTAAACGGCAGGCGCCTCGGCTCTTTCGGGGCCTGCGGCACCTTTTCCTTCGACCCGGTCAAGACCATGACCACCGGCGAGGGCGGGATGATCATCACCAACGACGAGAAGCTCTGGCGGGAGATGAGCGAGTATCATGACCACGGCCACGATCATGTGCCCAATCCCGGCGGCCGCGGCGGCGAGGGCCGCAGCTTCATCGGCTTCAACTACCGGATGATGGAGCTGCAGGGCGCCATCGGCCTGGCCCAGTTGGCCAAGCTCGACGGGATTGTCGCGGCCCAGCAGAAGAACAAGAAGGCCATGAAGGAAATCGTGGCCAAGATCCCCGGGGTGACCTTCCGCACCATCCTCGACGAGAAGGGCGACAACGCCTCCTTCCTTGCCTTTTTCCTGCCGGACAAGGCCAGGGCCCAGGCGGTGAAAAAGGCATTGGCTGAAAACGGGGCCGGGGCCATCTGCTTTGCCGAAAACACCTGGCATTACTATCCCAAGTGGGAGCATCTGCTCGCAGGCGCGACGCTGGCCAGGTCGGGCTGGCCCTTCAGCGAGCCGGGCGGCAAAAAACGGGTGGTCTACGACGCCGACGTCCTGCCGCAGTCGGCGGCCATCATGGACCGCCTGCTGGTCTATCCGGTGCCGGTGAAGCTCTCCGACGAGCGGCTGGCGCAGATCGGCGCGGCCATCGACAAGGCAGCTGCGGTTTAGTTGTTTTTATCTCGGATTATGTGGTAATTTTTCTCGGATTTTGTATTCCGACAACTCGGATTATATGCTACGATTTGTGAACTGGGAGGGGCTCACAAATGCTTTACGATCGGCATATAAAGGCGAGACTGCTTGAGCTGCTGCATGATTTTCGCATTGTCTATCTTGCTGGTCCAAGGCAGGCGGGCAAGAGTACCCTGGTCAAGGAGATTGCGCATGAGCAGGGGCTCGCCTACTACACCCTTGATGATGCCGCCTTGCTTGCCTCTGCTCAAAGCGACCCCCATGGCCTGCTTGCCTCCCTGCCTCCCCCGGTGGTTCTTGACGAATTCCAGCAGGCGCCCCAGCTGGTCAATGCCATCAAAATGGTTTCCGATGCCGCCGATGGCCGCAAGGGGCTCTTCCTGCTGACCGGCTCTTCGGATATTTTCCGTTCCGCCCAGGTACAGGAGGCACTGCCTGGGCATATGGCCCGGATCGAGCTGTATCCCTTGGCGCAGACCGAACGTCTTGCCGTTCGTCACAACGCCGTCGATCTCCTGTGCAGCGGTGTTTTTGAAATGACATCATTCCAGGCCATGGACCGCAAACGGTTGGCCGAGATGCTCATCGCTGGCGGCTATCCCGAAGCAATCTCGAAACAGCCACGTTCCCGAAGCGCTTGGTTCTCTTCCTACATCGAGGGGCGGTTGCTCAAAGATTTCGAGGTGATGCATCATGCGAAAGGCGACTATCACACCAAGCTTTACGCCCTCATTCGCAATTTGGCCGGCATGACCGGCAACCTGATCAGGTACGCCAATATCGCCAATGATCTTTCCCAGGATGACAAGACCGTCAAAAAATACATCGAAATCCTGGAGTTGATGTTCATCGTCCGCCTTTTGCCCTCCTATGTGCGCAACCGGGCCAAGCGGGCAGTGGTGGGGATGCCCAAGCTTCATTTTCTCGATACGGGCCTGGCCTGCCACCTGCTGGGCCTGAAGAAGCCCGAGCCCCTGTATGTGGCACAATTTTTCGGCGGGTTGGTCGAAACCATGGTGGTTTGCGAGCTGTTGAAGCACGCTGCCTGGGCGGAGGAGGAAGTGGCTTTCCATCACTTCCGCGACCGGGACAAAAATGAGGTGGATCTGGTGATGGAACAGGGCGACGGCCGGGTGATCGGGATCGAGGTCAAGGCGTCGATGAGCGTGCGAACGGAAGATTTTTCAGGTCTGGCCTCCTTTGCCGAGTATGCGGGCAATCAATTTCAGCAAGGGGTTTTGTTGTACTCCGGCGACAAGATCCTTCCCTTCAGGATCAATAACACCGTATTCCACGCCCTGCCGATTTCCCTCTTGTGGACCGCCTCTTCGTCCGCTCAAGAAAATCCGGGAGCATAGTATCCCCTTTTTCAGCAAGGTCTCGCTTGGCCAACAGCATGTATTGGGCCAATGCAAAATCCGCCCCCCTCTTTATTTTTCCCTTCCAACTTTCCAGCTGAGGTACAATCTCCCAGAAGCCTTCCTTGTGGAGAGTACCCATGCATTTTTTCAAGCCTCTTTTCCTGGCGGGCGTTCTGCTGCTTGCTGTCTGCGCGGCGAGTCCCGTCTGGGCGTCCGGTGGCGATGTTGCGGTCTGGCGGCAGGATTCCCTCACCCTGCCCCTGGTCGGGCAAATCCCCCTGGCCGAGCTCTCCCTGCCCGCCCTGGCCGTGCTCCTGGGGCTGGCGGACGGCTTCAACCCCTGCGCGATGTGGGCCCTGGTCTATCTGCTCTCCCTGCTCGTCACCCTGCGGGACCGGCGGAAGATCCGGCTCCTGGTCGGCTCCTTTGTCCTGGCCTCGGGGGTGCTCTACTTTCTTTTCATGACTGCCTGGCTCAACGTCTTTCTCATCCTCGGCTACCTGCGGCCGCTCACCATGGCCGTGGGGCTGGGCGCCCTGGTCATCGGCCTCTGCGATCTGCGTTCCTTTGCGGTCAGCAGGGGCGGGCCGGTCTGCAAGGTGGGCGGCCGGGGACTCAAGGAAAAGACCATGGGCCGTATGGAGCGCCTCGTTGCCGCGCCCCTGTCCCTGGCCTCCTTTGCCGGCATCATCGGCCTGGCCTTTCTGGTCAACAGCATCGAGTTCGCCTGCTCTGCGGCCCTGCCCGCCATCTTCACCCACGCCCTTTCCCTGCGCGAGCTGCCCACCCTTTCCTATTACGGCTATATCCTGCTCTACGACTTTTTCTTCATGCTCGACGACCTCATCATCTT
>DDXK01000132.1:31257-36316 GCA_002347185.1 Desulfobulbaceae bacterium UBA2262 | reverse complement strand
GTCCACGTGGGACTCGGCCGCGAAGTTGACGATGGTCTCGATCCCCTCCTCCCTGAGCAGCTCCTCCGCGAGGGACTGATCACCGATGTCGCCCTGCACGAAGCGGAAGCGCGGGTCCTGCTCGGCAGCAGCCAGGCTGGCCCGGTTGCCGGCGTAGGTGAGCAGATCGAGCACCACCACCCGGTCAATGGGGTGACGGGCCAGCCAGTAGTGGACAAAGTTGGCGCCGATGAAGCCGGCCCCGCCGGTAACAAGCAGTTTATGCACCGCACTCCTCCTTGTACTCCGCCAGCATTCGCCTGAGCGCCTCCCGCCAGTGCCTCGGCTGGGCGATCCCCAGGGCCGTCCAGGTGGCGGTCTTGTCGAGCACGCTGTAGCTTGGCCGCCTGGCCGGGGTGGGGTAGTCGCTGGTGCGGATGGGGCGGACGGGAATCTCCCGGCGCAGCAGCCCCAGGGCCAGGGCCTCTTCCTGGATGGCCACGCTGAAGTCATACCAGCTGGCCACCCCGGCCTCGGTCCAATGCTGGACGCCGCTCACCCCCTGGCCGGCCGCCTGCCAAATCGCCTTGGCCAGGCCGCGCGCCCAGGTGGGGGTGCCGACCTGGTCGGCCACCACCCCGAGGCTCTCCCGCTCGGCCAGCAGCCGGAGCATGGTCTTGACAAAGTTGTTGCCGTGGCTGGAGTAGAGCCAGGCGGTGCGCAGCACGCAGGCCCGCTCGCCCAGCGTCTCCAGCACCGCCAGTTCACCGGCCCGCTTGGACTCGCCATAGGCACCCAGCGGCGCGCACGGATCAGTGGGCAGATAGGGGCGGGCCTGCGTCCCGGCAAAGACAAAATCGGTGGAGACCTGCACCAGCCGGCAGCCTATCGCGGCGGCGGCCTCGGCCAGATGGCGGGCGCCAGCCTCGTTGACGGCAAAGGCCTGCTCCCGCTCCTGCTCGGCCCGATCCACGGCGGTATAGGCGGCGGCGTTGACGATCACCTCCGGCCGCATCGCGGTCACCAGCATCCGCACCGCCTCCCTGTCCCGGATGTCGCAACGGGAGGAACCCGCCAGTTCCAGCGCCACCCCGGCCGGCGCGGTGCGGTCAAGCTCCCAGGCCAGCTGACCCGAAGCGCCGATCACCAGCGCCTTCACGGGTAGGTCTCCGCCGTGGCCAGGGGAGCGCCGGCCGCATCCTTGGCCGAAAGCAGCGGCGCCTTGCCGCCCACCAGCGGCCAGTCGATCCCCAGGGCCGGGTCGTCCCAGCGCAGGCAGCGCTCGTGCTCCGGCGCATAGAGCTCGGTGCATTTGTAGACGAACTCCGCCTCCGGGCTCAGCACATAGAAGGCATGGCCAAAGCCGGGCGGTACCCAGAACATCTTCTTGTTCTCGGCGGAAAGCACGATGCCCACCCATCTGCCAAAGGTGGACGAGCTTTTGCGCAGGTCCACGGCCACATCGAAAACCTCGCCGGAGATAACCCGGACCAGCTTACCCTGGGCCTGCTCGATCTGGTAATGGATACCGCGCAGGGTTCCCTGCACCGATTTGCTGTGGTTGTCCTGGACAAAATGGAAGTCGAGGCCGGCTTCCCTGAATTTGCCGGCATGCCAGGTTTCCATGAAAAAGCCGCGATCGTCGCCAAAGACCCGCGGGGTGATCTCGATCACCTCGGGGATGGCGGTGGGAGTAAAGTTCATGCGCCCTCCTCGCTCAAGAGCTGCAAGAGGTACTCACCGTAACCGTTTTTCCTGAGCGGCTCTGCCAGCTCGGCCAGCCGGGCCGCGTCGATGTAGCCCATGCGAAAGGCGATCTCTTCCAGACAGGCGATCTTCAGCCCCTGCCGGTCTTCCATGACCTTGATGAAATTGGCCGCGTCCAGAAGCGAGTTGTGGGTGCCGGTGTCGAGCCAGGCAGTGCCGCGGCCCAGCAATTCCACCCGCAGGGACTGCTGTTTGAGATAGACCCTGTTGATATCGGTGATTTCCAGCTCGCCCCGCGCGGAGGGCTTGAGGCTCCGGGCGATCTCCACGACCCGCCGATCATAAAAATAAAGGCCGGTCACGGCGTAATGGGATCTGGGCCGGTCCGGTTTTTCTTCGATGTCGACAACCCTGCCCTCATCGTCGAAGGAAACCACGCCGTACCGCTGGGGGTCCCGGACATAATAGCCGAAAACCGTACCGCCGACGCAGTTCGCGGCAATGGTCTGCAGGATATTGGCCAGGCCGTGGCCGTAAAAAATATTGTCTCCCAGAATCAGACAGACAGGCTCTCCCTGGATAAACTCCGCGCCGATCAGAAAGGCCTGCGCTATCCCCTCGGGCTGCGGCTGCACCGCGTAATGGAGGGTGAGGCCCCACTGACTGCCGTCGCCAAGCAATTCCATGAACTGGCCCTGGTCCTGGGGGGTGGTGATGATGAGGATCTCCCGTATCCCGGCCAGCATCAGGGTGGACAACGGGTAGTAGATCATGGGCTTGTCGTAGACCGGCAGCAGTTGCTTGCTCAAGGAGCGGGTCAGGGGATAGAGGCGGGTACCCGAACCGCCGGCCAGAATTATTCCTTTCACTTCAGGGTCTCTCCTGATTGCCTCGGCGCCAACCAGCCCATCCACTCAACTTTCTTAAGAAAAACAGGACGATAGTGGAGAAGCCGGAAAGGCTTGCTTTTCGCCGAGAGGCATTTTATCTTCACAAGGAAAATCCGCTCGAAAAAGTCACAGGCGTTTCCTCTGGAAAAAGTTTGCTATCGTAGCGTATTTTGCAAAAAATAGAAAGTTTTTCGAGAGCCTCCATCCACAGGCCCTTTCACGTTGCGCACCATGCCACCGCCGCCGCCAGGCGACAACCGGAGCCCTGCCATGATCAGCAAAGAACTTCTCGACATCCTCGCCTGCCCCAAGTGCAAAGGCCCTGTGCAGCTGAACGAAAAAAAAGACGGCCTCATCTGCAAGGCCTGCAGGCTGGTCTATGAGATCAGGGACGATATCCCCATCATGCTCATCGACGAGGCAAAGAAGCTCGCAGAGTGATCCGGCGCCGCCATGGTCTCTTCCGACCAAACCAAGGCGCGCTGCTTTGTCAACGTGCCATTTGCACGCCTTTGCCAGGAGTTACAATACATCCTTGACAATCGGCTCCAACCGGAAATAGGCCTGGAAGGCGACTGTCTGTACCGGTACACGCCGGCTGAATTCGCGGAAATCGCCGCCGCCCTCAAGGCCGCCGGCCTCGCCTGCACCTTACATGCGCCCTTTTTCGATCTGGCCCCGGGCGCCCTGGACGAGGAGATTCTCAGGGCCAGCCGCGCCAAGCTGGGCCGCGCCTTTGCCCTGATCAAAATCTTCCAGCCCGCTTCCATAGTCTGCCACCTCAACTTCGAGGAAAACAAGCACGGCTACAAGGAGGAGGCCTGGTTCGCCAACTCCCTGGTCACCTGGCGGGAGCTACTCGCCGTGGCCGCGGGACAGGGTGTGCCCGTGATGCTGGAAAACACCTATGAGAGAGAGGGGAGCCGGCATGAAAGGATGCTCTCCGCCCTGGCTTCGCCATACGCCCGCTTCTGCCTGGACGTGGGCCATGTGAACGCCTTTGCCAAAAACTCCTGGCGCGACTGGCTGCCACGCCTTTCTCCCTGGCTTGGCCAGGTGCATCTGCACGACAACAACGGCCAGGCCGACCAGCACCTGGCGCCGGGCCTGGGCAGCTTTGATTTCAGAGGGTTTTTCTCCTATCTCAAGGAGGAGAAGCTCTCTCCCATCATCACCCTGGAGCCGCACAGCGAGGCAGGCGTCTGGGAGAGCCTCATTGCCCTGGAAGAGATGGGACTTTTCATTCCCCAACAGTGAGATAACAAGAGCGCAACGCAAAGACGCGACACCGGAAAAAAATAACGCAACAGCGCAAAGACGCCAAGTTAGCTTTAAGTTTAGTCGTTTTCCTTGTTGCGCCTCCGCGCCTTTGCGTCAACCATTCTTCGAGAAGATAAACCATGTCCGATACAGCACCCGCCAATTTCGTCCACCTCCATGTCCACACCCAGTACAGCCTGCTCGACGGGGCCATCCGGGTCGGCGATCTGCTCGCCAAGTGCAAGGAATACGGCATGGAGAGCGTGGCCATCACCGACCACGGCTCCATGTATGGCGCTCTCGAGTTCTATGTCAAGGCGAAGAAGGCTGGGATCAAGCCCATCATCGGCTGCGAGTTCTACATCTCCCCCAACGACCGCTTCGACAAGTCGGCCAAGAGCGCGGGCAAGGCCGCTTTCCACCTGGTCCTGCTCGCCATGGATTGCACCGGCTACCAGAACCTCATGAAGCTCGCCTCCATCGCCCAGATCGAAGGCTTCCACTACAAGCCACGCATCGACATGGAGGTGCTGGCCGCCCACAGCGCAGGCTTGATCGCGCTCACCGCCTGCCTGCACGGCGCCATTCCCCACCACATCGCCCAGGGCGACATGGAGGGGGCGCGGGAGGAGGCGAAACGGCTGGTCGAGCTCTTCGGCGACCGCCTCTACCTTGAGATGCAGGAGAACAACATCCCGGAACAAACCATCGTCAACAGGGGCCTCAAGGAGCTTTCCCGGGAGCTTTCCATCCCGCTCATCGCCACCAACGACTGCCATTACCTGAATCGCGAGGAGGCCCAGGCCCACGAGGTGCTCCTCTGCATCCAGACCGGCAAGACCATCCACGACGCCGGCCGCTTCCGCTTTTCCACCGACGAGCTCTATTTCAAGTCGCCGGAGGAGATGAAAAGAGCCTTTGCTCACAGCCCCGAGGCCATCGCCGAAACAGTGAAGGTGGCGGAGCGCTGCAATGTGGAGCTGACCTTTGGCGAACACCACTTCCCCATCTTCCCGGTGCCGGAAGGGGAAACCCTGGACAGCCTCTTCGAGCGGGAGGCGCGGGAAGGCCTTGAGGAACGGCTCCTTGCCCTGAAAGAAACCGGCGACTTCACCCCGGAGCTTGAAAAGACCTACCGGGACCGCCTGGACATGGAGATCGACGTCATCAAGAAGATGGGCTTTCCCGGCTATTTTCTCATCGTCGCCGACTTCATCAACTGG
>DDXK01000132.1:0-31205 GCA_002347185.1 Desulfobulbaceae bacterium UBA2262 | reverse complement strand
CTACGGGCTGATCTTCGAGCGCTTTCTGAATATCGAGCGCAAGTCCATGCCCGACTTTGACGTGGATTTCTGCCAGGAGCGGCGCGGCGAGGTGATCGAGTACGTGCAGGGCAAGTACGGCGGCGACACCAACGTGGCCCAGATCGTCACCTACGGCTCCATGAAGGCCCGCGCCGTCATCCGCGACGTGGGCCGGGCCCTGGNNCGGCGATGTGGACCGGATCGCCAAGCTGATCCCGGAAGAGCTCAAGATCACCATCAAGAAGGCGATCGAGGCAGAACCGCGCCTCCAGGAGCTGATGAAGCGCGATCCCCAGGTGGAGGAGCTGCTCAAGGTGGCCCAGACCCTGGAGGGGCTCAACCGCCACACCTCCACCCATGCCGCCGGCGTGGTGATCTCGCCCAGGGCCATGGTGGAATTTCTGCCGGTCTGCAAGGGACCCAAGGGCGAGGTGCTCACCCAGTACGACATGGTCCACACCGAGATGACCGGGCTCATCAAATTCGACTTTCTGGGCCTCAAAACCCTCACCGTCATCGACCGGGCCGTCAAGCTGATCGAGGCCGATATCGGCGCCGGCTTCGACATCAGCCGCATCCCCCTGGACGACCAGAAGACCTACGACCTCCTCTGCAAGGGCGACGCCCTGGGCGTCTTCCAGCTGGAAAGCTCCGGGATGCGCTCCCTGCTCATGAAGATGAAGCCCGAGGTATTTTCCGACCTCATCGCCCTGGTGGCCCTCTACCGGCCCGGGCCGCTCGAATCCGGCATGGTGGACCAGTTCGTGGAGACCAAGCACGGCCGGATGATCGCCCAGTATCCCCTGCCCCAGCTCGAACCCATCCTCAAGGAGACCTACGGGGTCATCGTCTACCAGGAACAGGTCATGAAGATCGCCAACGTCCTGGCCAGCTACTCCCTGGGCGATGCCGACAACCTGCGCCGGGCCATGGGCAAGAAAAAGGCCGAGGTCATGGAGGCGGAAAAGGAAAAGTTCCTGGCCGGCGCCGCCAAAAACAACCTGCCGGCGGACAAGGCCGAGTACATCTTCGACCTGATGGCCAAGTTCGCGGGCTACGGCTTCAACAAGAGCCACAGCGCCGCCTACGCCCTGATCGCCTACCAGACCGCCTACCTCAAGGCCCATTACCCGGCCCAGTTCATGGCGGCGCTGCTCTCCTGCGACGTGAACAACACCGATAAGGTGGTGCGCTACATCACCGAGTGCCAGGATCACGAGATCGACGTGCTGCCGCCCGACATCAACGAGTCCAACAAGGATTTCACCGTCATCAACGACCGGATCCGCTTCGGCCTTGCCGCGGTGAAAAACGTGGGCGGCTCGGCGCTTGATTCCATCATGGAGGAGCGCGACCTTGACGGCCCCTACAAGTCGCTGGAGGATTTCTGCAATCGGGTGGATTCCCGCAAGGTGAACCGCAGGGTCATCGAAAGCCTCATCAAGGCCGGCGCCTTTGACTCCCTGGGCGCCAGGCGCTCCCAGTTCTTCGCCGTGCTCGACCAGGCCCTGGAACAGGCCCAGGCTTCGCAGCGGGACAAGCTCTCCGGCCAGATCTCGCTCTTTGCGGTGATGCCGGAAGAACAGGTGGCGAAATCAGGCAGCATCGAGCTGCCCGATATCGACGAGTGGACGGACAAGGAAAAGCTGGCTTACGAAAAGGAAACCGTGGGCTTCTATATCACCGGCCACCCCCTGGACAACTTTCGTCAGGATATCCGGGCCGTTGCCGACACCGATATCGCGGGACTGGCCGAATGGGGAGACAACCAGCCGGTGCGGGTGGGCGGCCTGGTGCGGGAGTACAAGGAACACAAGAGCAAGAAGGGCGACCGCATGGCCTTCATCACCCTGGAGGATACCGCCGCCGCCGTGGAGGTGGTGATTTTCCCCGAGGCCTTTGCCAGGAGCGGTCATCTCCTCACCCGCGACGAGCCCCTCGTCGTCCTGGGCACGGTCAAGCAGGAGGAACGGGGCGCCAAGATCATCGCCGACGCGGTGGACGATCTTGCCGAGGCCCGGCTCAAATACACCTGCGGGGCGCGCATCCTGCTGCAGGCCGACAAGGTCAGTCGCCAGAAGCTGGAACTCCTGAAGACCAGGGTCCGCGAACACCACGGTCCCTGCCCGGTCTCCCTGACCCTGCACTTCGACGGCCGCGGCGAGGTGGACATCGACACGCCCCGCGACTTCACCGTCCGCCCCTGCCGGGAATTCTCCGAGGCCGTTGCGCAGACCCTCGGGTACCCGGCGGTGAACTACCTGAAGACCAAGGCCGAGGTGCAGGCCCGCAATGGAGGGAAAAACAACCGCTGGCGCCAGAAGGATGAGTAAGCCGAAGGCTACTTCCGCTGCAGGGTCGGCTGGCCGGTCAGGATCAGCTTGAGCCAGTCGAAGCCGAACTTGAGCAGGGACTCGTCATCGCTCTCGATGGCGCGCCTTTTTGGCTTGTCGAGCCGGAACTGGGCGAGCAGGTCGTGGTCATTCACATACTGGCGGAACCGATCGATATTGTAGCAGATCATGAAGGCCAGGAGCTGCTTGGGGCCGGCCGCGCCCTCTCCCTTCCAGGGGTTTCTCGCAAAGAGGGTGTCCATCTCGGCCCAGAGGTCGTCCATGGCGTTGTAATAGACGAGCTGCTGATCCCGCAGCCATTCCCGGACGCGCCACTCCTTCTCCTCCGCATGGCCCTTGCAGTACTCATGGCTGGTCATGAAGTAATACTCCTGGGGCGCTCCCCGCTCGGGATTGCGGTCCACCGCCCGTTCAAGGGGATAGGTGCGGCAGGCCGAAGGCCGATCCTCATAGACCAGACACCCCTTTTCAGGGTCGAGAAAGGGGCAGGTATGCTCCTCGTTGTCCTGCATGCGCATGATCACTGAAGGGAAAAAGGGATTTGCGCCCTGAACCACGCCGGTGTAGGCGTTCAGGAACTCCTCCGAGGAGATGTTGAGCCGCTTTTTCAGGCGGATGATGTCGTAGGGGTAGAGAAAAAGCTCAAGCTTGCGGCAGCAGCGGGTGAAACAGGAGACCCCGGGATGGCAGGCGAACCTGAAGGGGGAATTGCCCAAGGGCACCATGCCTTCCGGAAATTTTTTCGTCTCGGTCATATTGTTTTTCATAGCAGCCTTGCCTACCTTGGATACATAAAGCATAAAGAGATTTTCGCGCCTCCGCGCCTTGGCGCGAGGCCTTTTCCAGAAACCAGCATACTTACCATCACCCCCCAAAAAGGTCAACAGATGGCCTGCCCTTTAGCCCCGGACACCACCCGCTTTCCGCTTTTTCTTCACTGCCTCTTCCTGAGCTGCCTTCTCCTCCTTGCCGCCTGCGCGCCTAGCCTCAAAACAAGCGCCTGGGTGGTCCGCTACGATGCGGACAGCCCGGAGGAGATCGCTGCCATTTGCCGCGAGGCCAAAGAAGTGGGCCTTGACCAACTGCTCGTCCAGGTGCGGGGCCGGGCCGACTCCTTCTACCAGAGTGTTCTGGCGCCACGCCCGGAAAGTCTGGCCATGATGCCAGCCGACTTCGATCCTCTTGCCCGGCTGCTCACTCAATGCGCGCCTCTGCCTGTCCATGCCTGGCTCAATGTCTACTATCTATGGGGCGACAGCGTTCCTCCTGCCGACCCTGCCCATCCCGGCTTCCCGGGGCATGCCTGGATCCTTTCGGACAACAACGGCAGATCCCTTTCCGAATACGGCGAGGCGGAAAAAAGACTGGCCTGGGTGGACGGCATCTTTGCCGACCCGGCTTCTTCCGAGTACCGGCAACTTTTCACAAGGGTTGTCCGGGAATTGGCGGAAAATTATGCGGTGAGCGGCATCCATCTTGATTTCATCCGCTATCCCGGCCCGAATTTCGGCAAGAGCGGGGAGTTGGGAGAGCGGTTTTACAAAGAACAGGGCTATGACCCGCGCTACCTGCCGCAAGCCATCGAGCGGAGAGAGCTGAAAGCCTGGCTCATGGGAGAACAGGACGAGGCGGAGCGGATCCTGACCACTGCAGCCCTTTTCTGGAGCGAGATGCGGGCTCAAGAAGTCAGCCGGCTGTTACGCGACCTACGCGCCGTCCTGTCGGAAGCCCGGCCGGATATGATCGTGAGCGCCGCAGTATTTCCCGATGCGGCGGACGCCTATCTGGAAAAGGGCCAGGATTGGCAAGGCTGGGCTGAGGAAGGTTTGGTGGATGCCCTCTACCCCATGGCCTATTTTGGAGAAACCTCCCGGGTGGGCAACCAGCTCGCCGCCATTGCCGCCGCTAAGAACCGGCTCGGCCAGGTGGAACTCTGGGCCGGGCTGGGCGCCTACATCAAGCCTCCCGTCCGGATCGGCGCGGAAGCAGAAGTTGCCGGAAAAGAAGGGTACACCGGCGCAAGCCTTTTCAGTCTCGGCCATTTGCTGAAAGAAAACCGAGGCAGCAAAATTTATTTCCAATCGCTCAACAGGCGGCCCCGCCTTGCTTCTTTACGACAAGAAGTGAGGAAGCAGAAAAGAGAGATAAAGAGAGTCGAGGAAGGGGATGCAGCACTTCTTTTGGCAATTGTCCGCAAGGCTTTCGGTGAGGGGCTGCCCGAAGAAAAGGAGCTATCAGCCCTGGTGGCGTCCCGGCTCGAAGAATACCGCAAGGCCAGGGAGGAACTGATCCCCAGGGCCCTGGCGCAACTTGCGGCCCAGCCGGTTATCCTGCCGGAACGAGCCTGCCTGCACGGCATCTTCCGCTATATCCATCCCCTGGACAGTCCGGACCGTAAAGAGGAACAGAAGAGACTCTGCGCAGAGGCCCGGCTCAGACTTCTTGACGGCGAGGATTTCGGTTCGCTTGCCAAGGAGCTCTCCCAGGACGGCAGCAAGGATCTTGGCGGCAATCTGGGTAGCCGCTTTCTCGACCCGCTTGCCGCAGCCGATCAGGAGATTGCCCGGCTCGAGCCATACGAAATCAGCCCGGTCATTGTCGTGGAAAATGGCTGCTGGTGCCTGCAAATCGAGACAAAGGAAGGAGCAAGGGAGGAGGACTTCGCCACCGCGCCCTGGGAAGCGAGGCGGATCCTCTTTCGCCAGGCCTTGCGAGCGGCAGAGGCGGAAGAATGAAAACGAGGCCCGCGGCCGCCAGCCGTTGTCCGGTCAATATGTACTACGAATAGATAAACACATACTCCCGGGCGTTAAAGATCACCTTCACCCTGCCTCCGTGGTTTTCGCCATACACCTCCCAGCCCGGTCGCTCCCCGATCTCGCATTTCAGGCAGCAGGGCGAGTGCTTCCCCGCCTTTGCGTCAAACCAGGCGACCAGGCTTGCCTCGGCGTTCCCTTTCTCGGCCAGGCTTCGGGCCAGGGCCCGCGTCAGTTGAAAATCAAGCTCCTCGCCGGTGATTGCAATGACAATCTCTTTCATGTACTATCCTCAGCTGAACTGTTTCTCTCCGCACCGCTGACCTCAGCCTGCCGACACGATAACATACCCGAACCGGGCCAGCCATGAAACTGCGGACTCTCATCTTTGTCATCCTCCTCGCCTTCGGTGTTCTGCCGATCCTCACCCTGGTCGGCATCAACCTCAGGGACCACATCAACAAGCACGAAAGCGTGGAAGAGGCCCGGATCATCGCCCTGGCCGACGGCCAGTTCGTCACCTTGAACGCCCACATCGAAAATCTCAAGAAAAGCCTTTTTCAGATCGCAACCATCCCCCTCACCGTGCGCCAGGCCTCGGGCCATTCCATCTCCCTGCTGACGGCGACGGACCGTGAAGGCCTCGCCCGCCTGCTCGTCCACCTGCTGAACCCGGAAAAAATGGTGCGCAGGGCGCATGTGATCGACCTGAACGGCGAAGAACAGGTCCGACTCTTCCGTGACGAACAGCAGCTGTTGCAGGCAGGTCCGGCCGGCGAGCCGGGAAATTTTCAGGATTCCGCCCTCTTCTGGAAGGGGCTGCAGCTGCAGCAGCTTGAAATAGACACCCTTTTTCAGGCCGGCGGCGGGGATGCGGTGTCCGCTCCCGGGGTTCTGAACCTCATCACTCCCATCGCCGGAAGCAACGGCAAGGCCATCGGCGTGGTTCTGCTCGAAGTGGACCTGGCCACCTTTCTCGCCGCCCATCAGAAGGCCTGCTGGGTAACGGGCGAGGGCGAAATCGTCCATCTGCCTCCCGAACTCACCTCTCTGGAGCTTGGGCGCGACGACAACCTGCCGCCCATGGCCAGGGGCAGCAACATCTTCTCTCGTTTCCCCTCCCTGACAGAAGAGGCACGCGCCTCGCGTCCCTTTCTCTGGGAGGGCGAGCCAGGCCGCCGTTTCACCTGGCTGCCCGTCATCTTCACTCCCGACCTGGGCCCGGCCCTCTGGCTCGGCACCCCGGTGGACCGCAGCGCCGCCGAGGAATGGAAACTCTCTCTCATTTACAACATCGTCGCCATCGTGCTCATCATGAGCGTGGTCGTTTCCCTTCTGGCCAACACCATTGCCCAGAAAATCGACCAGATCAACGACGCGATCCTCACCGGCCTGGACCGTATTCTGAACAAGGGTGAAGAGCATGTGCGCTTCTCCTGGAGCGGGCCGTCCGAGGTGGTCAACCTGGCCGACGAACTCACTACCCTGGCCCGCAGCTACACCCTCACCCGGCAGAAGCAGGGGGAAACCGCGGCGGCCCTGCGGGAAAGCGAGGACAAGTTCCGCAACCTCACCGCCTCGGCCCAGGACGCCATCGCCATGATGGACCACCGGGGCAACATCTCCTACTGGAACGAGGCGGCCGCGGAAATCTTCGGCTTCACCGCCGAGGAGGCCATCGGCAAGCCGATCCATACCCTGATTTCCCCGCGGCTTTCCGAATCGGGACAGAAGGAGTCCGCAACAAAAAAATCCGCCGCCGACGATCCGATCCGCGAAACCATAGAACTCATCACCAGCAGCAAGGATGGCAGGGAGATCCCCATCGAACTTTCCCTTTCCGAGGCGCGCATCAAGGAGCAGTGGAATTCCATCTGGATCATCCGGGACATCACCGAACGCAAGCGGGCCGAGGAAGAGACCAGGCTCCAGCAGCAGCAGCTGATCCAGGCCGACAAGATGATCTCCCTCGGCGTACTCATCTCCGGCGTGGCCCATGAGATCAACAACCCCAACAGCATCGCCATGCTGAACACCGCCATGCTCTGCAAGGCCTGGGAGAGCGCCCGGCCGATCCTCGACGAATACTACCGGGAAAACGGCGACTTTCTTATTGCCGGCCTTGAGTACAGCGAGATGTGCGAACAGATTCCCAGGCTCTTTCTCGAACTCGAGGACAGCGCCAAGCGGATAAAGAACATCGTCCAGGACCTCAAGGACTATGCGCGGCAGGACACCTCGCGCCTCATGGAGCAGGTGGATATCAACGAGGTGATTCAGGCGGCGGTGCGGCTCAACCACAACAAGATCAGCAAGGCGACCAAACGGTTCCACAGCGAACTGGCCCCCTCCCTGCCCGCCATCCGCGGCAACCGGCAACGGCTGGAGCAGGTGCTGATCAACCTGATCCAGAACAGTTGCGAGGCGCTCACCGATCCCAACCAGGCCATCAGCATCCGCAGCCATCATGACAGTGAAAAAAACGAGGTGAGCGTTTCCGTCCACGACCAGGGGACTGGCATCCCCCCGGAAATCCTCCACCAGATCATGGACCCCTTTTTCACCACCAAGCGTTCCTACGGCGGCACCGGCCTGGGCCTTTCCGTTTCCGCGGGCATCGTCAAGGAGCACAACGGCAGCCTGCGCTTCAGCTCGAACCAGGCGGAAGGCACCACGGCAACCGTCACCTTCCCCCTCGAAGCGGAAAAGAAAAAAACCGAAGCGAACCACTGAGGCGCGGCGCGGGAACCCGGGCTTGCCATCCGGCGGAATTGCGCTATACTTTCCCGGTTGCCCCAGGCCCCCACAGGAGAAACATCCCTTCATGGAAAAAGAGCTTTCCCCCTTCCGCCCCATCATGCTGGTCGACGACGAGGATGCCTGGCTGCACGGCTTCAGCCTGACCCTGCGCTCGCAGGGCCTCAACAACATCATCTGCTGCAACGACAGCAGAAAGGTGATGGAAATCCTGGACAGAGAGGAGATCGGCGTCATCGTCCTCGACCTGACCATGCCGCATCTTTCCGGCGAGGAGCTGCTGCCGCGCATCGTGGAGGAACATCCCCAGGTGCCGGTAATCATCATCACCGGTCTCGACCTGCTCGATACGGCGGTCAAGTGCATGAAACTCGGCGCTTTCGACTACTACACCAAGGTTACGGAAGAGACGCGGCTGATAGCCGGGGTGCAGCGGGCCATCGACATCAGCCGCCTGCGCCACGAAAACGACCAGCTCAAGGAGCATTTTCTCAAGGACCGCCTGGACCACCCCGAGGCCTTTGCGCAGATCGTCACCCACAACAAGGCGATGCGCACCATCTTCCAGTACATGGAATCCATTGCCACGACCAGCGAACCGGTGCTGATCTCCGGCGAAACCGGGGTCGGCAAGGAGCTCATCGCCCGGGCGCTCCATGTCCTGAGTATGCGCAAGGGCGAGTTTGTCCCGGTCAACGTGGCGGGCCTGGATGACACCATGATCGCCGACACCCTGTTCGGTCACAAAAAAGGGGCCTTCACCGGCGCCGAGCAGGCCCGCCGCGGGCTTATCGACCACGCCGTCGGCGGCACCCTCTTTCTTGACGAAATCGGCGACCTGAGCCAGGCTTCCCAGATCAAGCTGCTCCGCCTCATCCAGGAACGCGAATACTTCCCCCTCGGTGCCGACATCCCCAAGCGCACCGACTGCCGGATGATCTTCGCCACCCACCAGAACCTGCAGCAGATGCAGGAAAACGCCTCCTTCCGCAAGGATCTCTACTACCGTCTCCACGCCCACCGCATCCACATCCCCCCCCTGCGGGAGCGCTTCGACGACCTGCCCCTGCTGGTGGACTACTTTCTCGACGAGGCGGCGGAGCGACTCGGCAAGAAGAAACCGGCCTTTCCCAAGGAGTTGATCTGCCTGCTCGGCACCTATGCCTTTCCCGGCAACCTGCGGGAGCTCAGGAACATGATCTTCGACGCGGTGAGCAAGCACAAGGCCCGCACCCTTTCCATGGATTCTTTCAAGGAATATATCCGGGAAAAAAGGCCGAGCGTGGAAGAAGAAGGCAAAAAGCATCAGGAAACCCGTACCCCCTTCGCCGACCTGCCCCGCCTGCCCTCCCTCAAGGAAGCCGGCTATCTGCTGGTCCTCGAGGCCCTGAACCGGTCCAACGGCAATCAGGCCATTGCCGCCGAGATGCTCGGTATCACCAGGCAGGCCCTGAACTGGCGCCTGAAGCAGGTGGACAGCGAGGAATAAAAGCAGGAAGGTTGTCAGGGTCCGGGCAGGCCCTGGCAACCTCCCGCAAGGTTCTTTGCAGCCCGGCAACCCCTTCCCTCCTTACACTCCCTGCCTTTTTCCCGTCGCACCCCGACCCTGTCAAAATCCTTTGCACCCACGCCGCCCGGGGGGCATGCCTCCCAACGCAAAGCATTCCCCAGCAAGTTCAGGCGATTACGGCTGAAAAAATCTTGCGGCACCACTCTTGCATATTGAAAAAAAATGTGAGCAGATAGACGTTATGGCATGCAAAAAAACTTACCGGTCCGGAGATGCTGGCAGCCCAAAGCGCGCACATCAGCCATATCCTTCTCTCGGAAGGAGAGGAGAACCTGCGGCATAGCATCGCGCTGATGCTCAAGCAGGCACGCTACCAGGTCAGTGTCGCCGACAGCGTCACGGAGGCCTTGACCACAATGCGTCGGCTCCAGGACACCCCGGCCGCCATCGACCTTTTCATCGCCGACATGGACAGCGGCCCGGATAAATCGCCCCTTGGTTTTCTGGAAGGACTTGCCCACGGAGATATTCCGGTGCCGTTTCTGGTCTTAGCGGAGGATGTCGAGGCCTCCACGGTGCAAAGGCTCATGGCGCAGGGATGCCGAGCCTGCCTCACCAAACCGTTCACTCCCGAACTTTTGCTGCGGAGCGTGCAGCAGGCTCTGCGGCTTCATTAAAAAAGAACACAAGGAGGAAAGCGAACAGCGGGAAAATGCATCACCTTGAAACGCCAACCATCACTACTCAGCGACAAAGGAGAACCTGCATGAAGAAAAAACGGCTATTGAAATT
Organism: Desulfobulbaceae bacterium UBA2262; assembly: GCA_002347185.1. Taxonomy (GTDB): domain Bacteria; phylum Desulfobacterota; class Desulfobulbia; order Desulfobulbales; family Desulfurivibrionaceae; genus UBA2262. Next base: position 21,015 of record DDXK01000132.1, on the reverse strand, counting down.
TGTCCCCTTCCTGGTCTTTGCCGCCTTTCTGGTGAGCGGTCCGGCTGGCTCCTTGCATGAGGCCCAGGCAGCGGAGCAGGCTCCGGCGGCCGCCGCCCAAGCCAAGAACGTCCTCACGGGCAAGGTCACCGGCAAGTCCAACAAGGCAAAAACCATCACCATCGAGGTCAAGGACGGCACCGAGATGGTCAAGTTCGACGACAACACCACGGGCCTTGAGCACGCAGCGGAAGGCGAGGCGGCCATCATCGAATTCTCCGGCCAGGGCAAGGAGAGGGTGGCCACGGTCATCAAGCCCAAGCTTGCCGAGCTGCCCCCGGGCGTCACCGAGATCAGCACCGAAGAGCTGGTGAAGCTCGTCAATCAGGGACCGAGCGAGGCCAATTTTTTCCTCGTCGATTCCAGGCCCGCCCCCCGCTACCACGAAGGCCACATCCCCAACGCTGTCTCCATCCCGGTGGATGACCTGAAAAAAATCGGGGCCGCCCGCTTCCCCGGCGACGCCAAACTCAACAACACCATGCTTGTTTTCTACTGCGGGGGCCCCACCTGAGGGATGAGCACCGCATCCGCCGGTCTGGCGGTGAAAATGGGTTACAAGAATGTTCGTGTTTACCTGCAGGGCACCCCTGGCTGGAGCAAAACCGGCCACAACATGTTTGCCTCTGAAAAATTTGTCAAATCCGGCAACATCGTTCTCATCGACCTCCGCGCCAAGGAGGCCTACGAGGCAGGCCACATACCCCGCGCCCACAACATCCCGCTGGCAAGCCTGCCCGACCGGGAGGATGATCTGCCCAGTATCCAGAAGGCGCCCGTCGTCGTCTATGGCGACACCCTGGCCGATGCCGAAAAAGCCTACATGATGGTCAAAAAATGGGGCTGCAAAAAAGGCTCGATCTGGCATGGCGGCGTGGCCACCTGGAAAGGCCCGCTGGCCAAAGGCCCCACCCCGGCCGAAATCACCTGGAAGCGTCAGATGGGCAAGGGCGAGGTGAGCCTGGCCGACTTCATGAAGGCGGTGGAGGGCAACCCGCAACAGCTGATCCTTGACGTACGAACCAACGATGAGGTGACGGACGGCAGATTCGCCAACTCCGTGCATATCCCCCTTGACGAGATCGAGGCCCGCATCGGCGAGCTGCCCAAGGACAAGGAAATCCTGGCGCACTGCACCACCGGCGCCCGGGCGGAAATGGCGGTCCCCGCCCTGAAGAAGGCCGGCATCAAGGCGCGGGTGCTGGTTGCCGACGTCGAGTGCGAGGGAGGCAAGTGCACGGCAACCGAATAGGCAAAAACCCATAGGAAACGGGTTTTCCCTGTTTTCTCCCTTATCAGGCCCTGCCGGTTCACCCCGGCAGGGCCTTTTTTGATCCGGAGCCCCAAGAACAATTTGCCGGCCCGCACTCTTTTCTTGCCCATCAGGGAAGGGAAGTCTATAATTGCCTCTCTTCCCGCCTCCGGCCGACTCGCCTGCGGCAGAAGCGTGCCGAACGTACTGGAATAGCGCGATTTTTCACAAAAGGAGCCCATCGTTGACCCTGACCAGCCCGAAAAGAAAACAGCTGCGCTCGGCCGTGCAACGCTTCCGTGACGCCAAGGTTCTGGTGCTCGGCGACATCATTGTCGATCACTTCATCTGGGGCTCGGTTTCCCGCATCTCGCCGGAGGCGCCGGTGCCGGTGGTGGATGTCACCCACGAAAGCCTGCTCCTGGGCGGCGCGGCCAACGTCCTGCACAACATCTATGCCCAGGAAGGCGAAGCAAGCCTTTGCGGCCTGATCGGCAAGGATGCCATGGGAGACCACCTGCTCACCCTGCTGGCCGACCTCGGCTCCTCCACGGCCGGGATCGTCCGCACCGCCAACCGGCCAACCACCCTGAAAACTCGGATTGTCGCCCAGAGTCAGCAGGTTGTCCGCTTCGACCGGGAAAAAACCGGAGAGCCTGCCCCTGAGCGGCTGGCTGAGATCTTCCGCTTCCTGGACGCCAATCTGGCGGATTTCAATGCCGTCATCGTCTCCGATTACAACAAGGGCATGATCAACATGCCCCTCATGGAGCAGCTGCGGAAAAAGCTCAAAAAAATGAAGATTCCGATGATAGTCGACCCGAAACCATACAACCCGGAGCGCTTCAAGGAGGCCACCATCATCACCCCCAACCACCACGAGGCGGAACGCATGTCGGGGCTGAGCATCCGCAGCGAGGAAGAGCTGCAGGCCGCGGCCCGGCTCCTGCAGGAGAAGCTGCGCTGCCATGCCGTCCTCATCACCCGCGGCGAGGCAGGCATGGCTCTCTACGAAAAAGGCAGACCGATGTTCACCATCCCCACCATGGCCAAGGAGGTGTACGATGTCACCGGCGCCGGAGACACCGTGATCGCCACCCTGGCCCTCGGCATGGCTGTCGGCCTTTCTGCGGCCGATGCCGCCACCATCGCCAATTTTGCCGCCGGCATCGTCGTCGGCAAGGTGGGCACGGCCACGGCCTCCACCGCCGAACTGCTGGAGGCCATCGCATGAAAAGGCCCCTGAGCATGACCGCTTACGGCCGCGGCGACTCGGAGCAGGGCGGAAAAAGCTGGAGCGTCGAGATCCGCTCCGTGAACCACAAATTCTTCGATCCCGCCATCAAGCTGCCCCGCAAGTACCTGGGCCTGGAAGACCGGATCAAAAAAGAAATCTCCGGCCATTACAGCCGCGGCCATGTCGATGTCTTCGTCACCCCGGGCGCCGACACCGGCGACACGATCCGCCTGCAGGTCAATCTGCCCCTGGCCCGCAATTACCAGCAGTGCCTGGAGAATATCCGGCAGGAGCTGAACCTGCCCGACGCCCCCACCCTGGCCATGCTCAAGGATTTTCGGGAACTCATCACCGCCCATGAGGAGGAGGAAGACCTCGACACGGTCTGGCCAGGCATGGAAGAAGCTCTGCGACTGGCCCTGGCCAATGCCCTGGTCATGCGGGAGCAGGAAGGCGAGGCGCTGAAAAAGGAGCTGAGCAGCCGTCTCACCGCCTTTGCCGAGACGGTGGAGCGCATCAGCCAGGATATCCCTGCCATGGTCGAACGGCGCAGTGAAAAACTGCAGGAGCGACTGGCCAATCTTCTGCAGGGCGTGAATCTCGATCCGCTTCGTCTGGCGCAGGAGGTGGCGCTCATGGCGGACAAGTCCGACGTCACCGAAGAGGTGGTGCGCCTGCGCAGCCATATCAGCCAGTTCGCCGGCTTTCTCGCGGCAGACGAGCCGGTCGGGCGGCGCCTTGACTTTCTCCTTCAGGAATTTTTACGGGAAATCAACACCCTGGCTTCCAAGATCTCCGACGCCCCCACCGCCCACCTGACGGTGGAGCTGAAGACCGAGGTGGAAAAGCTCAGGGAACAGGTGCAGAACTTAGAGTGAGGGAGGCGCAGAAGGCAAGAATCCCGACGAAGTCGCCTCGCCCTTCACTGCTTCCATCCCCCCCTTAATTCTTCATTCTGAATGCGGAAAAGGCCATGGACCAACGAATGATCAATGTGGGCTTCGGCAACGCGGTGCTCGCCAGCCGGGTACTCGCGGTGGTGAATCCCAAATCCTCGCCCATGAAAAAATTGCGCGAGGAAGCCAAGGAGCAGAAACGGTTGATCGACGTCACCGAAGGCCGGCGGACCCGCTCCATCATTATCCTGGACAGCAATCACATCGTGCTTTCCTCGGTGCAGCCGGAAACCATCACCATGCGTTTCCTGAGCTCCTACGAGAAACGCGAAGAAGATGCAGGGGAAAGGGCGGGCAGATGAACAGGGGAAATCTTTTCGTCATCTCCGCACCCTCCGGGGCCGGCAAGACCACCATTCTGAGGGAGCTCTTCGCCAGGGTGAGCAACCTCGCCTTCTCGGTTTCGCACACCACCCGGCCGCCAAGGGCCGGCGAGAAGAACGGCCGCGACTACCATTTTGTCAGCCGCGAGGAATTCATGGCCATGCGGGAACAAGGCGCCTTCCTCGAATGGGCCGAGGTGCATGGCAACCTCTACGGCACCAGCCGGAAGGCGGTGGAAGAGGAGCTGGGGAAGGGAATCGACATCTTCCTCGACATCGACGTGCAGGGCGCCCGCCAGATCAGGGCCATGACGGGGAGCAAAGCCATCTTCCTCTTCATCGCCCCCCCTTCCTGGCAGGAGCTGGAAAAACGGCTGCGCGGCCGCGGCACCGACCAGGAGGAAACCATCCGCCTCCGCCTGAACAACGCCCGGAAGGAGATGGAAGACGCCGCGCTCTACGACTATCTGGTGATCAACGACCGGCTGGAAGAGGCGACCCAGATGCTTACGGCCGTGATCCTGGCCGAACGCTGCCGGGCCCGTCGCGATGCCGCCGGTCTGCCCATCGAGCTGGCCGCCCTCGAGGGGAGAGGATAAGCGTTCGCCATGGCTGAACAGGGAGCCAACGAAGAACTGCTCTGGGGCATCCATCCTGTCCTTGAACTGCTGCGCCTCCAGCCCCGCAAGGTCCGGGAGATCATGGTCCAGCAGCACAAGGGCGGCAGGAAGCTGCAGGAGATCATCGATCTTGCCCAGCAGCAGGGAATCAAGGTCCGCTTTCTGCCGGCCCAGCGCTTTCCCGGCACGGCCCAGCAGAACCACCAGGGGGTGATGGCCCGGGTGGCGCCGGTGGCCACCACCAGTCTCGACGACCTGCTCTCCGACCTGCGCCAGGAAGAGCACCCCATTGTCGTGGCCCTGGATCTGATCCAGGATCCGCACAACCTGGGGGCCATCATCCGCTCCGCCGCGGCGGCAGGGGCCTGCGGCGTCATCATGACCAAGGACCGCTCGGCCCCCCTCAACGCCACTGCGGCCAAGGCGGCAGCCGGGGCCATGGCCCATGTCAAGCTCTGCCTGGTGACCAACCTGGCCGCCGCCCTGGAAACCCTGAAGGAGAAGGGATTCTGGGTCTACGGAGCGGCGGGTGAGGCCAGACAATCCCTCTACCGCACCAGATTCAGCGGCCCGGTCTGTCTGGTAGTGGGCGGCGAGGGCAAGGGCATCCGCCCCCTGATCCGCGAGCATTGCGACGTCATCGTCTCCATCCCCATGGCCGGGACCCTCAACTCCCTGAACGCCTCGGTGGCAGCCGGCATCATCCTCTTCGAGATGGTCCGCCAGCGGCGGAGCGGCCTCTAGCACGACTCGATGTAAAGAAAAATTTTACCTGGGACATCATTTGTCCCAGCCTCTATGCCATCATGGGATAAAACATCCTTTATCCCCTGGAGCGCGAGATGCTGAGCTTTCTCTTTTTTCTGTGCCTGCTGGCTGGCAAGCTTTTCTACCTGTTATTGGCCTATGCGTTGATTGACTCCTTGTATCCTGAATTCTGGCTGTCTCTTCTCTATTGTGTAGGTTCTGTTTTTCTGCTTCTCTTTTTACTCTTCACGATTGAAGAATTGGCAAAAAACGGGCTGCCAAAAAAGAAATGAAGGTGACCAAAAAGTGGAGCCCATCCCACCGGCCGCTCTCTTTCTTGAAAAACTGGCAGCAAAAGCGAAAAGATGCTATGAACGCAGGGGAAAATTTCTCAACTTGTTGCCCCTCTGCCAAAATTAAAATGGGCTTGTCCTGATGATCACCGAAGCCCAAAGGCCCATGTTCCGCTTTCTCGTTATCCTCACCATCGCCTCGGTGGTGGGCCTGCAGGCCTGGACTATCCTCTTCAACAACTTTGCCGTGGAGGTGGTGGGGCTCGACGGAAAACAGGTGGGCGCCATCCAGTCGGTACGCGAGATCCCGGGCTTCCTGGCCCTTCTGGCCATTTACGTCCTGCTTTTCCTCCGCGAGCACCGGCTCGCGGCCTTTTCCGTGCTCCTACTCGGCCTGGGCACGGCGGCGGCCGGATTTTTCCCCAGCTACCTGGGGCTCATTACCACCACCCTCGTCATGAGCTTCGGCTTCCACTATTTTGAAACCGCCAACCAGTCCCTTACCCTGCAGTACTTTGACAAACTGACCACACCCGTGGTCTTCGGCCGGCTGCGCAGTCTTTCCGCCGCGGCCAACATCGCGGTGGCGGTATGCATTCTTTTCCTGGGAAAAATAGCGGACTACAGGACTCTCTATCTGGGCATGGGCTGTCTGGTCATCCTCGCCGCCCTCTGGGGCCTCCGCCAGGACCCGACCCACAAAAACCTCGTTCCCCAGCACAGCAGGATGATCCTGAAGAGGCGCTACGGCCTTTACTACTTCCTCACCTTCCTGTCCGGGGCCAGGCGGCAGATTTTCATCGCCTTCTCGGTCTTCCTTCTGGTCAAGGTATTTCACTTTTCCGTACAGGAGGTGACCTTGCTCTTTATCGCCAACAATATCGTCAACTACTTTGCCAGCCCGCTCATCGGCAAGGCCATCGTGCGGTTTGGAGAACGGAGGGTGCTGAGCGTGGAATACGCCGGCCTGATCGGGGTCTTTCTCACCTACGCCTTCACCGGGTCCAAAGTGGTGGTGGTTGCCATGTACATCATCGACCATCTGCTCTTCAACTTCGCCATCGCCATCCGCACCTACTTCCAGAAGGTGAGCGACCCGCAGGACATCGCGCCGAGCATGGCGGTGGGATTCACCATCAACCATATCGCCGCCGTGGTCATCCCGGTACTTTTCGGTATGGCCTGGATGGTGGATTACCGGATTCCCTTTGTGGCGGGGGCCGGCATGAGCCTGATCTCCCTCATCGCCACCCAGAAGATCCCACTTTTCAACGAGGAAAAATGAGCAGCCGGCCCCAAAAGGCTATCTGCCCCGGTCGATCCTTTCCTCCCGGACCCTGAGACATTTGCGGCTGTAGTCATCGAATTCGGCGCAGGTGGAATGAACAAAGGCCTGCTGCCCGGGATGAAAGACGCACCGGCTCTGATAGTCGCAGCGCTTGTTGAAGGAGTCCCAGTGCTGGCACTCCTCCACGCACTCCAGGCCGTCATGGCTGTACACGGTCTTCTCGAACAGGCAGGTTTTCACAAACTCGTCCCAGTACTGGCATTCCCGCACCGCCAGGGCCTGTCCCCCTGCCACCCGGCCCGAACCGCCCTCGCAGACCACGGCAAGATCCCCCTCGCGATAGACCTCCCCTTTTTTGAGGCGAATTTCCTTGGCAAAGGCAGGATTGCCGGCAACCAGGGCAAGGCCCACCCATAACAGCACGAATCCGGACACCGCTCTCATCGCCTCGCCTCCCCTCCCCTGCTTATTTCCTGGTCTTGACCTTGTCCTTGAACAGATCGGCAAAGGTGCCCAGGGTCTGTTTTTCATCCTTTTTCTTTTCCGCCAGATAGCTGCGGAAATCTTCCCGATCCTCGCCCTGCTCGCCCCCCCTGCCCTTTTTGCCGGCAGCCTGTGCGGTTTCGTCCTTGGCCGGCATGGGCAGGGAAAGGGAAATCCGCTTCTTCTCCGGATCGATGCCGTCGATCTTCACCTCCAGGGCGTCGCCCACCTTGACCACCTCGCGGGGATGCTGGATGCGGCGGCCGGCGCCGAGTTTGGAGATATGCACCAACCCGTCGATGCCGGGGGCCAGGGACACAAAGGCGCCGAACTCCATGAGGCGCACCACCTTGCCGGTATGGCTGCTGCCTTCGGGAAACCTGCCTTCGATGCCTTCCCAGGGATCGGGCAACGAATCCTTGAGGCTGAAGGAGTAGCGCTCGTTCTCCCAATCGAGCTTGAGCACGGTGACGGTCACCTCCTGGCCCACGGCAATACGTTCGCGGATATCCTCGACCTGACCCCAGGCGATCTCGGAAACCGGGATCAGCCCCTCAATGCCGCCGATATCGACAAAGGCGCCGAAATCGCGGATGGAGGTGATGGTGCCGGCAACACTCTGCCCCACGGCAAGGCGCTCCTGCAGTGCCTCCTTCTGCCGGGCCCGTTCCTCTTCCAGCAGGGCGCGGCGGGAAAGCACGATATTCTTGCCGTGCTCGCCAAACTGGGTGATGCGGAAGGAAAACTTCTTGCCGATATACTCCTCGGCATTTTCGATGCGGCGCATCTCCATCTGCGAGTAGGGGCAGAAGGCGCGGATGTTGCCGGAAAAACGCACCTCGAAGCCGCCCTTGGTCTCGCCCTGCACCGTACCTTCCACCGGGATCTGATTGTGAAAGGCCTCGTCAAGGTGACTGTGCACCGCGCCGCCGCTCACCTTGGCGGTGAAGAGCCGCTCGTTGTTTTTTGCGGAGAGAAAGTAGACCTGCACCCGGTCCCCCTCCTTGACGGTCACGTTGCCCTCTCCATCGACGAATTCATGCCTGGACACCGCGCCTTCGCTCTTGGCGCCCAGATCGAGAAAGATCCAGTCCTTGGCAATGCGGACCACGGTGGCGTCGATCTTCTGGCCGGGCCTGAGGCTCTCCTTCTTGCCAAGGGTTGATTCCTGAAACAGTTCGGCAAAGCTTGGGCCATCGTTTGTCGTGTTCATCATGTTCACCTGAGGGTTGATGGTTTCTGAAATAAAGAAGAAACCTGAGTATTCACAAAGCTAACGCAAGGACGCAGAGACGCAAAGGGAAAGTTGAAAACTCCCGTTATCACCCGGTGCCATAATGCTTTCCCCTGCGCCTTCGCGTTGTTTTTTTAGTTATCACCAAAAGGAGTACCCACCTCCACCCGCTCCACTTGCATGGTTTCGCACTGGAGAATGGCGAACCCCGGCTGGTCATCCTTGCCCAGCAGTTCCCCGGGGTTGATCAGCAGGCAAGCGCCGACCTTTTCCACATGGTAGCGGTGGTTGTGGCCGCAGCAGACCACGTCGAACAGGCCTTGGCAGGCGATCCCCCTGGCCAGCTGCGGATAGTGGGTGAAGGCGATTTTCCGGCCGCCCGCCTCAACGGCGCCGAAGATGCCGTGCTGGGTGATGCCGGGATAGCGGGAGCCGCAGGACTGGGAAATGAGGTGCTGGTCGCCGGCGTTGTTGCCGTAGATCAGATGCACGGCGCCGGCGAACTTTGCGAGTTCGTCCAGCATGAAGGGCGAGATGAGATCCCCGCAATGAATCAGCATGCTCACGCTGTAGGCATTGATGTATTTCACCGCGGCACGCAGGTTGCCGATGTGGTCATGGGTATCGGAGAGGATCGCGATTCGCATGGGGTTGCTCCTGATATTTTGCTGAAAAAGCCAGACCCGGCTTTTTCAACCACCCGCTGGCCAAAAAGACGCTTCAGCCAGCCTTTCGCCCGTTTTTTAAGGGGCCGTTAAAACTTCGGCAAGCGCCGCAAGACACCTGGCGTTCTGTTCGTTGCTCTTCAAGGAGAGGCGAAAGTACTGTTCATCAAGGCCGATGAAATTGCCGCAGTCGCGCAGCATGATCCTCCTCGTGAGCATGGCCTGCCGCAGCCAGGCCGCCGTCCGCCCTGCTCCCAGACGGCAGAGGATGAAGTTCGCCTCTCCCGGCACCACTGTTACCTTTGGCAGAGCGGCAAGGCGGGAAACGAAACCGGGGCGCACGGCAAGCAGGTACTCCCGCACCGCCCGCACATAGTCATCCGCCCCGGTCAGCAAATACTCGCCGGCCACCTGGGCCATGCGATTCACCCCCCAGGGCTTGCGGCGCGCGGCAAGGTGCCGCATCTTCTCCTCGGCGGCCACGAGAAAACCGAGGCGCAGACCGGGGATGCCGTAGATCTTCGAGGAGGAACAGAGAAGAAAAAGGTTGGCGGGCATGGGCAAGGCAGCCAGAGAAGGTTCGGCGACAAAGGGCAGGTAGGATTCATCCACGAGGAACTCGCTGGCGGGATGCGCCATGATGAAGTCATGCAGAGCCTGAGTGGGAATCACCCTGCCCGTGGGGTTGTTGGGGTTGCAGATAAAGACCAGTTCGTTGCCCGAGAGGGCCGCCGCGAGGCGGGAAAAATCAAGGGCAAAATCCTCGCTGGCGGCAAGAGGGAAAAACTCCACTCCCAGCCCTGCCCATTCGCTGGCCAGCCGATAATCGCCGTAGGTGGGGGTGACGATCAGGGCCCTTTTGCAGGCAAGCCCGGCGGGAACCGCGTAGATGAATTCGGTGGTGCCGTTGCCCACCAGAACCTGGCTCGGCGCCAGACCGTGCTTTTCGGCAAAGAGGGCGGCCAGGGTTTCGCTGCCGCTCTCGGGCAGATAAGCGATCTCCTCAAGCCGCGCAACCAAAGCCTCGCGCAGCCCGGGCACCATGCCAAGGGGGGTGAGGTTGCTGCTCATGTCGATGAGGTCGGCGACCTTGCAATTGAGTTGCCTGGCCATGGCGATGATATCGCCGCCATGGGCGCCCTGGCCGCCGGGTATTTTCCTTGCCATCTTCGTCATCCCTTCAGCCGCAGGGGAAGACCCGCGGCCACGAAAACCACCTCCGGACAGACCTGCGCCAGCTGCTGGTTCGTCCAGCCGGCGAGATCACGGAAGCGCCGGCCCAGGGCGGTGTCCGGCACGAGTCCCAGGCCGACCTCGTTGGCCACCAGCACCACGGAACTGGCAAGCTGTTCCACGGTCCGCACGAGCCCGAACACCTCGGCCTCGATCTGCCCGTCCGGAAAGTCACGCATCAGCATATTGGTTATCCACATGGTCAGACAATCCACCAGAAAGACCTCGGCGCTTCCGTCATGCCCGGCAAGGAGCCGGCCGATGGCCAGGGGCTCCTCCAGGGTACGCCAGCCCTTGTCGCGGCTCTGCCGGTGCAGGGCAATGCGGCGGGCCATCTCGCCATCCCCAAGGTCCTCCAGGGTGGCCACATAGACCTTCTCCCGGAAGCGCACCGAGACCCATTCTTCGGCATAACGACTCTTGCCGCTCCGGCAGCCGCCCAGCACAAGCATCTTCACCGGATACTCTCCCCTCTTCTCCTCCATACACCGCCTTTCAGCAAATACCAGCGGGTGGTCCGGCAAAGGGCCACCGCCTCCTCCCCATCCTGGCCTCTTCACAAGAAGAGGGGAATTTACTCCTTTTCCCGCACAGCCAGGGCAAGATACCTCGTTCCCTGGACAAACAGCAATCGTTTTACGGCCAATTCGCCAAGAAACTTCAGCAGCTGTTCGCGCCCGATCCTGGGAAAGCGCCCCTCAAGCTCCGCAAGCTCGCGGATCTCTCCGCAGGCCAGATAAATAGAGCGGGAAGAACCGCGCAACCGGTGGTGCAGGGTGGGTCGGCCGGGCAGTTCCTGGCGGATGAGGAGAAAAGTGCCGCCATCCCGGAAGGAGAGCGGCGGGACAAGGTGGGCCGGGGTTTTACGCGCCGCGTGAAAGCGCCGCCAGGCAGCGACCTTTCGGACCACCGGCAGCCAGAGCCGGCGCTGCCGCACCCGATCGCCGCAATAGTCGTTGAGCAGCAGGGTGAGTTTTTTGAGCACCGGGGCCGGAAAGAGCCTCCGGTTGTGCCGATGCTGCACAATGGCGCGGATCCCGTATTCATCAGGCTTTTCCGCCACCTCACAACCATGACCGAGAAAAAAGGCCGCCGTGGCGAGAGGGGTGAAGGGCAGGACAAAATCGAGGCACTCGAGGGTTTGCTCCACCTCCTCCTCGCCGGACAACGGGAACTCGGTGATGAGGTTGCCGTCCAGCCGGATCCCCAGCCCCACGGCCTCCTTCATCAGGGCCAGGTTTTCAATAACCGTGGCCCCCTTGCGCAGCCGATCGAGCAGGCTCTGGCTCAATGCCTCGATACCGGCCTGCACCGTGACGAGCCCCCCCTGGCGGAAGGCGGCCAGGCTCCTGCCCCGCTGGGTGACGCGGATCTCGGCAAAGAAACGAAAATCCTTTCCCGCGGCAGCCAGCGCGGGGAAAAAGCGTTCCGCCTCCTTGAGCGGCAGCACATTGTCGGTGAAAGAAAAATCGAGGCAGCCATGCCGCTCGGCAAGAGTCTCCACCTCCTCCCGCATGCGGACCGCACTCTTGCCGCGATAGCCCTGCCATTGCAGGTTCAGATTGCAGAAGGTGCATTTGCCCCACCAGCAGCCCCGCGAAAATTCCACGGGAATTTCCGGGACAAAGGGCTCGCCAGCAAAGACACTCTTCAGCTCACGAAAATAATCCCCATAGTCGGGAGGGGGAAGCCGATCCAGGTTCTTGATCTGGCAGACCGCCGGCACGGCCATCTTCCCGGCCTGACCTTGCCGAAGCACCTGCGGCGGCAGAGGGGCCTTCCCGGCCAAGGCCTGGCAGAGGGCGGCAAGCGGCAGCTCCCCCTCTCCATGCACCACATAATCGAGCCAGGGAAAAGCGGCGAGCAGCGAAGCGCCCATCCCGGCCACGCAGGAGGAGCCTCCGAAGACAATGGGCAGGGCGGGGTGCATTTTTTTTATCTCGCGCGCCGCATGGAGAGAAGAGAGCAGTTGATTGAAGCAGACGGAAAAACCGAGAAGGTCGAAGGCCTGCCAGTCTGTGGCCGCCAGCCAGCCTGCGAAATGGGCCTCCACCTTTGCCCAGAGCCCATCCAGGGAGTGCCCCTTTCCCTGCGGCAGGGCCTTGAGCCTCCTGGTCAGAAAAGGGCCAAGGTGGGGGCGCTGCTCGGGAAAAAGAAGCCCGGCGTACAGCCCTTCGCAAAGCCAGACCTGCTGGGAAATTTCATGATAGAGGCCCGGACCGAGGGCCTTTGCCAGACCAAGGAAGGGGTGCAGGCTGGTGACCGCCAGATTGCCGGCGCCGGCGTTCTCCAGGTAGGCCTTCAGAACGCCGAGCTGGGCCGAGGGCCGGTTGAAGAGGGCCCAGGGGAGAGAAAGCAGCCCGAGCCGGAAAGGGTTATGCGGAGAAGCGGCCTCGCCCATCCTCACTGCTCGATGACTTCAGTGCCGGCGGGAGGGGTGAAGGTGAAGAGCTCCTCTGCCACGGCCTCGTTTCTCCTGATATCGGCGAAAGTCAACTCGGTGACGCTGCCGAAATGATCGACGATTTCAAGACGTCGGAGCAGATACTCCCGGTCGATCCAGAGGTGCAGGGAATCCACCTGCGGGTGCGCGACTTTGGGCACCAGCTTGATCACCTGCAGGTCGCCCTCTGCCGGCCGCTCCGGGGGCAGCACCTCGAAATCACGGACTATATTGCCGGTACCGACAAAAAAGGAATAGGTGACATCGGAATTGATATATTCGCTGACCGGCTGCACAATCATCTGGCTGGAGGCGGCAAAATACATGAAGACCTTCTTGCCGTTGCTGATCAACACCTGCCGGTCGGGGCTCGTGTAATCCCAGCGGATCCGCCCTGGTTTCAGGATCACGACCTTTCCTGCGCCCAGACGCTTGCGGTTGCTCATCGGTACCGAAGCGACCTGTTGAAAATCGGCGGCCATGCTCCTGGTTTCTTCATACCTGGCCTGGAGTTTTACCGCCAGCTCCTGCGGGGTGTCCAGGGGATCGCACCCCCCGGGCCTTGACGGAAAAAAGAAAAAGATCAGGAAGAGGGCGGCACCAAAGGCAACGAGCCTGGCGGGTATTCTTTGCTCCATGGCGAAACTCCTTGACGGGATTACGGACGCGCAGTCACAGGGAGGGCTGGCCAGGGGCTTCACCGCTCGGAGACTGCCTTCTGCAGGACAATGGGACGGCCAAAGACCTTGCGGGCGATCTCGGCCGCCGCGTCGGTTATATCGGAGACAAAATAGGAATTCTCTCCATCCCGGCTGAGCGCACCGTCGATGTCCGGATGGCTGTCAAGAAACCGGGCCAGGCTTTCCGCCACCTCCTCAGAGGAATCGATGAGAGCGACGCGCCTGCCGATCCGAGGCTGGATCAGCTCCTTGAGCAGCGGATAATGGGTGCACCCCAGAACAAAGGTGTCCACCTGCCTGAGCTTGAGGGGATGCAGGTACCGGCGGAGGATCATCTTCGTTTCCCTCCGGTCGAGCCACCCCTCTTCCACCAGCGGCACAAGGAGGGGGCAGGCCTGGGAAAAAACCTGATAGCCGGGATTTTGCTCGGTGATTTTTTTTTCGTACACCCCGCTCTTGATGGTGGCGCGGGTGCCGATCACCCCGATGCGGCCGGAACGGCTGGCGGCCAGGGCCCTGCGCACCGCCGGGCTGATCACCTCGAAGATCGGCACGGGAAACTCCTGCTGGAGGATATCGGAGGCGACGCTGGCCGCGGTGTTGCAGGCGATGATGATGATTTTCGCCCCTTGGGCCAGGAGGAATTCGGTGTTCTGACGGGAATAGGAGATGATGGTTTCGGCGCTTTTCGAGCCGTAGGGAGTACGGGCCAGATCGCCGAAATAGACAAGCCGATGCCCGGGCAAACGCTCCTCGACGGCCTTCGCCACGGTCATGCCCCCCACGCCTGAATCAAAAATGCCGATCATCCGTTTTCTCTATCGTCTGTGGTGGGGCTGGAGCTTCGCAATGCAGAATGAGATCCCGTGGTTCTGCGCCTTACGGGGAGGACGCCTTGCCAAAAAGGCGGGCGGCAGGAAAAGTTGTGCAAGTATGCTGCGTTCGAATGGAAAAGTCAACAGACATCGCGGGGACAGAATAGAAACGGGCGTCGGAGAGAACCGGCCGGCTCACTCCGACGCCCAGAGAAAAAGACCCTTCGCTGAGCACTCTATTTCTTTGCAGCGGCAGCTTTTTTCCCAGAACCGCCGCTCTTCTTGCGCCTGGCAATGGCCTTGCGCAAATTTTCGGGCAGGCCGCGATCCTTGCCCGCTTTCTTACGCCGCTCGGAAAGTGCCCTGGCACAAAGGGGCTGACGCAGGGGAAACCCCCACTTCACCCGATACTCACGACCGGTCAGCCCATGCGAACGAAGATGCTTGGGCGAGAGCATCTTGAACTCCTCACCACACTCCAGACAAACTATTTTGTTTTTCTGAATCGATTTCTCAGGCGTCAGCCCTTGAACAGGAACGGCACTTGCGCCACCTTCGGCAACGCTTGCCTGTAATTTTGCTTCATCAGCCTGCAGCGCCAGCAAGGCATTGAAGGTTGACTGCAAGGCCTGGGTAAGTTCTTCGCTGCTCATGGCTTTGGAAGCACACTGCGACTGAACGAGATCGGCCGCCATCTCCACAAGGGTTTTTCCCATCTGCATATCCTCCGATATGATAAAAAAATTATAATTGAACTCTTATCAGAGTTTTACCTATCGCAAAAAGAAGCAGCGAGCAAGAAAATTAAACAAGATCACGGCAAAAATATCATCCCGAACGCTGATTATTCGTAGAAATGACAACTCGGCCCTCCTGCAAAGACATTTCCCTCTCCCCATTTTTCCATAAGCAAGATGACCTTGTCTTATCTCCAACCTTTGCAAAAAAAAGCACCTGAATCCAGAGCGGAGACAGATGCGACATGAAGAAGGCGCACTCATGCTGAGTGCCTGTATAGTGAATGAGAACAACAGACTGCACCGACTGCCCTTTTTCCCGTTACTGGGAAAAAGCCTTACCGATCCCGGCGGTCGATCAGAAAATTGCTCCCCTCAAGCTTTTTCACATAATGCTTGATCTGCGAGGCAACGGAAGAAACCTCGCCATAATGGCGGTACCTGCCTGTGCCGGTGATCACCACAGCAATGGAGAGGCTGAGCAGGGCAAAGCGCGTTTCCCGTTCCTGCCGGTCACGGCCGATGAAGGCCCCGGCGGCGATATCCTCGGCACTCAAGAACATGTTGCGGACCAGATCGAAGTTGTCCAGAATCTTCCGGCAGACGGATTCGGCATGCTCCCGACGGACGATGAAGACAAAATCATCACCGCCGATATGGCCGACAAAGCTGCCCTGTCTCGCCAGCTCGTCCACCACGTTGACGATGACCCTGGCAACCATCAGGATCACCTCGTCTCCGCGCGAAAACCCATAGCGGTCGTTATAGGGCTTGAAATTGTCGATATCCACGTAGCAGACGGCATACTCCTCGCCTTCGGCGGCCAACACCCCCTGGATGGCCCGGATGATCGACGTGTTGCCGGGCAGCCGGCTGAGGGGATTGTTGTCAAAGGCGCGGATCATCCGACATTCCGCCAGCCGAATCCTGGTGAGAAGCATCTCCGGGGCGATAGGGCGCACCAGAAGATCATCGACCGCATAAAGGGTCCAGTCGAGTTCCACGCCGAGCTCCTCAGGAAAAATAGCCAGAAAGATTGGGATATTGGCCTTCTGCAGACAGGCCTTCACCGCCCGGATCAGCTCGATGTCCCCGTTTTTCCCGGAAAAACCCTTCTCCGTGAGAAGCAGGTCCGGAGGATCTTCCAGCACCTGGGCCAAAGCCGTCTGGAGGCTTTGGCAGAATTTCACCTTGTAGCCCTTGGCGTCGAGGAGCACACGGCACTCGGGCAGAAGGAGGGAGTCGCTGCCGGCTATCAGGAGACGGGACATGTTCGACAACCAGAGAAAGGTTTAGACAGGAGAGGGAGGAGCGCCAGCATTTCCTTCCAGGTTCGCTTGAATTTCGAGACTGAACCCCTTGACATCCCAAAGCTTCTCTTCGACCTCCTCAAGCACCAGATCGAGATCGTTGGGGGTGAGCTCCAGCATGCGCCAGGCACGGTTGTCGAGTGGTGGAACCCAGATATCGCCGGCATGTCCATACCCGAGTCCCCGGATCATCACATCGCCGAAATGGACAATGGAGGCAGCCAGCTGCTCCTCCTTGGCCTGCCGGGGATCGTGATGGGTGGCGATGGGCTCCACCAGCTTGTTGGGCAGATTCCAGCTCCTGGCCAGCCAGCCGCCCACCTCGGCGTGGTCCAGCCCCAGAATCTCCCGCTCCGCCTCGATACGGGAGATCTGCCTGCTCCGGGCCAGCTCGGTGATCCTTTCATATTCCCTGGGCAGCTCCATCTTGATGGCGACCTTGCCGATGTCGTGGATAAGCCCCGCCGTGCTCACCTCCTCCGGATCCTTGACCCCCAGCCTTTTGGCCAGTACGCTGCAGACCACGGCGGAGCCGAGGGAATGCTCCCACAGCTCGATGTCCTGCGATTCCATAACCTCGAAGATGGAGGCGCTGATGATCAAACTCTTGATAACACTGAAGCCCAACAGGATGATGGCGCTGTTCAGGGAGCTGATCCGCTGCGGAAAGCCGTAAAAGGCGGAGTTCACCAATTTGAGCAGCTTGGCGGCCAGGATATGATCCTTGCTGATCACCTTGCCCATCTGTTCGGTGGTGGTATCGGGATCCTCCGCCATCTTGCTGAGCTTGAGGACGATCCCGGGCAGGGTCGGCAGATTTTTTATCTCACGCAACGCCCTTCTGAATTCAGCACGTTTGTCTTCTTCCATCAGGCACTCCGTGAGGCGACAAGCCGTTCTTTGAGCCGCTTCTTCAGGTACATCAACGGCGCGATCTTCTCCACCCGGGAAAAGCGCAGATCAATCTCCTTGAGCAGCTCCGGCAGGGATTTTTCCCCTTCCACCTTCACCGGATTGCCCTCCACGGTGAGATTCATGATCTCCATGCGGCTGAGCCGCTCGATCAGCGCCCCGGTCAGCTCCGTCCCCTTGCCGCAAAGGACGCGGCCCTCGGGAGTGAGCACATCCTTGGCGAGTATCATTCCCGGCCCGGCCTGGGCAGTCAGGATCTGCTGCACGTTTCAAACCTCGCAAAATAGTCGCCGGAAGCGGAGGGAAAAACTCCCGGCAGATGAATCGACAAAGAAGCACGGGCACATTGACAGATTAACGATACATTATTAAATTAAACAGCATTTCAGAGAACCGCCATAAAAATTCGAGTGAAATTGCCGAACCGGGCCTCGCCATGCCGGAAGGCAAGCCGACGGCCGGATGAACAGCCTTTATACATTTATTCCAAGCCCAGAACACGGGCTTGCGACGGAGGACACCCAAATGCCTATTTACGAGTACCAGTGCGAATCCTGCCAAGAGGTCGTCGAGGCCATGCAGGGCCTTGCCGACAAACCTCTGACCACCTGCCCAGCCTGCGCGGGCAGCCTGAAGAAACTGATCTCCAGGAGTTCATTCCAGCTCAAGGGAGGCGGCTGGTACGCCGACGGCTACAGCAGCGCCAGCGGAGCAAAGTCCTGCGCCGCCAGCGCCGATTCCGCCCCCTCCTGCGCCGCCAAGGAAAGCGCCGCCTGCGGGGGCTGCTGCTAACCTGCCCCCTTGCGGGGATGCCTGCCGATGATCGCCATGGCATCCCCGTAGCTGTAAAAACGATACCCCTTCCGTACCGCTTCCGCATAGGCCGAAAAGATTCGCTCTCTGCCGGCCAGGGCGCTGACCAGAAAAAGCAGCGACGACTGCGGCAGGTGAAAGTTGGTGATCAGATTGTCCACCACCCGGAAACGATAGCCCGGATAGATGTAGAGATCACAGAAGGCGCTTTTCGGCGCGAGACGGCCCGCCTCATCCGCCGCGAACTCCAGGGCCCGCACCGAGGTGGTGCCCACGGCCCAGACCCTCCCCCCTTTTCTTTTCGTCTCATTGACCTTTGCTGCGGTCTGCTCCGAGACCAGCAGGTATTCGGCATGGATGGCATGCTCCCTGATATCCTCGGCCCGCACCGGGGCAAAGGTTCCGTAGCCCACATGGAGGGTGACGCTGGCGATACTCACCCCCAGCCCCTCGATCCTGGCCAGCAGCTCGGGGGTGAAATGGAGCCCGGCGGTGGGCGCCGCCACCGCTCCCGGGGTTTGTGCGTAAACGGTCTGGTAGCGACCGCGATCCTCGGCGGTCTGCCCCTCTTCCCGGCGGATATAGGGCGGCAAGGGCAACTGCCCCTGCTCCTCCAGGAGTGGCGCGAGCTCTCCTTGATGGCAGAGGGCGACCCGCACCTTGCCGTCCGGCAGCAGGGCCAGCACCCGCGCTCTGAGGCGCTCGGAAAAAACAAGCATGCTGCCGGGCCGGGGGCGCTTGGAGCTTTTCACCAACCCCACCACCTCCACTTCCCGCCAGGCTTCTTCGGCGCCCTCTCCTGCCGCGCCCTGGCTTACGGCAAGCGGATATTCCAGGATCAACAATTCAACCCTGCCGCCGCTCTCCTTCCTGCCCAGCAGGCGAGCGGGGAAAACCCGGGTATCGTTGACCACCAGCAGATCACCGGGAGCGAGAAAGTCGCAGATGTCGGCAAAGTTCCGGTCCAGAAAGGGGCCGGGGCCGCAATCCAGCACCAGCAGGCGGGAGGCGTCCCGACGGCTTGCCGGCTGCTGGGCGATATTCTCCTCCGGCAGGGCATAGTCATAGGAGGCGAGCTGAAAATCAGGATCAATGGCCATGGCGACTTGGCGGACAGGGGGAAAAGGGAAGGTCAGCCCGCCCTCAGGGGAAGAGGCCGGTCCGCTGGGTCAGATAGCAGAGCAGAAGCCCGACCCCCAGGGCCAGCAATCCGGCGGCCCGCAGGACGCCCGGCGCCATGGTGCCGAGCTGGGCGAGCCAGCGCCGCATGGCCTCGGGAAAGAGGACATAAGGGATTGCTTCCAAAACAAAAAGCAGGCCCAGTGCAGTGACGAAGAATTTCATGGCGACATCCTACCAGCTGCCCGCCATGTTTTCAACAACCGAAGCCCGTGGGGCCGGGAAAAAGAAGGATGCAAGAACAAACGCAAGCGTGTATACTCCCAGGCCATGATAATCCGTAAAAAAACACGCCAAATCACGGTCGGGGCCGTGCCCGTGGGCGGCGGCGCCCCCATCGCAGTACAGTCCATGACCAACACCGACACCCGCGATGTTGACGCCACCGTGGCCCAGATCCAGCGTCTCGCGGAAGCGGGCTGCGAGATCATCCGGGTGGCGGTGCTGGACATGGAGGCGGCCCAGGCCATCCGTGCCATCCGCGACCGGATCACCATCCCCCTCATCGCCGACATCCACTTCGACGCCCGCCTTGCCATCGCCAGCATGGAAAACGGCGCCCAGGGCATCCGCATCAATCCCGGCAACATCGGCGGCACGGAAAAGCTGGCCCGGGTGGTGGCGGCGGCCAAACAGCACCGGGTGCCCATCCGGGTCGGGGTGAACTCCGGGTCGGTGGAGAAGGATATCCTGAAAAAACATGGTCATCCGACCCCGGAGGCCCTGGTGGAAAGCGCCCTGCGCAACGTCCAGCTCCTGGAGGCGCTTGATTTCCACGAGATCAAAATCTCCCTCAAATCCTCCGACTCCCTGACCACGGTGGAATCCTACCGCAGGCTTTCCGCCCGCTGCGACTACCCGCTGCACCTCGGCGTCACCGAGGCGGGAGGCCTCATCGCCGGCACGGTGAAATCGAGCGTCGCTCTGGGCATCCTCCTTTCCGAGGGGATCGGCGACACCTTCCGCATCTCGCTCACCCGCGATCCGATCGAAGAGATCCGGGTGGGCTACGAACTCTTGCGCAGCCTGCACATCCGCGAACGCGGGCCGGAGCTGATCTCCTGCCCCACCTGCGGCCGCTGCCAGGTGAATCTCTTCGGCCTGGCCGAGGAGGTGGAGCGCCATATCCAGAACCTCACCACCCCTCTGAAGATCGCGGTCATGGGCTGCGTGGTCAACGGCCCGGGCGAGGCCAAGGAGGCGGACATCGGGGTGGCCGGCGGCCACGGGGTGGGAATAATCTTCAAGAAGGGCCAGCTCTACAAAAAGGTGCCCGAGGACCAGCTGCTCGCTGTTTTTCTCGGCGAGGTAGACCAGATGGTCCAGGAAAAGAAGGGACAAAAGGAATAGCTCGGCAAGACGGAAGACAAGTTCCCGGTTACGACCAAGACGAGACAACACAGGACAAGCAATATGCGATTTTCCCAGCTTCTCATCCCCACCCTGAAGGAAACCCCGGCCGAAGCCGAGGTCATCAGCCACCAGCTGCTGCTGCGCGCAGGCTTCATCCGCAAGCTGACCTCTGGCGTTTACTCCTACCTGCCCCTGGGCCTGGCTGCCATCCGCAAGGTGGAAAAGATCGTCCGCGAGGAGATGAACCGGGCCGGCGCCCAGGAGCTGCTTCTGCCCATGGTCCAGCCCGGCGACCTCTGGAAGGAATCGGGCCGCTGGGATAAGTATGGCCCGGAGCTGCTGCGCTTCACCGACCGGCATGCCCGCGAATCCTGCCTCGGCCCCACCCACGAGGAGGTGATCA
>DDXK01000098.1 GCA_002347185.1 Desulfobulbaceae bacterium UBA2262 | reverse complement strand
GTATGCGGCCGGGCTTGTGCCTTTGCTCAAGGGCAAGGGACTCCGACTCATCATGGAGCCGGGCAAAAGCATCTGCGCCAACGCCGCCATCCTTTTGACGCGGGTGCTCTACACCAAGCAGGGGGGCAGCAAGAAACCCGTCATCGTCGACGCCGGCATGAACGATCTGGCCCGACCCAGCCTCTATGACGCCTACCATGCCATCCAGGCCGTGGAGCGGCCGGGGGGCGCGAAGATCGTGGCCGACGTGGTCGGGCCCATTTGCGAAACCGGCGATTTCCTGGCCCGGGAGAAAGAGGTGCCCCAGGCCCAGGCCGGCGACCTGCTCGCGGTGATGAGCGCCGGGGCCTACNNCATGTCTTCCAACTACAATTCCCGGCCGCGGGTGGCGGAGATTCTGGTGCATGCAAAGGAATTCCACGTGATCCGGGCCAGGGAAACCTATGAAAATCTGATCCAGGGCGAAAGCATTCCTGGTTTTTTACGGAAATAGACGGCCATGGCCATACAGTTTCCCATCCCCTTCACCAAGATGAGCGGCACCGGCAATGACTTCATCCTCATTGACCACCGCACGCCGTTCCTGCCAAAGGAAGAGATGCCAGCCTTTGCCAAAGCGGTCTGCGAGCGCCGTTTTTCCGTGGGCGCCGACGGTCTGATTTTTCTGGAAAAGAGCGCGACGGCCGATTTCCGCTGGCAGTTTCTGAATGGCGACGGCAGCTGGGCCGAGATGTGCGGCAATGGCGCCCGCTGCGCGGCCCGCTTCGCCCATGCGAAAGGAATCGCCCCCGCGCAGATGCGCTTCGAGACGGTGGCCGGCCTCATCGAGGCCGAGGTGGTGGACCATTCGGTGAAATTGAAGATGACGCCGCCGGTCGGCCTGCGCCTGGACGAGCGTGTCGAGATCAACGGCCAGGAGCAGGTGGTGCACAGCCTCAATACCGGGGTGCCCCATGCGGTCCTCTTCATGGCGGAGATCGACAAGGCGCCGGTGCTTGAATGGGGGCGGATCGTGCGCTTTCATGAGCATTTCCAGCCCGCCGGCACCAATGTCAACTTTGTCGGCCGCAAGGCGGGAAACGCACTGCTGGTAAGAACCTACGAGCGCGGGGTCGAGGGCGAGACCATGGCCTGCGGCACCGGTGCGGTGGCTTCCGCCATTATCGCCGGCGCTCTGGGCTACGTGCAGGCGCCCGTCCAGGTAACCACCTCCGGTGGCGAACAGCTGGTGATCCACTACCGGCTGGAGGGCCGGGAGGTTTCCGAAGTCTATCTGGAGGGGCCAGCGAGTTTTATCTACGAGGGAATGCTGCACAGCGAGGCGATACGGAGCAGAAGATAAGGGCGGAAGCCCTTTCGACTTTTTTGGGCGGCTGCAAAGGCCAAGTGTTGAAGCCGCCGGCAAACATTTGCAAGAGACCATTGCCGAGGAGGAAGTTATGACAAAGTTTCGCGGAGCCTTTGTTGCCATCGTCACCCCTTTCATCGACGGGAAGCTCGATGAAAAGGGCCTAATCGACCTGATCGAGTTTCAGCTGGCCAACGGCACCCACGGCATCGTGCCTTGCGGCACCACCGGGGAATCCGCCACCTTGAGCCATGAGGAGCATCACCGGGTGGTGGAGCTGACCATCAAGACCGTCAAGGGTCGGGTTCCGGTTCTGGCCGGCACCGGCTCGAACTCCACCGAGGAGTCCATCGAACTGACCCGCCATGCCAAGAAGGCGGGGGCCGACGGCGCCCTGATGATCACCCCCTACTACAACAAGCCGACCCAGGAGGGGCTCTACCAGCACTTCAAGGCGGTGGCCGAGGCGGTGAACATCCCCATCATCCTCTACAACGTGCCGAGCCGCACCAGTGTGAACATGCTGCCCGAAACTGTGGCCCGCTGTGCCAAGATCAAGAATATCGTCGGCGTCAAGGAGGCCACCGCCGACCTCAACCAGATCAGCCAGGTGATCCGCCTCTGCCCCAAGAGCTTCGCCGTGCTTTCCGGCGACGACTTCACCTCCATGGCCACTGTGGCCATCGGCGGCGCCGGCGTGATCTCGGTCACCTCCAACGTGGCGCCCAAGGATATGGCGGGGATGATGGACGCGGCCCTGGCCGGTGATTTTGCCAAGGCCCGCAAGCTCCACTACAAGCTTTTCCCGCTCATGGGCGCGATGTTCATCGAGACCAATCCCACCCCGGCCAAGACCGCTCTTGCGCTGATGGGCAAGATCAAGTCCGGCACCCCGCGGCTGCCTCTCTGCAAGATGGGCGACGCCAACGTGGAGAAGCTCAGGAAAGTGCTGGCCGAGTGCAAGCTGATCTAGAGCTGACAGCTGAGACCTGCGATTTTTTGGATTTATTGCTTTGGCTGGCAGCTGATCGCTGACAGCTGAGAACTGTTTTCAGGGAGAACGATCATGACCAAGGTCATTGTTGCCGGGGCGGCCGGGCGGATGGGCCGCCGGATCGGCTATATGGTGCATCAGCATGGGGGTCTGGCCCTGGCCGCCGGTTTCGAGCGGGCCGACAGCGCGGAGGTCGGCAAGGATATCGGCGAGCTGGCCGGGGTCGGCGCCCTGGGTGTCGCGGTGGCCGGCAGCTTTGAGGCGGTGGCGGCCAAGGGTGACGTGGTCATCGATTTCACCTTCCATGAGGCGACCATGCAGCTTGCCCGCAAGGCGGCCAAGGAGCAGAAGGCCATGGTCATCGGCACCACCGGCCTCAGCGCGGAAAACCTCGCCGAGCTCAGGGAGCTGAGCAGGAATTTTCCCTGCGTGCAGTCCCCCAACATGGCGGTGGGCGTCAACGTCCTCTTCAAGATCGCCAAGAAGGTCGCGGGGATCCTCGGCGACGGCTATGATATCGAGATCGTCGAAGCGCATCACCGCATGAAGAAGGACGCGCCCAGCGGCACCGCCCTCAAACTGGGGGAAATGGTGGCCGAAGGCGTGGGCCGGAATCTGGCCGAGGTGGGCGTCTATGCCCGGCACGGGATGATCGGCGAGAGAACCGACAGGGAGATCGGCATCCAGACCATCCGGGCCGGGGACATCGTCGGTGAGCACACCGTCTATTACTGCGGGGCCGGCGAGCGGCTGGAGATCACCCACCGGGCCCACAGCCGGGACAATTTCGCCCGGGGCGCCGCCCTGGCCGCGGCCTGGGTGGTCAACCAGCCAAACGGCCTCTATACGATGTTCGACGTCCTGGGTCTGCAGGACCTGTAGGCAGTGCCGGACGCGCAGCTGGCCTATGTCGGCCTCGGCTCCAATCTGGGCGACGGCCGGCAAAACCTGCTCGCCGCCTGGCAGCGCCTCGGTGAGCTCGCCGGCGTCGAGACGCTGCGGCTCTCCAGCCCCTATCTCTCGGAGCCGGTAGGCATGGAGAGCCGGCAGTGGTTCACCAACGCGGTGGGCGAGCTCAAGACCAGCCTGCCGCCGGAGGCGCTGCTTGCCGCCATGCTGCGCATCGAGGCGGAGTTCGGCCGGGATCGAAGCAAAACCGTGGACCGGCCCCTTGATCTCGATCTTCTTTACTACGAGGATCTGGTTATGCGCGGCGACTTTTTGACCCTGCCCCATCCGGAGCTGGCCAATCGCCTTTTTGTCCTGGCCCCCCTGGCCGAGCTGGCGCCGGAGCGGGTGCATCCCCTGCTCGGTCGGAGTACCCTTGCGCTGCTGCGCATGCTGGAGCGGCCGGAGAGGGTGGAACGGCAGACCTGGCATACCGGGAAGGAGGATTTGTGCATCCGCTGAGAGTCCTGATCCTCGCCCTGCTGCTCTACCTGCTCTACCGTCTGCTGACCCGGGGCAGAAAAAAGAAGCGCTTCGGGACGGGGCCATCCGGCGCCGAGCGTGTGCAACCGCGGGATCTGCCCAGCCATGACCTGCTGGTGCAGGATCCGGTCTGCCGGATCTATATTCCCAAAAGTCAGGCTGTTGTGATACAAGTTGAGGATAAGTCCGTTTATTTCTGCAGTGAAAAATGCCGGGAACACTTTCTTGGGCAAAAAGGAGAGCGTTGATGAAGTTTTTTATCGATACCGCCAATATTGACGAGATCAAAAAGGCCGTGGATATGGGCATGGTGGACGGCGTCACCACCAACCCCTCGCTGATCGCCAGGGAAAAGAAGCCCTTCGAGCAGATCATCAAGGAGATCTGCGCAGTGGTGGACGGCCCGATCAGTGCCGAGGTGATCAGCCTCGACGCCGAGGGCATGGTGCGGGAAGGCCGCGAGCTGGCCGCCATCCATCCCAACATCGTCATCAAGATCCCCATGACCACCGAGGGCCTGAAGGCGGTGAAGCGGCTTGCCGAGGAAAAGATCAGGACCAATGTCACCCTGGTCTTTTCCGCCAGCCAGGCCCTGATGATCGCCAAGGCCGGCGCCAGCTACGTGAGCCCCTTTGTCGGCCGGCTGGACGACATCTCCCAGAACGGCATGGACCTGATCAGCGACATCATGAACATCTATGACAACTATGGCTATGCCACCGAGGTGATCGTGGCCAGTATCCGCAATCCCATCCATGTCATCGATTCCGCCCTGCTCGGCGCCCATATCGCCACCATCCCCTTCAAGGTCATCGAGCAGCTGGCCAAGCATCCGCTCACCGATATCGGCATGGAAAAATTTCTGGCGGACTGGGAGAAAAGGGCCAAGGCCTAGCGGAATGCTTAATGCGTTTTGGGCGCAGTGACGATAGGATGGAGGACGGCAAAAACAGGGCTCCGGGCGGAGGGCTTGCCTCTCCGGGGCTGCAAGGCAAGATCAGCGTCAGCAAAAGGGGAAGATGATGATGCGGATGGCTACCCTGTGTGCAGTGCTCTGTTGGGCGATCTTTTCTTTTTCCGCCCACGCTTTTGCCACCATTTATACCTTTGTCGACGAAAACGGCACCGTCCATTTCACCAACGTACCCAATGATCCCCGCTACAAGACCAAGGTCGTCGGGATTTCCCGGGCGCGCCGGTTTCGCGGGGGGGATCCCAAGGCCTACGAGGCGCATATCAGCAGGGCGGCCAGAATCTATTCGGTGGACCCCCTGCTGATCAAGGCGGTGATCAAGGCGGAATCCAATTTTGACTGCCGGGCCGTCTCCAGCAAGGGCGCCAAGGGGCTCATGCAGCTCATGCCCGAAACCGCCGCGGACCTCAATGTCTGCGACCCCTTCGACCCGCTGGCCAACATCCTCGGCGGGACGAGCTATCTGCGCCAGATGCTGGAGCGCTTCGACGGCGACCTCAAGCTGGCCCTGGCCGCCTACAATGCCGGGCCGACCCGGGTGGAGGCGACCAGGCAGGTGCCGCGGATTCCGGAAACAGAGCAGTATGTGACGAAAGTTATCAACCATTACCGGCGGCTGGCCGAGGCCGCGCCTCCTGACCAGCGCTGGGCAAGGGTTTTTTATTGAAGATCATGACGCGACAGGCAATCCTCACTCTCCCCAATCTGCTCACCGGCTACCGCTTCCTGGTGGCGCCGGCCCTCTTGTTTTTTCTCTACCCTGCGGCCGCCACCGAAGTGAGCCTGGCCGCCTTTGCGCTCTTTCTTTCCGCAGCCCTCACCGATCTCGCCGATGGCTACTATGCGCGGAAGCACAAGATAGAGACGGTGCTTGGCAAGTTGATGGATCCGGTGGCAGACAAGGTGCTGGTCACCGTGGCCCTGGTCATGCTGATTCCCATGGGCCGGCTGCCGGCCTGGGTCGCTTTTGTCATCCTTTCCCGGGAGCTGGTGATCACCGGCCTGCGCGGAGTGGCCGCCTCCACCGGCATCGTGGTGGCGGCCAGCGGCATGGGCAAATTGAAGAGCGTGCTGCAGTACACTGCGCTCTGCGTCTTGATCTTCCCGTTGGGCGTCTTGCCCATCCCTTTCCTGCATGAGTTGGGTCTGGCGATTCTCTATGTCTCCGCGGTGATGACGGTCTGGTCGGGGATCGATTATTTTTACCGCTTCCAGAAGGTTTTTCTGGGCGGCGGCCAGCGCTAGGAAGACGCGGAACGACCGGTGTTTGGCCTTGACAGGGCGGGGGAAGGCCTCTATATTGAGCAGCCGCCTCCGCTTGCGGGAGGCAGAAATATTTTGCCGGAGTGGTGAAACTGGTAGACGCACGGGACTCAAAATCCCGCGGGGGCAACCCCATGTCGGTTCGATTCCGACCTCCGGCACCAGTAAAAAATCAAAGGGAGGTTATGCAGCTTGCGCTGCATAACCTCCCTTTCGTTGATGCCAGGCGGATTCGATCTTCGCTCCCGCGCAAGCCACCTCTTTCCGTGCCTGGGTTGCCTGCCGGCCTCATTCAGTGCGGCGCTTTGCTGTCAGCGCTCCCGGCCATGCCCCTTGCCCTCTTTCTTGCCATTCCCACCGCGGCCATCATCCCTGCTCTTGCCATGGTGGTCGTCCCGCCGCTCCTCGCGGTGTCTTTTCTGGTAGCGCGGCACATACTCCCGTTCGTACCAGTCGTCATGCACAAAGTAGACCCGCTCGCCGCAGGCGTTGTATTCGCGGCAGTGCTTCTGCCAGTTCCTGGCGTGGCCGGGCGGCACCCGCATGTAGATCGGGGGCCGGGTCACCACCACCCGCTCGACAAGCACCGGCTCGGCGTACAGCAGGCGCGGCCGAGGATAATCGCCGATCTCAAGGCGCCCATAAAAGCCGGGCTGGCCAATGCTCACAGAGATGCCGACGTCGGCGGCCAGGGCGGGTGTTGCGGTGGTGGCCGCAGCCAGAGTCACTGCAAGTAGAAACCTTTTCATATCGATGCTCCTGATCTGGGAATTTTTTGCGTGGCGCCGAGCGCTCTTCTTTCGAAAAAGCCGGATCCAGGGCAAGGCCCCCCCTCAGGCCTTGCCCTGGATCCGCTGGTGCGGGGAATACGGAAAGTGGAAAGTGCGCAGGGCTGGAAGCTGGAGGAGAAACCTGGGAAGGAATACCGGCACCTGCTGCGCGACCCTCCTCTTTGCGCATTCCCCTTTTCAGGCGGGCCGGTCCGGCCGCCTGAAATTCTTGCGCCTGTGGGCGAGGTTCTTGGTTGTTCTTCAGCGCGGCCCCATGGGCGCCTCGACCCAATCTCCATCCTGGGCCGCCCGCGGGAGCGGCTCCCCGGTCAGTTCTGTGTCGTTTCCGGCGCCGGTCAGGGAATACCTTGCCGGGGCGTGCAGGGAGAGCAGAAAAAAGATAAAGGCTATGAAGAAACAGAAGCGTATGGCTGTTTGCATGGGGTGCCTCCTGCTGGGAACATCGGTTTCCGGCCTGGCTCCACTTCTGCACTGGCCGTTGCCTTGTCTTAAAGCAAAGAGAATGCCAACAGTGAATATTTTCTTTTTTTTTGTTTAAAAACGAGGCCTTATGGCTACGGTGGTCTCTTGGGTTGGCCTGTTGTGGAAACAATGTTTCCGTCTGGGGCCGGGTTCTCCCCGCGAATCGGCATTGGCGGCAAGCAGCCATTATGGCGGCAGGCAAGGAGAGGTTTGACAGAGGCGCCGCTTCGCGCTATGGTGGATCCGTGGTGTCAACAATATTTACATATGTAAACGAGGTTTACGGTTATGGCGTCCGAACGCAGGAGTTTTGCCGAGGTTCTTGACCCGCGCCGCAGGCTGGTCCAGCTCCGGCAGCGCCTCACTCAAGTGCTGCATGCCTGGACGGTCGAGGATTACCGGGCCTTTGTGCAGCTCTTCGTAAAGACCCTGCCCAGGCTCCTTGGCGCGGAGCGGTGCACCATCTTCATCATCGAGCTGGGCACGGAAAAGATCTGCTCCATCTTCGGCACCGGCATAGAGGGGCGCGAGATCGAGCCTCCCAAGGAGGGGAGCGTGGTCGGCCGGGTCATCTCCTCGGGGGTGGGCGTGGTCGAAAACCGCCTTGGCGCGCAGGAGGGGTTCCACGCCAGGCTGGGAGAGGAGACCGGTTTTGTCACCAGAAACATGGTCTGCGCGCCGATCAGGAGCCTGACCGGCCATGGGGTCACCGGAGCCATCCAGGTCCTGAACAAGGTGAGCGTCGATTTCTCCGCCGAGGATCTCACCCTGCTCGCCGAAATTGCCGATTACCTCTCCATCTCCATCGAGAGCATCATCCTCAACCAAGAGATTCTGCGCATCTCCCGGCAGGTGAACCGGGAGGTCGCCGAGCTTGATTTTCGCCTCCTGCAGGAGAATCTGCTCGTTGCCGAGAGCCAGGCCATGCGGGATATCCTCGACCTGGTCCGCGAGATCAGCGCCTCGCCGGTGAATGTCCTCCTGCAGGGAGAGAACGGCACGGGCAAGGAGCTGATCGCCCGCCTGATCCATGCCATGAGCAGCAGGAAAAACCGCCCCTTCATCGCGGTCAACTGCGCCTCCATCCCCCAGGGGCTGGTGGAAAGCGAATTTTTCGGCTACGAAAAGGGGGCGTTCACCGGTGCGGATCAGGCCAGGGAGGGGCGGTTCGAGGAGGCCAGCGGCGGCACCCTTTTTCTCGACGAGATTGCCGACATGCCTCTGGCGATTCAACCGAAATTTCTGCGTGCCCTGCAGGAGGGCGAGGGCAGCCGCCTGGGAAGCAGCAAGCTTCATGCCTATGATTTCCGGGTCATCAGCGCCACCAACAAGGATCTGCTCGCGGAAAAGGAGAAGGGCGCCTTCCGGGAGGATCTCTATTTTCGCCTTTTCGCCGTGGAGATTTACATCCCGCCCCTGCGCGAGCGGCGGGAGGATATCGTCCCCCTCGCCGTCGCCTTCCTGGCCCAGGTCAACAAGCACTTCCGCAAGAAGGTTGCCGGCTTTTCCGCCGAGGTGCTGCAGGCCTTCGAGGAATATGGCTGGCCGGGGAATGTCCGGCAGCTGCGGCGGGAGGTGGAAAGGCTGGTGGCCCTCACCGGCGACGGCGAGCTGATCCAGCTGAAAAAATGCTCCAAGGAGCTGCTGGCCGTAGGCGGGGAGCGGGGTGAGGCAGGGGAAGGTCTGGCGGCCCGGCGTGGCTATTCCTTGCCAGAGGCTGTCCGCAGCCTGGAGATTTCCCTCATCGAGGCCGCCTTGCGGCAAACGGGCGGGAACCGATCCAGGGCCGCGGAGTTGCTTCAGGTGACCAGGCAGGGGCTGCTCAAGAAGATGAAGCGTTACCGGCTGCCGCTTTGAGGCGAGGAGGGATCAGGGGAGGTCCGCCACCCCTTTTTCCCTGAAGAAATCTATATAACGGTGGTCGGTGGTTTGCAGGTGGTTGACGAACCACTCCTTCAGGAAAAGCATCAGGTCGACGCTGATCAGCTTGCCGTCCTTGAAATCCCGCTGGAATTTGTTGAGCCGGTTGAGCATGCCGTCGTGTTCGGCCTTGTGTTCCTGCTCTTCGGGATAGCAATATTTTTTGAAAAGACGCTCCTCGGTGGCAAAGTGGCTTCTGGTATAGGCGAAGAGCCGGTCGAGGGTCTCCTGCGCCACTTCCTTGCCCTTGGCCTTGAGCATGGCGTTGTAGAGGTCGTCCAGGATCTCCACCAGGACCTGGTGCTGCTCGTCGATTTCCTTGATCCCCACCGAAAACTGTGCATCCCAGTCAATGATTCGCACCATCTCGTTCTCTCCTTGCCAGCTTGCAAAGGGCAGTCTGTCCGTCGCTTTATTCCGCCCCGCTCCCGGCGGTCAGTACGCTGGCCGGGGAGCAGGGCGCGCCTGAATCCTATGATAGAGGGAGTGCCCCTGGAGGGCAAGGGAAAGAGTTTTTCACCAGCCCCAGAGCAGCGTGCGCAGAACCCAGCCGGAGAGGCCGTTTTCGTGGCGCACCTTCACCCAGCCGTTTTTTCGCTGCACGGTTTTGAGTACCACCCCGTACTCGGCCTTGCCGACGAGGCCGTATTTTTCGCCCGGGCCGCTGCGGATATTGACGCGCGGCCTGTTGACGACCAGGTGGGCCTCCCGGGAAACCAGGGGTTTGTAAACCCAGCCGGTATCGTTTTCAAAATCCCGCACCTTGAGCCATTTCCCCTGCCGGGCTATGATCTTGAGGGGATAGCCTTTGCGGATTTCCCAGAGGATGGCGTGCTGTTCTCCTGGGCCGGAACGCATATTGACCTTGTCGCCGGCGATGCTGACCATTTCGGCGTGGGCGCTGGTGGCAAGAAAAAGGGCAAAGACGAGTCCTAAACAGAGTCGCCGGATCATAAAAACCTCCCGGTGCTTGTTTGTGGCTGTACAGCAGCTTGGCTTACGACAGTCTTTTCTCGGTGACCGCCAGGGGGATGCCGCCGATTTCCAGGGAAATGGCGTCAAATTTGCAGGCTTTGTTCATGCAGGCCAGACAGGTGATACACTCGGTGTCGTCCGGCGCTTCGTTGAACTTGACGCCCATCGGGCAGACGTGATGGCACGCTTTGCAGTTGGTGCACTTGCTTTCGTCGAGGTGGAGCCGGACAAGCCTGACCCGGCTGAAGAGCGCGTAAAAAGCGCCCAGGGGGCAGATGGTCCGGCAGAAGGGGCGGCTGGAAAAGACCGCCCAGCCCAAACAGAGGAGAAGTATAACAAATTTATTCAAAAATAAAAGACCCAATGATTCGCGAAGTCCAGGCTGGAGAAGGAGAAGCGGCAGGCCTGCCTCCAGGGTGCCCGCCGGGCAGACGAATTTGCAGAACCAGGGGCTGCCGGCGCCGAATTCGTCCACCAGCACCAGGGGGAGGACAAAGACGAACATGAGCAGGAACATGAATTTGCCGTAGGAGAGAATGCGGGGGATGGCGAACTTCCTGGTGGGCAGCTTGTGGAGCAGCTCCTGGAGAAAGCCGAAGGGGCAGGCCCAGCCGCAGAGCATCCGGCCGAACATGCCGCCCAGAACCCCGAGGATGCCGAGGACGGAGAGGCCGAAGTGGTACTGGCCGTTTTCCAGGGCAAAGCGGAGATTGCCCAGGAGCTGCTGGATGCTGCCGATGGGGCAGTAGGTGGTGGCGGCGGGACAGGAGTAGCAGTTCAGGCCCGGCGCGCAGATGACCTTGAGGGGGCCCCGATAGATGGTGCCGGTGAAGGGAAAGGACCAGGAGCTGTTGGAGAGCAGGGCGACGATGACCTGGAACCACTTTCTGACCGTTTCCATTTCAACCGATCCCGATGCAGCTCAGGCAGACCTGAATCGCCTGTTCAAGAACCCGGGCCGGCTCGCCGGTGGAAACCCCGATCAGCCAGAGCAGCAGGAAGAAGGTGAGAACGGCGAAGGGGGCTTTTCGGATCCGGCGTCTGTTCTGCCTGAACGTGGCGGTTTCCGGCATGGTTTACTCCTTGGGGGTTTGCGCGAGTCGGGCCTGGACCGCGGTTTTTTTGTCGCCTAGCCGCACCTTCTTGTCGCGGCGTTCGTCCAGCACGATCTGGGTCACCACCCGCTGCACGCCGTTGTGGAAGGGCAGGGCATGCAGCCTGGCCGCCAGGGCGAGGAGGGCCGTGGGCTCGCCTTCGATGATGGTGCCCATGTCGGTGAGCTCGAAGGCCACCTGCTCGCCCTGCAGGGCCTTCTGGATATCCGCCACATGCTGTCCCACACCGGGGCTTTGCGTGCCGAGGGGAATGACGGTCAGCTGCATGAGGGCCATGTTTTTTTCCTCCCGCCGGCGTTCAGTCGTCGTGGAGCGCGCTGGCCAGCTGTTCGCCGAGTTCGGCGTCGAGCCGGTCGGGGTCGCCCGAGTTGTAGTAGAGGATGTTTTTGAGATGGAAAAAGCTGTCCAGGTCCATCTCCTCGAAATGGAGGGCCAGGCCGTTTTTTTCGACCCGGACCACCCGACCATTCATGGTCAGGGTGAGGTGGCTGGTGGAACCGGCGAGGCGCAGGGAGGCGCGGCAACAATCACCGGGCTGATGGCTGGTGACCCCGAGCACGAAAACGCCTTTGAGGCTCAGGTCGACGGTTTCGCATTCGGCATGGGTCTGGCCGGGGAAGTCGAGGCTTATGGTCGCCCGAAATGGCACTCTGCTGTTCTTGCGTTTGTTGTCCATGCGAAAACCCTCCTGGTTGTATCGTGTGCGGGGTGCCGCCCGGGCCGCAGGGGAAAAAACGGTACCGGGGCGCTTCTCTCTGCCGCCATCAGCCGGGCAGAGAGAGAAAACCCTCCCGTTCGAGAAACTGGCCAACATTGAGCAGGGGCAGTTCCACCTCGTCGGCAAAGCGGGCCAGGCCGGCGATGTCGCCGTTTTTGGCCCTGGAGAAGGAAAGCAATTCCCGAGCCTCCCCCTCCACCTGCCGGCAGAGGACCACCCCGTGCCGCTGCTCGTGGCTGAGGATCAGCAGGCAGGTTGCCTCCTCGTCCGGGATGGGCGGTAGTCCCATGCCTTGGGGGACGATGAGCGGGAGCGCCAGCCTCTTGAGCTGGGATTCTTTGAGGGAGGAGAGGGAGCCTTGCAGCTGGCTGGAGAGGCTGCGGAAAAAGCCGCAAAGATCCTTGAGGGGGATCTGGCTGCTCTTGATGTAGAGTTTTTTTCTTTTCGGCTTCAGTGTTTTGAGCAGGGCGATGTCGGCGGCGAGGATGCCGACCTGCGTCTCGCCGATTTGCGCCAGGTATACCAGAGTCCCCGCCTTGGGCTGGAAGGGGTTTGCTTCCGGCTGGGGCTTGGCGACGGGCGGCCCTTTTCTGGCGGGACGGGTCGGCGCGACCGGCGGCGCCGCGGGCCTGGCTGCCCCGCGTACCGGCGCTTGCTCGGGCGCCGGGTCGCTCAGGGCGTTGCGCTCCTCGCGGACCCGCTCCCTGAGTCTGACGAACTTCGCGTAAACACGCTTGAAAAGCTCTTCGTCCCGGTCCGGGTCGAATTTGCTCTCTTCGTACATGTTGACCACATGGGCCATGGTTTCTTTCAGGAAGTCGATGAATTCCGGGGGGGCTGGGGTGTCGCGCTTCTTGGCGAACTGGAGGACGCTGTCCGCCATGGTCAGGATCGCAAGGGCGCTTTTTCTGGTTTTGAAGCGATTTTTCAGGCAGGTGAAAGCCGCCTCCAGAGGTTCGATCTTCTTCTGGGAAAGGCTCCAGTCCTGGGAGAGGATTTCGATCTTCAATTTCTGTATGGATTCTTCTATGGAAAAAATCACGGGTGGTGCTCCACGACCTTGGTCTTCTGCTGGAAACGGCACGTTCAAGGGCTGGGAAAAGGCCTTGCCGGTTGCAAGAGGCAGGGTGAGTGTGCCGTTCACCCGTTTCTCCTGGCCGAAATCGCAGGGCTCCTTTGGGGGGCAGGCAGCGCCAATGCCCTATTGTGACTGCAAATTTTGTATAGTACTATAGCAGGGATTTCTCCTGTTTGGCAACAGGCAGTTGCGGCGGGACACGGCGTTTCCCCTGCTGCTTGGCCCGGGGGGCGACGGTGCAGGGCATATTGGGCATGCGGAGGAAGAAGGCAGGGGAATGAGCGAGAGCGGCAGCTATCTTTTTTTTGTCACCATTTTCGGGGCCCTGATCGGCAGCTTTCTCAATGTCGTCATCCTGCGCCTGCCCAGGGAAGGCGCTTCCATCGTCTTTCCCGCCTCCCATTGTCCGGCCTGCAAGGAGCCCATCCGCTGGCATGACAATATTCCCCTCCTGAGCTTTCTTCTCCTGCGGGGCAGATGCCGCTTCTGCCGCCAGGCCATCTCCTGGCAATATCCCGCGGTGGAACTGGCCATGGCCCTGCTTTCCCTCGCGCTCTTCGCCCATTTCGGCCCGACGTTGCTTTATCCGATCTATTTTCTCTTTGCCGCCGCCCTGCTGGTCATCATCTGCATCGATTTCCGCCATCAGATCATCCCCGACGTGATCAGCCTGCCCGGCATCGTCCTCGGCTTTGCCCTCTCCTTCGTCAACCCCTTTCTCTCCTGGCAGGATTCCGCTCTCGGCATCCTGCTCGGCGGCGGCAGCTTCTACCTGCTCGCCTTTCTCTACTACCTCTGCACCCGGCGCGAGGGCATGGGCGGCGGCGACATCAAGCTGCTCGCCATGCTTGGCGCCTTCCTCGGCTGGCAGGCCATTCCCTTTGTGGTCTTCAGCAGCTCGCTTATGGGGACGGTGGCTGGGCTCTGGGCCATGGCCAAACAGAGGAAGGGCGGGCAAACAGTGATTCCCTATGGCCCCTTTCTCGCCTTCGGGGGGCTGCTCTATCTGTTTTTCCGCAGGGAGATTCTTCTCGCCTTCCTCCGCTATATCGGCGCCCAATGAGCGCCCGCCCTCCCTTTTGACTTTGACTTTCCGGCCGCGCTTTCACTACACTGATGTCTTGATGATTTCCCCCAAAAAAATCGGGCAGAGAGGCGTCATGCGTTTGCGAGCGGAAGCGATTCGGATCGGATGGACCCTTTTGCCCTCGATACTCCTTCTTCTTTTGCTGACCGGCTGCGGTGGCGAACAGGCCATGCCCCTGCGGGTTGGCACCAATGCCTGGGCCGGCTACGAACCCTTTTACCTGGCCAGGGATCTCGATTATTATGCCGCGACCAGCGTCCGGTTCAAGGAATTCGGTTCCGCCACCGAGGTGCTCCGTTCCTTCCGCAATGGCGCCATCGACGCGGCGGCCCTCACCCTCGACGAGGTTCTTCTCCTCCTGGAGGATGGTTTTGACCTCCAGATTGTCCTGGTTTGCGACGCTTCGGCCGGCGCGGACGCCATCATCGCCTGGCCCCCGATCCATTCGGTGGCCGATCTTGCCGGCAAGCGGGTCGGCCTGGAGAACAAGGCGCTGGGCGCCTATGTGCTCAGCCGGGCCCTGGAGCTGAAAGGGCTCGACCCTGGGGCCCTGACCGTCGTTCCGGCCGAACCGCTTGAACATGAGGGGCTGCTGCGCAAGGGCAGGGTGGAAGCGGTGGTAACTTACGAGCCGGTGCGGAGCAGGCTGCTTGCCGCCGGGGCCAGCGAGATCTTCAGCAGCAGTGAGATCCCCAACGAGGTCATCGATGTGCTGGTGGTGCGAGGCGAGGTCCTGCGAAAAGCGCCAGGCCTGGTTCGGGAACTGCTCGCCGGCTGGTTCAAGGCCGTGGCCTTCATCGAGACGCATCCCGAAGAATCTTCCCGGCGCATGGCCTCCCGCCTGAAGCTGGCTCCCGCTGAGGTGCTGGCCTCTCTGCAAGGGATCTATTTTCCTCCCTTGCCCCAAAACCTGCTCATCCTCGGAGGCAAGGAAGTCCTTGTCGAGGCGGCCGGGGAGCGGTTGGCAAAGGTAATGGTTGCGCACAGGCTGCTCCGCAATCCGGTGAGCCTGCAGGACAGGATAGCCACCGCTCCCATGGAGGGGCTGCGCCCATGAGATGGTTGGCGCTTTACCTCCTTCGCCTGACGATCCCCCTTTTGCTCCTGGGCTTTACCCTGCTGATCAGTTCTGGCGCCTACTGGCTCAATTCCCGTCATCTGCGCGAGAACGTGGAAAGGGAAAAGCTGGTGGCTCTTCCCGTGCTGATGACCCGCCTGCAGATGTCCGTGGAGGAGCATCTCAATGACGGCGAGTTCGGGAGGGTGCAGAAGGAGATTTCCGGCCTTCTGTTGGACAATAATGTGGACTGGGCCATACTCGTCGAGCAGGAGCGGATTATCGTAGCCGCGACCAGCCTGGCGCTCTCCGGGCTCTCCATCGAGGAGGCTTCTTTCTCCGAGGAGGAGAGGGCGCGGATTCTTGCCCTTTTTCGCGAGGTAACCGGCAACAATCGGGGGATCACCCGGCTTTCCGAGGACAGGCAGGCGATATTTTCCGCCGTGCCGGTTTCCTTCGGGGTGGAGGCCGGGCTGCTGCGGCCCGTGCGCTACGGCATGCTGGTCATGCGCTACAGCCTTGCCGCGCCCAAGGCGGAAGCCAGCCTGGCGGCGGGAGAAAATGTCGGTTGGTTTTCTGCCTTCTTCGTGCTGCTTTCCTTGCTCCTCTGGCTCTATTTTCATTTCTTCCTCACCCGCCGGGTGGAAAAGATCGTGGCGGCTGCCAGGGATTTTGCCGGCGGGAAGCGAGAGGTGCGCATCGACAGCGAGGGCCGGGACGAGGTGGCCGAGGTGGGCAGAGCCCTGGACGGAATGATCGCCGCTCGGCTTGCCGCCGAAAGCCGGGCCAGGGAAAGCGAGAATTTCCTCGCCCTGGTGGCGGACGGGTTGCCGGTTTTCATCGCCTACGTCGACAAGGAAGAGCGCTACCGTTTCGTGAACCGCGAGTACCAGCGCTGGTACGGCCTGTCGCCCCAGGAGATCATCGGGCGCCATGCGCGCGAGTTGCTCGGCGCCAGCGAGTACGAGCGGCTGCGCGGCTATATCCGGAGGGCTCTCGCCGGCGAGGCGGTGGATTTCGAGGATACCCTGATGCTGGCCGGGCAGGCCCGAACCATGCAGGTCAACTATATTCCCCACCGGGTGGAGGGGGAGGGCGTGGCCGGCTTCTATCTGTTGCGGCAGGACATCACCGAGAGCCGGCGGGACCGCGAGCAGCTCTGGCAGGCCAAGGAGCAGTGGGAGCGCACCTTCGCGGCCATCGACGACCTTGTCACCATCCAGGATCAGGATTTTCGCGTCCTGCGCGCCAACGAGGCGGCCTGTCTCTTTTTCGGCCTTCCCCACGACCAGGTGGTGGGGAACCGCTGCCATGAGCTCTTTCTGGGGAGCGACTCCCCCTGCCCGGGTTGCCCATTCACCTCCCAGGCCGGGAGCGGGGCCCCGCAGCAGGCGGAGATTGTCGTGCCCAGGGCGCGGAAAAATTTTCTGGTCTCCGTCGCTCCCCTCAGTGCTGACAGCGAAGGGGGCGTGCTGCAGATCGTGCACACGGCAAAGGACCTGACCGCATTCAAGGATCTGGAATCCCGCCTGCGGCAGGCCCAGAAAATGGAGGCGGTCGGCACCCTGGCCGGGGGGATCGCCCACGATTTCAACAACATCCTTACCCCTATCCTTGGTTATGCCGAGTTGCTCGCCGAAAAGCTGCCCACTGACCGGGAGGAACATGGCCAGGTGCGGGAGATTCTCAAGGCGGCGACCCGGGCCAGGGAACTGGTCGGGCAGATCCTCGCCTTCAGCAGGCAAAGCGAGTTGCGTAAACAGCCGGTTTCGCTGCATCTCCTTGTCAAGGAGGCCCTGCGCCTGTTGCGCTCCTCCATTCCCACCTCCATCGAAATCCAGCAGGATCTTGCCGATTGCGGCATGGTGCTGGCCGACCCGACTCAGATTCATCAGATTGTCATGAACCTCTGCGCCAATGCCTATCACGCCATGCGCGAGAAAGGCGGGATCCTCGGCGTTTCCCTGGATCTGGTCGCTCTTGGCCAGGATGATTACCTGGACAACCTCGCCATCGTGCCCGGCCGTTATCTGAAGCTGACGGTGCGCGATACCGGCATGGGCATGGAGAAAGCCCTGCTGGAGAGGATCTTTGAGCCCTATTTCACCACGAAAAAGAAAGGGGAGGGCACGGGGATGGGGCTGGCCGTGGTGCATGGCATCGTCCAGGGCCACCAGGGCCACATCACCGTCTACAGCGAGCCTGGGCAGGGGACGGAATTTCATGTCTATCTGCCCCGCTTCGAGGGGGATGCCGCCGGGGGGCTGGAGACGGAGAGCGAGCATGGGACTGTCGGCCTGCCTCAAGCCGGCAGAATCCTGGTTGTCGATGACGAGGAGGTCATTGTCCAGCTGCTCTGCAAAATCCTCACCGGCATGGGCTATGAGGTGCTCGCCTGCACCAGCAGTACCGCCGCCCTGGAGCTCTTTCGGCAGGAAACCGGGAAGATCGACCTGGTGCTCACCGACATGTCCATGCCGGTGCTGACCGGGGCCGAGCTTGTCCGCAAGGTGAAAGAGATCCGACCGGACATGCCGGTGATCCTCTGCACGGGCTTCAGCGAGGTCATTGATGAAGAGAAGGCGAAAAAGCTTGGCGTGGACGCCTTCCTCCTCAAGCCGATCATCCGAAACAAGCTGGCCGAGAGCCTGCGTCTTGCCCTGGCGGCGAAAAACGAGCCCTGAAGAGACAGCGGGGCTGGCCCCGTCTGCGTCCTCAGAGCAGGTTTTCCTTCTTGAGGTGGACCTGGAGTATGGAGATGGCGGCCGGGGTGATGCCGGAGATGCGGGCGGCCTGGCCCAGGGTGCGTGGTTGGATTTTCGAAAGCTTTTCCACCGCCTCCCGT
Source organism: Desulfobulbaceae bacterium UBA2262 (assembly GCA_002347185.1). Classification (GTDB taxonomy): domain Bacteria; phylum Desulfobacterota; class Desulfobulbia; order Desulfobulbales; family Desulfurivibrionaceae; genus UBA2262. The sequence continues at coordinate 928 of DDXK01000098.1, read as the reverse complement.
GAGAGGCCGGCGAGTTCACGGTAGGGCAGTCCCTCCGGCAGAAGGACCGACTCCATCCGCTTGAAGCGATCCACCTGTTCGTTCTGCCGCTCGATGTAGCCCTGGTATTTCACCGCCAGTTCCACCTCCTGGATCACCTCTTCCCCGCTCGCCGGCAGGGTCAGATCGGCCAGTTTTGCCACGGCAAGCAGGGAGAGCTCCGGCCTGCGCAAAAGATCGGCGGCGCTGACCGCGGTCTTGAGCGGGGCGGTGCCCAGGGTCAGGAGCTTTTCGTTCAGCTCCGGCTTGGGGCGGACCACCGTACCGTTGAACAGGCTGAGGGTCTCTTCAATGGCCCGCTTTTTGGTCTGGAAAGCCTGGTAGCTCGACTCGGTCAACAGGCCGAGGGAGCGGCCGATCCCGCTCAGGCGCAGGTCGGCGTTGTCCTCCCGCAGGAGCAGGCGGTATTCCGCCCTGGAGGTGAAGAGGCGGTAAGGTTCCTTGGTGCCGCGGGTGACCAGATCGTCGATGAGCACGCCGGTGTAGGCCTGGGAGCGGTCGAGGATCAGGGGCTCTTCCCCGCGAACGTATCTGACCGCGTTGATCCCCGCGATCAGGCCCTGGGCCGCCGCCTCCTCATACCCGGAGGTGCCGTTGATCTGGCCGGCGAGGAAGAGGCCGCCGATCCGTTTGGTTTCCAAAGAGGGATGCAGTTCCAGCGGGTCCACATAGTCGTACTCGATGGCGTAGCCGGGCCGGATGATGTGCACCTGCTCAAGGCCTTTGATGCTCCGGAGCATGGCCACCTGCACATCCATGGGCAGGCTGGTGGGCAGGCCGTTGGGGTAGATCTCCACCGTCTCCAGCCCTTCGGGTTCAAGAAAGATCTGGTGCCGCTCCTTTTCCGGGAAGCGCATGACCTTGTCCTCGATGGAGGGGCAGTAGCGGG
>DDXK01000038.1 GCA_002347185.1 Desulfobulbaceae bacterium UBA2262 | reverse complement strand
GAAGATCCAGAGCATCCACATGTTGGAAAAGATATGCAGCAGGCTGCCGTGCAAAAACATCGAGCTGAAGATGGGCAGCAGGCTGCCGAGCTGAAACTCCCCCCGCAGCTCGGTGACAAAGCGGGCCGGGATAAAGCCATGGGTGAGGATAAATGGCTCCAGGGCCGGGCCAAGGCTGAGCTGATAGAAAAAGGCGAGCACATTGACCAGAATCAGCCAGAGATTGACAACCGGAAAACGCTGGGAGGGGATGTCGTCCTTGAGGGGGAACATCAGCGGTCAGCACCCAAGAGGGGCGGCTCTGGAGCCTCTTCCTCGCTTCTGGGCACCGGCAGTACGAAATAGAAGTTGTTGCCCTCCTCGGTGGCCTCGTAGCCGACCACGCCACCGTGGATCTCCACCACCTGCTTGACAAAGGCCAGGCCATGTCCGGTGCCGGGCTGGTTCTTGCTCCGCTCGCCGCGCACCCCGTCGGCAAAAACGGTTTTCGCCTCGGCGGCGGAAAGATGCTCGCCGGTGGTGAAAACGTTGAATTTGACACCGTCCCGCCCCGGCCCGAAGCAGTCGGGAATGATCTCGCGGCCATAGGCCACCGCCTTGCGCCGCTCGCCGCGCCGGCTGGTGATTTCAGCGGTGTACTTGACGGCGTTGGAAAAAAGGTTGGCATAGACCTGGGTGAGCAGTCCGACATCGACCCGCAGAAAAAGCTCCTCCCCCTCCATGTCGCCGGGCCTTTCCACCACGATGCCCCTGGATTTGAACCGATTCAGGAAATGGTCCAGCTGCGGGGCGACAATCTCCTGGTCGATGGCGCATTTACGGGGCCTGAGCACGAAGCGTCCCTTGGCGAAATGATCACGGCGAAAGAGGCTTTCCAGAAAGAGGCTGTAATTGGCATGGTGTTCGAGGAGCTCGCGGTGGTTCTCGAGCAGCCGCTGATGCAGGGTACTCACCTTGCTGATCACCAGCTCGCAATTGGCCTTGGGAACGCCCTGGCTCTTCTTCAGGCCGGTGATCAGCGCCTCCAGTTCGTCGATATCGCTGATACGCGCCTTGAGCTGGTTGAAAAGATGCTTGAAATACATGTTCGGGGTGATGACGTTGTGCTCGATGTCCATCACCAGGTTGTTGATGAAGTTGAGGTGGCGGATATTCTCGTGTGAAATCAGACGATTGTGAAGATTATAGCCGATACGGTTGCTGTACTTGCGGAGGAAGAAACGGTCCGCCTTGGAGATCTTCTCCATGGGGTAGACCTCCAGCACACCCATCACCAGCATGCTGAGGGTTTTTTTCCGCCCCTCCTGCAGCTCGCTGGGTTTCCGGTGGATGGGGATCAGGAGGGAGTGGTCGGAATCGTAGGCCTTGCAGCCCAGGTGGATATAGGCAGGCGCCTTCTCCGGCAGCGGCAGGAGCCCCCGCCTGCTGTCGCAGTAAAGGAGCAACTCCTCGCCCTCCCGGTTGAGCAGATAGAGCCTGCTCTCCAAACCGAGAAACTCGGAGAGGGCGGCCACGCAGACCTGGTAGAAATCCTCGTTGGAGTCAAACTCCTGGGCGAGGTCGAAGAAGGCGCGCAGGAGATCGTTCTGGGCCGGGGTGAAATTGTAGCTCGCGTAGCTCTCCCGCTTCTCCCTGATCCGCTTCCTGATCTGGGCCAGATCCTGGCCTGCCTGCCTTTCCTGTTCCATTGCCCCACCAACGATACGGAATCACCAGTTCGGATCGCTGCCCCCACACTCCCTGCGACCTTATCTTAGCATGGCGAGGGAGCGGAGGGAAAACCCTAATCGCGGCCGGTGAGAACTATTTCGTCGATGCCGCTGTTCTCGGCGAGGAGGACATTGATATGCTCGTTGGCCTTCACATGGATGTCCATCCCCACATAATCCGGCTGGATGGGCAGCTCGCGCTCGCCGCGATCGACGAGGACGGCAAGCTGGATGCAGCGGGGCCGGCCGATATCCATCAGGGCGTCCATGGCGGCGCGGATGGTGCGGCCGGTGAAGATGACGTCATCCACCAGCACCACCACCTTGTCCTCCACCGGAAACTTGATGTCGGTTTTCTTGACCACCGGATTCTGGGTCGCCAGGCTCCAGTCGTCACGATAGAGGGTGATATCCAGGGTGCCGGTGGGCAGCTCGCTCTTTTCCCGATCCTGGATCAGCTTCTGGATCCGGTCGGCCAGAAAGACGCCACCGGTGTGGATGCCGATGATGGCCAGCTTGGCGACCCCATGGTTGTTTTCCACGATCTGCAGGGCGATCCGCTGCAGGGAGCGATCGATATCCTCGGCCGACATGATCCGCTTCTTCATCACAGTTCCCTCCGAAAACGAAATAGAGAATAAAAAACCAATCGAGCAGGAGCGGGAAGTTCCCCTGGCTACGGCCAGAAAGAATCGATTCCCCTGGCCGCCACCCTGGCCACCGCCTCCGGGTAGGCCTCGCACTCGGCGGCAAAGACCTTGTGGGCGATATCCTCCGGCGTATCGGCGTCGTCGATGGCCACGCACTTCTGTACAACAATGGGGCCCTCGTCATAGACCTCGTTGGCGAAATGCACGGTGCAGCCGCTCACCTTCACGCCACGGGCCTTGACCGCCCGGTGTACCCGCATGCCGTACATGCCGGCGCCGCAGAAGGAGGGGATCAGGGAAGGATGGATGTTGAGCACCGCCCGGGTCAGGTGAGCCGGCGGCTGGTAGAGCTTGAGATAGCCGGCCAGCAGCACCAGCTCGACCCCGTACTCGGCGAGGATGGCATTGATGGCGGCGTTGTCCGCGGCATGGAAGGCCGGATAGCCGTAGTTCCTGGCCTTGGTGAGCCCCAGGGCGTCGGGGACGTTGGCAACCACCACCGCGATGCTGCCGGGCATGGTGCCGTCGGCGATGCGCTCATGGAAATTGTCCAGGGTCCTGCCCGAGCCGGAAAGCAATACCGCCATCTTCATCGCGGCCACCTACTTGAAATAGGGGTTGGCATCGACATCCACGCTCTTCAGCCAGTTGACGATGGCGGTGTCGTATTTGCCGGTCAGATCGAAGACCTTCACGGCCAGACGAAAACGGGTTTTCAGGGTGGTATTGCCGGTGGCCTTGATCTCGGCGAGCACCTGCGGGTAATCGGCGGGATCGACTATGACGGTGACATCCTGAAAATTCTTGGCCGAGGAGCGTAGCATGGTCGGGCCGCCGATGTCGATGTTCTCGATGGCGTCGCCCAGCGAGCAGTCGGGGTTGGCCACGGTCTTTTCAAAGGCATAGAGGTTGACCGCCACCAGGTCGATGGGCTGCAGGCCGTGTTCGGCCATCTGCCGGAGGTGGTCGGGGTTCTGCTTCTGGGCGAGGATGCCGCCGTGCACCTTGGGATGCAGGGTCTTGACCCGGCCGTCGAGCATCTCNNGGCGGTGCCGCCGGTGGAGAGGATCTCGATACCGAGGCTCTCAAGCTCCCTGGCGAATCCCTCGATGCCGGATTTGTCGGTGAGGCTGATCAACGCTCTTTCCATCTTCTTCATCGTCTGCTTCCTCCCTTATTGCAATCCTTGCTGGACTTGCAAATTCATCAAAACCACAAAGGTGTGTGACACAAAATCAAAGAGATACAAAGAAAAAACAGATGGCGTCGCCTCTTTTTGCGACGTCATCAATCCTTGATACGGAATTCCATCCTGGTTTGCCACTCCCCCTGCCGGGGCAAGAGAACTCTACCCTGAACTCCGTGGCGATTGCAAGAACACTCACTCATCTTTTCTGGTAAAACGCTTGATCAGCCGCCGGTCGCGCTTGCTTGGCCGCCCCGGAGGGGCAACACCCTCCCCCCGCAGAAGACGGCGGGTTTCGCGGGCCAGCTCCCGCTGCTCCCTGCTCTCGGCAGTTTCCTCATAGAGCAGCTGCGCCTCCGGCGCCCCCCGCCGCTGCCCGGAAACGACGCGGATCTCCACCAGGTATTCATCGTGCTCCTTCCGGATGCGCACCAGATCGCCCACCGCGGCGAAGCGGGCCGGCTTGACCCGTTCGCCGTTGACATGCACATTGCCGCCGCTCACCGCCTGGGAAGCCTGGGAGCGGGTCTTGAAAAAACGGGCCGCCCAGAGCCATTTATCGAGCCGCACCCTGCCCTCTTCATTCATCTCCCCGCCCCTTGCCGCTGCACCGCGGCAACTCGCCTTTTGCCGGAAGTTTAACGCTTTGCGCATCCATAACAAATGGTGTATATACCTTTCCACCATGAAGCTCAATACCGTTGGCATCAAAGATATCAATTATCCGGTGACGGTACGCGAAAAATCGGGGGGCATGCAGCAGACCGTGGCCAGCGTCAGCCTGCAGGTCAGCCTGCCGCGCCAGTACCGCGAATCGTGTCTCTCGACCTTCATCACGGTGCTGAACAAGTACCAGGACGAGATGAGCAACCGGATTTTCAAAACCCTGCTGGCCGAAATCAAGGAAGAGCTGCGGGCGGAAGCGGCCCATGTGGAGATGACCTTCCCCTACTTCCTCGAAAAAACGGCGCCTGCCACCGGCACCGCCAGCCTGATGGAATACACCTGCCGCTTCACCGGCGGCCTTGGCCGGGATGAGGATTTCATCCTCTCGGTCTGGGTGCCGGTGACCACCCTCTGCCCCTGCTCCAAGGAGATCAGCGCCTGCGGCGCCCACAACCAGCGGGGCGAGGTCAATCTCAACGTCAAGTATTCAGGCTTCATCTGGATGGAGGATCTCATCGCCATGGCCGAGGCCGGCGCCTCCTGCGAGGTTTACGCCCTCCTCAAGCGGCCGGACGAAAAATACGTGACCGAAAAGGCCTACAACAATCCGATGTTCGTCGAGGACGTGGTGCGCAAGGTCGCGGAGCAGGCCCTGGCCCATCCCGCCATCACCTGGTTTTCCGTGGGGGTGGAGAGCTTCGAGTCCATCCACAAGCACAGCGCCTACGCCTACGTGGACAGCGACGAAATGCGCTGATCCCCTTTCCGGCCCCTCCCGACCCGCGCCGCGCCTCCGCGGTCACCCTCGCTCCGAAAAAATTCCCTGGCCGCCGGGCAGCAGGAAATGGCATGATATGCATGCACTTTCCGCGAAGGAGCACGACGCATGCATATCGCCACGCTTGGCAACCTCATCGGCGGCATCGGCCTCTTTCTCCTGGGCATGCAGTTGATGACCGACGGCCTGAAGATCGCGGCCGGCCAGACCCTGCGCAACATCCTGGAGCGCTCCACCCGCACCCCGTTCCGGGGCATCCTTTCCGGCGCCTTCATCACCTCGCTGGTGCAGTCCTCCGGGGCGGTGACCGTCGCCACCATCGGCTTTGTCAACGCTGGCCTCATGGATCTCCGCCAGGCCATCACCGTCATCTACGGCAGCAACATCGGCACCACCATGACCGGCTGGCTCGTCACCCTGGTGGGCTTTGATTTCGAGATCAACCTTTTCGCCCTGCCCCTGGTGGGGCTGGGCATGCTCCTCCGCCTGGGCCGGAGCCACAGCCGCCAGGGCGCCATCGGGGAAGCGCTGGCCGGCTTCGGCATCTTCTTTGTCGGCATCGATCTCATGAGGAGCACCTTCGCGGGGCTGGGCAGCGGCATCGATTTTACCAGCCTGGGAGGCGACAGCCTCCTCGGCCGGCTGTTTTTTCTGGCCGTCGGCTTCGCCCTCACCGTGGCCATGCAGTCTTCCAGCGCCTCCCTGGCCATTGCCCTCACCGCCACGGCCGGCGGCCTGATCCCCATCGCCAGCGCCGCCTCGGTGGTGATCGGCGCCAATATAGGCTCCACCTCCACTGCCGCCCTTTCGGCGATCGGGGCCACTCCCAACGCCAAGCGCGTCGCCGCCGGACATGTGCTCTTCAACCTGGCCACCGGCCTGGTCGCCCTCCTCATTCTGCCCCTGATCCTGCGGGGACTTCTGCTCCTGCCCCAGGCCCTCCATCAAAAAACGAGCGCCACGGCCATCCTCGCCCTCTTCCACACGGTGTTCAACATCCTGGGCGTCTGTCTGATGTGGCCATTCACCAGGGCGATGGTGCGAAGGTTGCAGAAGATGTTCCGTTCGCACGAGGAGGATGAGGCGCGCCCCCTCTATCTCGACAAAAACATCGCCGCGACCCCTTCCCTGGCCTTTCATGCCCTGGCCAAGGAACTGGAACGGATGGGCGGCATCGCCCGCCGCATGGCCAAGGGCGCCATGAGCAGCGAGGCAGGAGGCAGCCCCCAGCTCGCGACGGATCGGCAGATCCTCCTCAGGCTGGAGATGGAGGTGGGCAACTTCATCAATCTGGTCCGGCGCGGCACCCTGCCGGAGGCCCTGGACCATGTCCTGCCCAACGGCCTGCGGGTGACCAGCTATTTCCGGGAAATCGCCGACGTCTCCCTGCGGGTGGCGCAGCTGCAGCAGCAGGGGCACAGGATGGACAATGCCGAGCTCGCCGCCGAGGTGAGCCTCTACAAGCAGAAGGTAGTCAGGCTGCTGAATCTGGCTGATGTGGAAAGGGAGGAATACCGGGAGGAGGAATGCGCCGCCCTCTTTGCCGAAACCGAGGAACTCTACCGGCATCTCAAGGCGAGCCTGCTCAAGGCCGGCACCAAGGGAGTGCTGCCGGTTGCCCAGATGGTGCTCCAGATCGACCTGATGAGCGACATCCGCCGCATTGCCGACCAGAGCGAAAAAGGGGCCCGCTACCTCGCCACCCTGACCAGCGCCAGGCCCGAAGGGGAAGAGGAAAAAAAGGATTGAAACCCGTCGCGACGGAAGGCGACAGGCGGTTCAACGCGCGTAGAGGCCGTGGCCTGAGATATACTTCGCCACCCTCTCCGGCACCAGATCGTCGATCGGCTCTCCGGCCGCGACCCGCGCCCTGACTCCGGTGGAAGATACCGCCTGGGGCGGAACCGCCAGCGGGATGATGGTGCCTGCCTGCGGACCGCGAAACACCCCGCTGGAGGGATCCTCCCCGTAGGCAGGGAAGTTGGCCGCCACGCTCTGGCGACAGGAAAGGGGACAGAGATCGGGCCGGCCCACCACCACGAAATGGGCCTGGTCGAGCAGGTGCTGGTATTGCTTCCAGGAGGCGATTTCGGCAAAGGCGTCCATGCCGATGAGAAAATAGAGCGCGGTTACCGGCGGCACTGTTCTGCGCAGGGCGCGCAGGGTGTCGATGCTGTAGGAGGGGCCCTGCCGCTTTCCCTCCAGGTCGCAGAGGTGAAAATCCGGACGTCCTTCGAGGGCCAGGGCCAGCATGGCCAGGCGGTCGCCAAAAGGGGTGATCGGGTAGCCCAGCTTGTGCGGGGGAAGAAATGCTGGCACGAAGAGAAGGGCATCGAGAGCCAGCGCCTCCCGCACCGCCTGGGCCAGGGCCAGGTGCCCGTTGTGCACGGGATCGAAGGTGCCGCCCAGGATGCCGAGCCGCCTGCCGAGCCGTGCCGGGAGATCCATGCCCCGCCTAGCTCCGTACCTCGCCCGCACCGTAGACGATGAACTTTTGGGTGGTGAGTTCCTTGAGGCCCATGGGCCCGTAGNNTGAAGCGGGTGGAGGCGTTCACCATCACCGCCGAGGCGTCCACCTCGCGCAGGAAGCGCTGGGAGTTGGCATAATCGTTGGTAATGATCGCCTCGGTATGCTGCGAGCCGAACTCGGCGATATGATCCATGGCCCCGTCCAGGTCGTCCACCACCTTCACCGCCAGGATGAGATCGAGGAATTCCCTGCCGAAATCGCCGGGCATGACCGGAGTCACCTCCGGGAGGATGCCCTTGGTCCGCGGGCAGCCCCGCACCTCCACCCCGGCCTTTTTGAGTTCGGCCCAGAGCCGCGGCAGAAAATCGGCGGCAATCCCCGCATGCACCAGCAGCCCCTCCAGGGCGTTGCAGACCCCGGGCCGCTGCGTCTTGGCGTTCATGACGATCCGCACCGCCATCTCCAGATCGGCGCTCTGGTCGATAAAGGCGTGACAGACGCCCTTGTAGTGCTTGAGCACCGGGATCCGCGAATTTTCGGCGACGAAGCGGATCAGCCCCTCGCCGCCCCGGGGGATGATCAGATCAATCTGTTCATCCAGGGCGAGCAGCGCGGTGACCGCCTCGCGGTCGGTGACCGGCACGACCTGGATGGCCGCCGCCTCGATGCGCTCCGCGGCCAGGGCCTCCTGCAGGACCTTGGCCAGGGCGAGATTGGAGTGAATCGCCTCGGAGCCGCCCCGCAGGAGAATGGCATTGCCCGCCTTGAGGCAGAGGGCCGCCGCATCCACGGTGACGTTGGGGCGCGACTCGTAGATCATGCCGATGACCCCTAGGGGAATGCGCATCCGCCCGACGGTGATCCCGCTGGGCCGTTTGACCATCTCGCTGATCTCGCCCACCGGATCGGGCAGGGCGGCAACCTCCCTGAGCCCGGCGACCATGCTGTCGAGCACCTTGTCGGAAAGGGCCAGACGATCGAGCATGGCCGCGGAAAGCCCTTTTTCCCGGCCGGCGGCCAGATCCTTGGCGTTTTCCGCCTGGATATAGGCCTTCTTGGCAAGCAGGGCCTCGGCCATGCCGAGCAGGACCCGGTTTTTGGCAGTGGTGGAAAGGGTGGCCACGATGCGGGCCGCCTTTTTCGCGGCAACCGCCATCTGCAGAATATTTTCCTGGATGGACATAGCGTGTACTCTCTTGGTTTCTGATTGCTTGGTCGCGGGCAAGACGGCAGCGCGGCAAAGAGTTCCGCCAACGAGCGGCCAGCATGCGGGCATGTGCCCTTCCGTCTTTGCGCCTTTGCTTTATTATCGTCGCCGGTTCAGAGCAGCACCAGGTTGTCGCGGTGAATCACCTCGTCAAAGTCCTTGGCCCGGCCAAGCACCTGCTCGATGTGGCAGCTCTTCACCCCCTTGATCCGGTCGAGGTCGGCGGCCGAGTAGTTCACCAGCCCGGCAGCGATGGCCTCCCCGGCCGGATTGAGACAATGCACCGGCGCGCCGATGCCGAATTTGCCTTGCACCTCGACGATGCCCGAGGGGAGCAGGCTCTTGCCTCCCTCGGCCAGGGCCCGGCAGGCCCCGGCATCGAGGCGCAGATAGCCCTGGGGCCGGAGGGTATAGGCGATCCAGTGTTTGCGGCTGGCCAGTTTCTCGGCCTGGGGCAGGAAGAAGGTGCCCACCGCTTCCCCGGCGAAAAGCCGGGTCAGAATCTCCGGCTCCCGGCCCGGACCGATGACGCAGCAGCCACCCCGGGCCGCCACCATCTTGGCGGCCTTGATCTTGGTGCCCATGCCGCCGGTGCCCACCTTGCTGGTGATCCCCCCGACCATGGCCTGCACGGTGGCGTCGATGCGCGCCACCGTGGAGAGCAGCTTCGCCTCCGGATCCTCGCTGGGGTTGGCGGAATACAGGCCGGCCACGTCGGTGAGGCAGATCAGCAAGTCCGCCTCGGTGAGGTTGGTGACCAGGGCGCCCAGGGTGTCGTTG
>DDXK01000016.1:17439-28275 GCA_002347185.1 Desulfobulbaceae bacterium UBA2262 | reverse complement strand
CGGACAGCGACACGGATGGCTATGATCTGCTGCCGACGGTAAGTGTTGCTCTTGATTTTGCAAGTGACGGGAGCGCGACGTTGAGCGGAGCATCGGCGAACGCGACGGGCGTATCGGTTTCGATAGTCGGCGATGACGGGAGCAGCCAGACGGCGACGGCGACCTTGAACGCGGACGGGAGCTGGAGTGTAGACACGAGCGGGTTGAGCTTTGTTGAGGAAGTGAGCTACACGGCGACGGCGACGGCGACGGACGGAGCCGGGAACACGGCAACGGACAGCGACACGGATGGCTATGCCGATACGGTCCCCAACTCCACGGGTGCCCAGAATATCGTCATCGCCAATGGCGGCGAGGAAGCGGTGCTGGCCACGGCGAGCCTTGGCATTGCCATTGGTGATGATGGCTGGGGGACTGCGCAGATTTCCGATCTCCCGGTGGGCGATCTGGTCGGAAGTGACTCTGCGCTTCGGTACGTGACGGCTGTCGCGGCAAACGGCGACACGCTGCTCGCGACTTCAGGCGGACAGCAGCTGGTTTACCTTGAAGATGGTGAAGGCGGGCTGAAGGCCGTGACCCTGGATGCAAGCGGCGTTCCAAGCGACAATGTTGTCTTCACCCTTGCCTTGGATCCGGCGACCTCCTCCTATTCCGTACAGATGCTCGGCACGGTCGATCCGTATGTGGTCGAGACGGTCACTTCCGGCACCCACACGGAAACCGCCTCGGAATCCATCACGGATGGGTATACCATTACCACCTCCGTGTCGCAGACCTTCACCGGAGATGCTTCGGGGAGTTTCGGGACCGATGCTTCCGGCAATGTGGACAAGAGTGTTTACATCATTGAAAAATCGGATGCCGCCACCGGTGATACCCTGACTTTGACCCTGAAGGCCACGGATACCGATGGCAATGCTGTGGTGAACTGGTCTGGCCAGGGTATCGGTGTTGATGATAACTTTATCGGCCAAGGCCAAGCGTTGACCTTCAGTTTTGCGAGCAGCGCTCAGGATTTCAAGGTCGTCGGCTTCCAGGCCACCCTTGACAGCCTGGGAACAGCTGAGACAGCGATCTGGGATGCCGACAACGATGCTGCGGACGGCTCGACAACCGGAAGCGGCAACGCGTCCGGCAATGCGAATAAAGATACTGACGTCACCATTGGGGTGGTCCCTGACGCCGAAACGGATCTGACAACCTTGCAGGATCTGGGAGCTATAGAATTCACCGCCGGCACTACCTATGTGCAAGCCAACGGGCCGGTCGACGATTACCGCATCGATCCCGCCGATGGCGTGACCGTGGTCTATACCCAGACCGCTGATTACGACAAGGTCATCGCAACGGAAACCACCTACAACACCACGACGACCACCACCTTGGCCTATGACATCACCTTTGTCTACAAGCTGGCCGGCACCGATGGCAGCGGCGACCCGGTGGAAACCGTGTTCCATGTTACTGTGGACGCCAACGGCGACGGCCGTCTGGACGCGGTGAGCGCGGAGAGCGCCGTGGGTGTGGAAACGGTGGCTGTGGATTATGCATTGGCCGGTACCGTGCAAAGCGCCTACTACATCGATGCCGATGGGAACGAGGTTCCGCTCACGGACTGGGTGTGGGATGGGCAGAATGTCGCCTACAACGGGCCGGAGGGCTCCGGGCCTGTTGCCGTGCCTGTTTCGGAATCCGAGCTGGCAGAGTTCGGCGGAGTATTGCAGGATGCCCTGGACGAGGGACTGGCCTTCACAAGCAACGATGTCCTGGTCGGCGATGCCGGTGACAATATCCTCAACGGCGGCGCTGGCAATGACATTCTAGATGGCGGCGAAGGCGACGACATCCTGACCGGTGGCCCTGGCGCCGATGTCTTCGAGTTCCAGCTGGCCGAAAGCGACGAGGTGGCGGACCACGACGTGATCACCGACCTTGCCCCCGGCGATGCGGTGGTGGTAACGGATGTCCTGCTCGGGGGCGACGATCTGACCGAGATTCTGCCCTCTGCCCCGGAGACCCTTTCGGATACGGTGGTTTCTGCCGAGCCCGCGAGCGGCGGAGCAGAACAGGCGATCCAGATCGAAAATGTCGCCCCCGGGGATCTGGCCATCGAACTCAACACTGCGGATCCGGTCTCCTCGCTCATCAAGGTCGACGATACTTCCTCCTCCTGATGAGGTTGCCAGCTGAAACTGACAGCGCCCCTGCTCTCCTGGCGAAAGCAGGGGCGCTGTTTCTGCGGGCGGCAGCCATTTTGCTTGACCGCAGCCTTGCATCGGGGCTAGGCTGTGGGCTGAGTTCCGGTGCGTAAACGGGGTTGACGGCGGGATGAATGATCTCTTGCCCAAAGCCGCTTCGCGCCGCAAACCATGAACGGGCAGTGAGCCGCCAACCGGTTCGAGGTGCAGGCATGATCCATGTCAAACGCGACCAGCATGGTCATATCGTGGCGGCCAGCCAGGAAGGGCAGCGGGAAGAGGGCTGGGAACCCCTGTCTTCCGGCGACCCGGAGCTTGCCGCCTTTGCCGCCACGCTTGCCGGCGGGCAGCGTGAGCTGGCCAGTTCCGATCTGGGGCTGGCCCGGGTACTGGAGGATCTTATCCAACTGCTCATCGAGCGCGAGGTGATCCGCTTCACCGATCTTCCTCCGGCGGCCCAGGGCAAGCTCTTTGTCCGCCGTTCCCTGCGCTCCTCCCTGCACAGCCTCAAGCTGCTTGACGAGGATGCCGAAAAGCTCTGAGCCGAGAGTATTCCCGGGGGCGTTGTGGCGACATGGCGCCCCTTCTTTTTCGGTTTCCGGGAAAGGTGACCGCTGGCAATGGCAATCAGATTGTATTTTCGCCGACGGTATTATACACTCTCTATTGGTTCCGGCCCTGCCCCATCGCCTTGCCGCCCTGAGCGGGAAGGCCGTGCTGGCGCCGGCGAGGAAATCGCACCCTGAGGAGTTTCGACAATGTCCCTGAGCAAGCAGCTCTGGATCGCCATCGCCGTCATCATGGCCCTTGCCTTTGGCGGCAGCTTTGTGGTCAGCACCCTTTCCGCCCAGAAGTACCTCTCCCAGCAGCTCTATCTGAAAAATCTCGATAATGCCACCTCCCTGGCCATTTCCATGACCCAGGTGGCCGAGGATCCCGTCTCGCTGGAGCTGCTGCTCAGCGCCCAGTTCGACAGCGGCCATTATCAGTTCATCCGCCTGGACGACCCCAACGGCAAGCTTCTTCTTGAACGGCGCAACCCGGCCATCCCGGTGGGCGCCCCGGTCTGGTTTCAGCGGCTGATTCCCCTGGAGGCCCCGCCCGGAAGCGCCCAGGTGCAGACCGGTTGGCGGCAGGTGGGCACCCTGACCCTGCAGAGTCACGGCAAGTTTGCCTACGAGGCCCTCTGGCGGGGAACCCTCAGGCTGCTCCTCTGGTTTGCCGCCGGCGCCGCGGTGACCGGCCTGCTTGGCACCCTGGCCCTGAAATCGATACTCCACCCCCTCTACGATGTGGTTGACCAGGCCCAGGCCCTCGGGGCCAGACGGTTCATCACTATTCCCTTGCCGAGGGCCCTGGAGCTGCGCCGGGTGGTCAGCGCCATGAATTCGCTTTCCGGGCGGATCAAGGGCATGCTGGAAGAGGAGGCCGCCCGCCTGGAAGCGCTGCGCCGGCAAATCGAATACGATCCGCTCACCGGCCTGCTTCAGCGCGAACCTTTTCTCAAACGTATCGAGGCCCTGCTGGGCCGCGACGATGCAAGCGGCGCCGGGGTGCTGGTAGTTGCCCGTTTTTCGCGGCTCATGGAGATTAACCAGGAGCTGGGGAGGCAGACCGCGGATCAGCTTCTGCGCCGCATCGGAGAAAGGCTTTCCGCCCTGGTCGCCGGCCAGGGCGACTGGCTGGTCGGTCGGCTCAATGGCCCGGAGTTCGCCCTGGTCGCCCCCTGCGCCACAGCAACCTGCGAGGAGCTGGCCGAACAGGTTGCCGCCTCCCTGCATCTGGCCATTGACGACGCCAACCTGGCCGGCGAGCGCCTGCTGCCGGTGGGGGCCACCGCTCTGGACCCCGGCGAGCCCCTCTCCCAGGTTCTTTCCCGGGTGGATACCGCCCTGGTGGCGGCGGAGCGCAACGAGGCCTCCTCGGTGCAGGTGGTCAACAGGTATGCGACGGTTCAGGCCTGCAACGACCTGGCCTCCTGGCGGCTTGCCCTCACCGAGGCCCTGGCGGCCAATGCACTGAAGCTGGTGGAATTCCCGGTGGTGGACGGGCAGGGCAAGCTGCTCCATTTCGAAACGCCGGTGCGGCTCTTGATCGGTGGGGAATGGCTTTCCGCCGGAGTGGTCATGCAGTGGGCCGCCCGGCTGGGGCTGATGCCGCGCCTTGACGGGGCGGTGGTCAGCGCGGCCTTGGCGGAGCTTGGGAAACGGCAAGTCTCCCTGGGGATCAATATTTCGGCCGAGGCGCTCTGCGATGCCGCATTCCGCGCCGAGCTGCTCACCCAGCTGCAGCAGGCCCCGGAGCTGGCGGCCCGCCTCTGGCTCGAGGTGCCGGAATCCGGGGCCTTCCGTCATCTCGCCGAATTCCGGGCACTCTGTCTGGCCCTGAAGCCCCTGGGCGTCAGGATCGGCCTCGAACACGTGGGGCACCAGTTCTCCCGCATCGGCGAGCTGCACGACCTGGGCCTTGATTACATCAAAATCGACGCCGCCATCAGCCGTGATGTGCATGCCAACCCTGGCAGCCAGGCTTTTCTTCGTGGCCTCTGCATCATCGCCCATTCCATCGGCCTGACCACCATCGCCGAAGGGGTGCGGAGCGAGGCAGAGCTTGCCATTCTGCCCGGGCTCGGGGTGGATGGCATGACGGGCCCCGGGGTGCGCTGGTCCGGCCAGGCCGCCTGATGCCTCTCCCCGCCGGCCAAAGGCCAGCTCCCGGCGAAAAGGATTTCATGACGGCAAAGTTGACCCCGCACAATGCCCAGTCCCTCGAACTGCTTCTGGACAGCCGCGAGGAAGGCATAGCCCTGGTCGATGGCGAAGCGCGCTTTGTCTATCTGAACAGGGCCTATGCCAGCTTCATGAAGGAGGTATTCAACCTGACGGTGGCGCCCGGCATGCGCCACCAGTATGTACTCCCCAACGGCCAGCGTTCCTGGGCCAACGACCTCTACCAGCGCGCCCTGTCCGGGAAAAGCTTCACAGTCGAGTTCAGCCGCAACTGTCCGCGCAAGGGCACCTGTTATTTTGAACGTTCTTTCAGCCCGGTCTACGAAAAGGAGAGGCTCTGCGGCTTTTCCGAACTGATCCGCGAGGTGAGCGAGGAGCGGAAACGGGAGGATGCCCTGCGCGAGGGCTATGCCCTCCTTGAGAAGCAGATTGCCTCCCGCACCAGCAGCTATCAGGAGTACAACGCCATCCTCGCCCAGGAGATCGTCGAGCGGCAGCAGGCCGAGGAGGATCTCCTGGAAAGCAGGGAGCGGCTGGCGCAGATTCTGCAGGGCAGCTCCATTGCCACCTTTGTCATCGACGAGAACCACACCATCACCCACTGGAACAAGGCCTGCGCCCGGCTGACCGGCTACCCGGCCGCGGAAATGGTCGGCACCCAGAACCAGTGGAAGGCCTTTTATCTCTACAGGCGGCCCACTCTGGCCGACCTGGTGGTGCAGGCCGCCAGGGAGCCCCAGATCGCCAAGTTCTATTCGGGCAAGTACCGTCCTTCCTCCCTGCTTGCCGGAGCCTACGAGGCGGAGGATTTTTTTGATTTCGGCGCCGCCAGCAAGTGGCTTTTTTTTACGGCCGCGCCCATCAAGAACCGGGCCGGAGAGATCATCGGCGCCATCGAAACCCTGCAGGACGTGACGGACCGCAAAGACATGGAGGCGGAGATCCGGCAGATGAACGATGAGCTCGAGGCGCGGGTGGAAGAGCGCACCAATCAGCTGCGTCATACCCACGAGCAGCTGCTGCACGCGGAAAAATTGAGCGCCGTCGGTAAGCTCGCCGCCTCCATCGCCCACGAGTTTGGCAACCCGATCATCGGCATCCGGAATTTCCTGAAGAGCCTGCGCAAGGAGATCACCCTGGGCAAGACCGATACGGAGATGCTCGATCTGGCCATTGCCGAGTGCGGCCGGATCAAGGATCTGATCAGCAGCCTGCAGGACTTCAACCGGCCCACCACTGGCAAGTTCGCGCCGGTGGACCTGCACCGGATCATCGACGATCTGCTGCTCTTCATGAACAAGAAGCTCAGGGACCGGCAGATCGAGGTGGAGCGGGCTTTTGCCGAAGAGCTGCCCATGGTGCAGGCGGTGGCGGATCAGCTCAAGCAGGTGCTCCTCAACCTGCTTGCCAATGCCGAGGAGGCGATTCCGTCTACGGGCGGGAAGATCCGCATCGCCACCGAAGTGGCCGGCGAACAGGTGCGGATCAGCATTCAGGACAGCGGCAAGGGGATCAAGGCCAAGGATATGGACTATATCTTCGAGCCCTTCTATTCCACCAAGCCGGCGGTGGAGGGTACCGGCCTGGGGCTTTCCGTCAGCTACGGCATCATCAAGCGGCACGGCGGCAGCATCACCGCCAAGAGCGTCCGCGGCAAAGGGGCCCTTTTTGTCGTCACCCTGCCCATCAAGGGCGGGCCCAGGGAAGACTCGCTGCCCATCTTTTCCTGACCTCCTCCTCCCCTTACTCCTCCTTCCTCCTTGTCTTTGTCCCGCATGAGCCGGAACAGCCGCAGCTTGTCCCGGCTGTGTCTCTGTTTGTGAAGCGGGCTCTGAGACCTTTTGCCAGCGGCTTGAGGGAGAGGGCCACGAGCAGGAGGGCGCCGGTCAGCTCCAGAGGATAGGGGACCAGTTCCGCCGCCTGCCCGATCATGGCCTGGGCGGAAATTCCCAGGCCAACATAGATTGCGTCCAGTAGCAGCCCGCAGCAGACGGCGGTCAGGGAGATGCAGGTCAGGTAGAGGGCGGTGGCCCGTTTGCCGAGCAGGCCCACCAGCATGGTCAGCGAGGCGATGTTGGTGGCGGGCCCCACCAGGAGAAAGACCAGGGCCGCGCCCGGGCTGACGCCCTTGAGAATAAAGGCTGCGGCAATGGGGGTGGAGGCGGTGGCGCAGATATAGAGGGGGATGCCGAAGGCCAGCATCAGGAGCATGGCGGAAAGCCCGCCGGTGAGATAGCCGGTGATGAGCTGGTCCGGCACCAGGACGGTGATGAGCCCGGCCAGGAGGAGGCCGACAAAGAACCAGCCGGCCAGATCTCCCCAGAGTTCGCCAAAGGCATAGCGCAGGCCGGCGGCGATCTTGCGGCGCAGGCCAGGAAGGGGTTCCGGCTCCGCGGAGTGTGCGGTTCCTTCACCGGCGGGGCCGGAGGGCTGGGCCATGGGCAATCGCGGCCGGGGCGGATTCATGAGGTTTTCGCTGAAGCCTGCCAGCACGGCGGAAAGAAAGGCGGCCAGCGGTCGGGCCACGGTCATGAGCGGATCGAGCAGCGCATAGGTGATGAAGATGGAGTCCACCCCCGATTCCGGGGTGGAGATGAGAAAGGCGGTGGTGGCGCCGTTGTTGGCCCCCTGTTTTTTCAAGGCGGCCGCCGCGGGCAACACCCCGCAGGAGCAGAGCGGCAGGGGGATGCCGAAGAGCGCCGCCTTGACCACCGAGCTGAAGCGGCCCTGGCCGAGATGGCGGGCAACGTAGGCGGGCGAGAGAAAAACCTTGAGCAGGCCGCCGATGACTATGCCGAAAAGTATGTAGATCGCCGCCTCAAGGAGCAGCTCCCAGGAAGCGGAGAAGATGGCGACGATGAATTCCATGGCTTATTCCTCGATGTGTTCCAGGGCAAGCTCGACAAGCTGCCGGACATGGTCGTCGGCCAGCCGGTAATAGAGAACCGGCCCTTCCCGCCGGTTGGTCACCAGGGCCGCCTGCCGGAGCAGCCGCAACTGATGGCTCACCGCCGATTCGCTCACCCCCAAAAGGGCTGCCAGGTCGCAGACGCACATCTCTTCTTGCAGCAGGGACCAGAGCATCTTCAGCCGGGTGGGGTCGGCAAAGGCCTTGAAGAACAAGGCAAGGCGGTCTGTCTCTTCCCCGGAGAGAAGAGATTGTCGGGCGCGTTGCACCTTCTCTTCGTGGATGATGCGGCATTGGCACTGGTCGAGGGGGGCGGGCATAGTGCTGCTCCATTTAATATCTGAACATATGTTCATATTATACAAACAGGGAGGGCGCTGTCAATCGTGAATTGGCAGGGCGGCCTGGAGCCGGGTGGTCTTTGGGGAAGGTTAACCGTCCTCCTTCTCCTTTATCCACTTTTTGATCAATTCCTTGGCCCGCTCAGGGTCGCTGGCAGAAAGGCGGGCGATCAGCTCCTGATCGCTCATCTTTTTCTTGGGCAGCCGCAGGTCCTCTTCCTCGCCTGAAGGCAGAATCGGCGGCGAATTCTTTGTCCGCTGCGGGCGCAGCATCTTGCGGATCGAGCGGATGCAGCAGAAATAGAAGAGCAGGACAATAACCAGGAAAACAAGCGGCTTGATCAGAAGTTGCATGGATTCCATGTGTACTCACTTTTTCCGGAAGTCCGGCAGGGAGAGGGGGAGGCTCCTGCCGTGCCCGGCCAGGAGTTCTTTGCAGAAACGGCAGCGTGCGCATTGCCGGTCGCATTTCGTGAGTTGTCGGTAAAAATCGTCTGGCAGCGCGGCGTTGTCGACGTAGAGGGTGGGGACCAGCCATTCCAGGGTGTCGAGGAGATCGAGCAGGTTGCCATCATAGCGGCCGTCGGCATAGGCCTTTACGGCCCGCATGAGAAAGGCCGGGCCCAGGGTACGGCCGCAGAGCTTGATGGCGTCCGCCACCCCCTCGTACTGTCCTTGGTCCTCGGGCCGGATAAAAGGCGATTTGAAAAATTGCTCCGGGTTTTCCGAAAGCACCCGGATGCAGCCCAGATCTCTGTTGGCGGCAAAGGTTCCGTTGGCGGCAGGCCCAAGGTTGGCAAAGGCGATCTGGGCGTCGTGGCTCAATTTGAAGGGGCAGTGGGCGAGGCAGCCTTCGTTGGCAAGCAGGGTGAGCTTGACCCCCGGAAAATGGCGGCGGCATTCTTGCGAGAGGTTCCTGAGCGCTTCGGGGCGCCGGTTGAGGGAGCGGTCCAGGTTGAGCTTAGCCGGCAGCCTGAAGTTGCTGCGGCCGATGGCCTCGCAGCAGGCGCTGATCCGTTCCAGGGAGTCGAGCATGCAGTTGACGCCCGGCACCGCTTCAAGCGCACGGGCCAGCTCCGGGGCGTGGTCGGAGAGGGCCTGGAGCAGGTAGAAATCGACGAAAACGATGCCGTCGAGGCAGCCTTCTGCATGCAGCATGTTCAGACGTTCCGCGAGTTCCGCCAGCAGGGTTCTGTCGCCATAGAGGCGGGGATGGTGGAAACGGCTGTTCAGGAGGGCATACTTTTTCGGTCCCTTAAGTTTTTTCAGGGCCGCGGCCAGTGCCGCGAATCCGGAGCCAGCCTGCGGGCGGTGGCGCCCGTCGGGAATGGCCGGAAGGAAAAGGCTGAAATGCACCGAGTGGAGGGCGGCCTTCTGCGTATTGAGGAATTGCACATAGGCCGGGTCGGGCAGGAAGGGGACATCGAGGGGAAGCATGGTCGTTTTTGCCGTCGCGAGTGTTTTGCCGGGAAGGAGCAGCTTCTTCATGGTAGCCCAATTCGTCGGCGAGTGCCAGTCCGCCGTTTTCCGGACAATCCCCTGGAATGTTCCGGAAAGAGCGGGTAAGTTATATTGTGGCCTGGCGGGAAAGGAAAAATGCGCGCAAAAGCTGCGGAGGCGTAAGCGCCGGGGGGCAAGGCTGGGTGAATCCGGGCGCAGGCGGTTTTCGGTCGGGCAAGTGCGCGGGTTTGCTGGACGCAGCAGAGGGAGGGGACGATGCAGGCAGAGCAATGGGAGGCCGCTTATCTGGCCCAGAGTCAGGACGCGGCTGTGGGGCGGATGTTTCGGGGGATTATCCATAACCTCAATGGCATGGTTCAGGTTTTTTCCCTGCAGACCGAACTTTTTGAGCTGATGGTGGCAAAGGCCCTGGAGATGCTGGCCCGAATGCAGGAGAGCCAGCCAGGCTCCGAGGCGGCGGCGCTGTACGAGCTGATCGGCCGCCGGACTTCTTCCCTTGCCCAGATGAAGGAGAAGGTGGTGCAGAGCCAGAATCTCCTGCATCGCACCCTGATCCTTCCGGATTTCAGCCAGCTTTCCGGGGTGAGTCCCTATACGGTCAACACGGTGGTCGAGACGGAGCTGGAGTTCCTCTGCGCGGATAATTTCTTCAAGCACAAGGTGGAAAAGAAGGTGACGCTGGCGGAAGACGCGCCCGCCCTTGCAAGCCATCATCTTGAGCTGCACCAGATTGTTCATTTTGTCCTGCAGAACGCCCTGGATGCTCTGCGGGAGCGGGACGAAGCCCGGTTGGCGGTGGAGATCCTGCGGGTCGAGGCCGGCATCGTCGTTCGCGTCGAGGACAATGGTCCGGGCATCGACCCGGCGGTCCTTCCCAGAATCTACGAGCCTTTCTTCTCGACCCGGGAAGGACATTTCGGTCTGGGTCTCTATCTGGCCCTCGATCTCGCCGGTCGCTGCGGTGTCGCGATTTCCTGTGAGAGCAGTCCGGGTTGCACCTCTTTTCAGCTTCTTCTTCCGAGCCAGGCGGCGCGGGGATGAGGCAGAGCCGCAAGCATCCGCGCCGCGCCGTCGAAAGGGGGGAGGGAAGGCCCGGCACCCTCTTTGTGGTGGCCACCCCCATCGGCAATCTGGAAGACATCACCATCCGGGCCCTTCGGGTTCTCAAGGAGGCGGACCTGATCGCCGCCGAGGACACC
>DDXK01000016.1:0-17416 GCA_002347185.1 Desulfobulbaceae bacterium UBA2262 | reverse complement strand
GGTTTCCGATGCCGGCACTCCCGGCATCTCCGATCCCGGCTCCTTCCTTGTCCGGGAGGCTCATGCCGGAGGGGTTCCCGTGGTGCCCGTCCCCGGGCCTTCCGCCCTGACGGCCTGCCTCAGTGTTTCCGGTTTTGCCGAACCTGGGCATCTTTTTCTCGGCTTTCTGCCGGCAAAGGGTTCGGAGCGGCGCAAGCTGCTGCGCTCCCTGGCGGCCGAGCCGCGCAGCCTCGTTTTTTACGAGTCGCCCCGCCGCATCCTGGCCAGCCTGGCCGATTGTCTTGCGGCCTGGGGCAAGCGGAGCGCGGTGGTGGCCAGGGAGCTCACCAAGATCCATGAAGAGATCGGCAGGGGCGACCTGGAAAGCATTCTCGCTGACCTTAAGCGGCACGATGAGATCAAGGGCGAATTTGTCGTTCTTGTCGAAGGGGCGCAGTCGGCCGTCGTGCCGGAAGCCGGGAGTCTTGAGGAGCTGCTTCTCTGGTACAGAAATGAGTCGGGACTCTCCATGAAGGATGCCGTGCAGCGGATTGCCGGCGACCTGAGCCTCCCCCGCGCCGAAGTGTATCGGAAGGCCCTGGCGGTCTGGGCCCAGGCGCGCGATGGCAGGCGGTCATGAAAAAAGGGGGATCCCCCCCCTTGGCTCCTTGTTCTTTCCCTGCTTTCCTCTTGTCAAACTTTGATAAATTGGCTAGATATTAACCTTTTTGGGTGGTGTCGATCCTGTGCCGGACTGCCCGCATTCCCAGACACCCAACCGACGGCGGGCCTGTGAAGGAAGTTCAGGATTATTATTTCAAAAAGGCGAAGAAGGAAGGCTACCCTGCCCGTTCGGTCTACAAGCTCGAGGAGGCGCAGGAGAAGCACCACCTCCTCAAGAAGGGCGACAAGATCCTTGATCTGGGTTGCCAGCCCGGAAGCTGGTCCATGTATGCGGCCCAGGTCATCGGCCCCCAGGGGCTGGTGGTCGGCGTTGACCTCAATTTCGGCCAGGTCCGGACCAAGGGCAACAGCGCCAGATTCATCTTCCTGCACGGCGACGTCATGGAGGAGGGGGTACGGACGAAGATCCGCGAGCTTTGTCCCCTCTACGACGTAATCATCAGCGACATGGCGCCGCGGACCACCGGCAACAAATGGGCGGATCAGCAGCAGTCTCTGGCCCTGTCCCGGATGGTTCTCGAAGTGGCCGGGGAGCTGCTGAAGGAGAGCGGCAACTTTTACTGCAAGGTCTTTGAGGGCGAGGATTTCAAGGAGTTTGTCGACGAGGTGCGCAGGCGCTTCAAGACCACGAAGATAGTGAAGCCCAAGAGCTCCAGAAGCGAAAGCCGCGAGGTCTTCGTGCTGGGCCTGGGATTGAAGAAAATGTGGAATGAAGAATGAAAAATGCAGAATGGCCCCTCGATTTTGCATTTTTAATTTTTAATTTTTAATTTGCAAGGAGTACTCCATGGCTGGACATTCAAAATGGGCTAACACCAAGCACCGCAAGGGCGCCCAGGATGCCAAACGCGGCAAGATATTCACCAAGCTCGCCAAGGAAATTTCCGTGGCCGCCCGTATGGGCGGAGGCGACGCCGAGGCCAATCCCCGTCTGCGCGCCGGCATTGCCGCGGCACGAGCGGTGAACATGCCCAAGGACAATATCGAGCGCGCCATCAAGAAGGGTACCGGCGGCATGGACGGGGTCAATTACGAAGAGATCACCTACGAGGGCTACGGGCCAGGCGGGGTGGCCATGCTGGTCGAGTGCATGACCGACAACCGGAACCGCACCGTGGGCGAGGTCCGCTTCTTTTTCAGCAAGTCCGGCGGCAACATGGGGGAGAGCGGCTGTGTCTCCTACATGTTCGATAAAAAGGGCTCCATGCTGGTGGAAAAGGGTGTGATCGACGAGGACAAGCTCATGGAGCTCGCCCTGGATGCCGGGGCCGAAGACGTGGTCGAGGAGGACGGCGTGTTTCAGGTGCTGACCGCGCCGGACGATTTCAATGCGGTGCGGGAGGTCCTGGAAAATGCCGGGGTGACCTTCATCGAGGCCTCCATCTCCATGATCCCGAAAAACACCGTGGAGGTGGCCGACGAAAAGACCGCCATCCAGCTGATGAAGCTCATCGACAACCTGGAAGATAACGACGACGTGCAGAAGGTGCATGCCAACTTCGACATCCCAGACGCCCTGATGGAGAAGATCTCCTAAAGGCATGGTGCTCGCGAAGAGAAAGGCCGGCGGCGAGGCCGTCCGGATCCTCGGGATCGACCCCGGATCGCGGGCCACGGGCTACGGGGTGATCGACAAGCAGGGCGCCGCGCTCACCTTTGTTTCCTGCGGGGTGATCCGGACCTCGGAAAAAACGCCCTTCCCGGAACGGCTCAAGGAGATCTACGAAGGGATCCGCGAGGTGATCGCCCGGCACCGCCCGCAGCTGGTGGGGGTGGAGGATATCTTCACCGCGGTCAATCCGCGCTCCGCCTTGAAGCTCGGCCATGCCCGGGGGGTATTGATTCTGGCTGCCATGCAGGGAGAGCTGCCGGTGGCCGAGTTCAGCCCGCGGGTGGTGAAGCAGGCGGTTGCCGGCTACGGGCAGGCCCCCAAGGAGCAGGTGCAGCAGATGGTGCGCATCCTCCTCAAGCTTTCCGCCTCGCCCAGCCAGGATGCGGCCGACGCTCTGGCCGTGGCCATCTGCCGGGCCAATCACTATAATAATTTGTTGTAATACTGGGCTTTTTTCTTCTCTTCTTGCCAAAACCCCTTCATAATACACAACGGAATGATCGCCTGCCTGAGAGGAATAGTGTTCAAGAAACTGGCCGACTCCCTGATTGTCGAGGTGGGGGGGGTGGGCTACGAGGTTTTCTTTCCCCAGGCCGGGCAGCACAGGCTGCCGGCGGATGGCGAGCCTGTTTTTCTGCACATTCAGACCGTGGTCCGCGAGGATGCCTTCAGCCTCTATGGTTTTCTTGATTCCGCCGAGAAAGAGATGTTCCAGCTGCTCGACACGGTTTCCGGCATCGGCCCCAAGGTGGCGATGAACATCCTTTCCGGCATCACCCCGGTTGACATGGCCCAGGCCATACTCCACGACGATCTGGCTCGGCTGACGCGTTTGCCCGGGGTCGGGAAAAAAACCGCCGAACGGCTTTGTCTGGAGCTGAAGGACAAGGTGCAATTTCTGCCCGCAGCCATGGCGGCGCCTGCGCAGCCCAGGGCCGAGGCGACGGACGACGGGCGGGAGCGCGATGCCCTCTCCGCCCTGGTCAACCTCGGCTATCCGCCGGTCCGGGCCAGGGAGGCCCTGCAGGCGGTACGCCAGCAGCTGGGTGAGGATGGTTTCGCCGGGATGCGCATCGAAGAACTGCTCCGCCTGGCCTTGAGGAGTCTGGCGTGAATTACGAAGAACGGGTGGTCTCCCCCCAGGCAGGCCTGGACGAACAGCCGGACGGCGATTTGCGTCCGAAGCTGCTTGCCCAGTACATCGGCCAGGAGCAGCTCAAGGAAAACCTGGCCATCGCCATCCAGGCCGCCCGGGCCCGGGGCGAGGCCCTCGATCATATCCTCTTCCACGGTTTTCCCGGCCTGGGCAAGACCACCCTGGCCTATGTCATCGCCAACGAGATGGGCGCCAATATCAAGGTGACCTCGGGGCCTGTCATCGAAAAGCCAGGCGATCTGGCCGCCATCCTCACCTCGCTTCAGGAAGGGGATGTCCTCTTCATCGACGAGATCCACCGACTCAATCATGTGGTGGAGGAGATCCTCTACCCGGCCATGGAGGACTACCAGCTCGATCTGGTCATCGGCCAGGGACCGGGAGCCCGCAGCGTCAAGATGGATCTGCCCCGCTTCACCCTGGTGGGCGCCACCACCCGTACCGGCCTGCTCACCCCGCCCCTGCGCGATCGGTTCGGTATGGTGCTGCGCCTCGATTTTTATTCGCCGGAGGAGCTGGTGGCCATTGTCAAGCGCTCGGCCGGTCTGCTCGGTGTGCCGGTGGACGAGGGCGGTGCCCTGCAGATCGGTGCCCGCTCCCGGGGGACCCCGAGAATTGCCAACAGATTGCTCAAGCGTCTGCGTGATTTTGCCGAAGTGAAGGGGCAGGGGCGGATCACCGCCCAAGTGGCGGACCAGGCCCTCGACATGCTGGGCGTGGACAAGGAAGGGTTGGACGAGATGGACCGGCGCATCCTGCTCACCATCATCGACAAGTTCCAGGGGGGGCCCATCGGCCTGGAAACCCTGGCCACCATGGCCTGCGAGGAGAAGAATACCCTGGAGGATGTCTACGAGCCGTACCTGATCCAGATCGGTTACCTGATGAGGACTCCGCGTGGCCGGATGGCGACCCAGGCGGCCTACGAGCATTTTGGTCGGGTCTTTATCAAGAAAAACGAACCGGATCCGGGCTGCGGGCTGCTGCCTTTTTAGAACCCGTTGCCCAAAGGAAGGAGAGGCCCTGCCTATGCCGGAAAAGAAACTCACTGTCCGCGATATCGCCGCCATGAAAGAGGCGGGCGAGCGGATCGTTATGCTCACCGCCTATGACGCCAGCTTCGGCCGGCTGCTGGACCAAAGCGGAGTCGAGGTGGTACTGGTCGGCGACTCGCTGGGCATGGTGCTCCTCGGCTATGAATCCACGGTGCCAGTGACCATGGAGGAGATGCTCCATCATGCCCGGGCTGTCAAGCACGGGGTGCGGAGCGCTCTCCTCGTTGGCGATTTGCCTTTTCTTTCCTATCAGGTCAGTGCTCAGGAGGCCATTGCCAATGCCGGTCGTTTTCTCAAAGAGGCGGGTTGCGACGCAGTCAAGCTTGAGGGCGGGCTGGAGGTTTGCGAGACGGTAACCGCCCTGGTGCGGGCCGGCATCCCGGTGATGGGCCATATCGGCCTCACCCCGCAGACCGCCGGTTCCCTGGGCGGCTACAAGGTGCAGGGCCGGGATGCCGAATCGGCCCGCCGCCTGCTGGCCGAGGCAAAGGCCCTGGCCGGGGCGGGAGCCTTTGCCCTGGTGCTGGAATGCATCCCGGACAAGCTCGCCGAGGCCATCACCGCGAGCATCGCCATCCCCACCATCGGCATCGGCGCGGGGCCGCATTGCGACGGGCAGGTGCTGGTCATCCACGATCTGTTGGGGATGTACGACAAATTCGTGCCCAGCTTCGTGAAGCGCTATGCCAACCTTGCCCCCCAGATCAGGGAGGCGGTGGCCTCCTATCGGGACGAAGTCAAGGCCGGCCTCTATCCGGACACCGAGCACAGTTTCGTCATGCAAGTAGACGTGGATGCGGTGCTGAAAAAAGTGTAAAAAAAAAAGTTACGATTTGCGGTTTTCCCACCTGCAGCGAGGAAGGGTTGAGAGACGATGGATATAGCAACAGTCATAGGCCTGGGCTTTGGCACGGTAATTTTGGCCGTTGCCATTATTTTGGGGGGAAACGTCCTGCTCTTTGTGGACATTCCCTCCGTCCTCATCGTTGGGGGCGGCATCATCGCCACCGCCTTCATCCGTTTCAGCATGGCCGACGTGATCAATTCCATCAAGGTCGCGCTCAACGCCTTTTTCATCAAGTCGAGCGTGCCTCAGGATGTCATCCGGGAAATCATCAATCTGGCCAACATCGCCAGGAAAAATGGTCTCATCGTCCTTGAGCAGCAGCCCATCAACGATCCCTTTCTGAAAAAGGCGATCATGTACTGCGTGGACGGCCATGAGGCGGAGTTCATCGAAGAAGTTCTGAAAAAGGAGGTGAGCCTCACCGTGGAGCGGCACGAGGTGGGGCAGTCGGTATTCCGGGGCATGGGCGACTCGGGACCCGCCTTCGGCATGATCGGCACCCTGGTCGGCCTGGTGCAGATGCTGGCCAACCTGAGCGATCCTTCTGCGGTCGGACCCGCCATGGCCGTGGCCCTGCTCACCACCCTCTATGGCGCGGTGGCGGCCAACCTCTTCTTCATTCCGCTTGCGGACAAGCTCGGCCTGCGCTGCAAGGAGGAGGAGCGCAACCGCAAACTGATCATCGAAGGGGTGCTCGGCATTCTGAAGGGGCTGAACCCAAGGGTTATGGAAGAGTTCCTGGAAACCTTCCTGCCGCCCAAGGATCGCAAGGCTGCGGAAGCCCACTGAAGAGTGCGTCTGGAAGGAAAGGAGAAAAGTCATGGCGGAAGACGAACCGAAAGAGAAAAAATGTCCGGCGGCGGCTCCTGCCTGGATGTGCACTTTCGCCGATATGATGTCGCTGCTCCTCTGTTTTTTCGTTGTTCTTCTCTCCTTTTCCCACATGGATGAGCCGAGTTTCGCCAAGATGAGCGGTGCCATGAAGGACGCCTTCGGTGTCCAGCGGACAAAGCAGGTCTATGACCCGGGCGGCGGCGAGCTGATGCTTTCGCCCTCCTTTGAGACGGTCCCTTTCGATCCCAGAGAGCAGATAGAAAACATCGTCGAGGAATTTTCCCAGACCGGCCTGGTGGAGGCGGCGGAAACCGAGGAGGGAATCCTTGTCCGGGTCAAGGAAGGCCTTGCCTTTGATTCGGGCAAGGCGGAGCTGAAACCGCAGTTTATTGCCCTGCTCGACAAGCTCGGCAAGGTGGCCTCCACCTCGGAGGCGGATGTCGCGGTGAACGGGCACACCGACAATATCATGCTGCGCAAGGAAACCGGTTTTCGTAACAACTGGGAGCTCTCCACCGCCCGCGCGGTGGCGGTGGTTGAATACTGGCAGAAGAAGTTCATGATCCCGGCCGCTCGGCTCTCAGCCACGGGATATGCGGACGGCAAGCCCATCATCAGCAACAATACCGAGGAGGGGCGGGCCAAAAACCGGCGGGTGGAGTTCATCATCAAGCCCGCCAAGGGCGGCGAGGTCTTTTCCGGCCTTGAGGAGCTGCGATAGCCCGGCCGGAAATCTTCAAACAAATGGGGTGGTGCAGGCATGACGGAATTGGTAAATCGCAGGCAGTCGGTTCGCATTACAGACAGGGTGCTCCTGGCTGTCAATCCAGTCTCCCCGGAAAAACTGCAGGCAATTGCCGAGGATTTCCAGCAGGGAATCTCCCTCTACAACCAGCCGGGACTTGCCGATATCCAGATGTTCATCGCCGCGCAGACCGCCCTGATGAAGCTGCGTGAGCGTGATCCCGACCTCGCCGATTTTCTGCAACATCTGGATAATAAAATGAATATGCTGTTGCAGCACCAGAAAGCGGAGAAAACTCCCTTCGATGCGCTGGAGCTCCAGAAGGCGAATATCAGTGCCAACGGGATCGCTTTTTTTCGGGAAAAACCGGCCAAGCTGGGCGAGACCTTCGAGGTCCACATGGTCCTGCTCCCCGCCTATGTCTATGTCTACTGCTTCGGCAGGGTCGTCTCCTGCGAGAAGGCTCCGGAGGGGGGGGCGGAAGGGGGGGTCCGAATAGCCCTCGAGTATGCCCTGCTCGCCGAGGAAGATCGGGAAAAGATTGTCCAGCACAATTTCAAACAGCAGAGCCAGGCGTTGAGAAATCGCCGACTGAATTCCTAGGATTTACTCCATGCGTGAAATTTTCAGTGCTGAGATCCGTACGGCGGTCCGGGATCTGGCCATCGCCGCGGCCCACGATCTCGAACCGGACATTCTCGATGCCCTCCTTGCCGCCCGGGACCGGGAAGAAGGGGAGCTTGCCAGGAACATCCTCGACCTGCTCCTCGCCAATGCCGACATTGCCAGCCGCGAGCGTATTCCTGTCTGTCAGGACACCGGTACCGGCATCATCTTTCTGAGCCTTGGCCAGGAAGTGCGGATAGTCGGGGATCTTGACGAAGCGCTGCAGGAGGGAGTGCGGCTTGGCTATGAGGAGGGATATCTTCGTAAATCGGTTTGCGATCCGCTTACCCGCAAGAATACCGGGACCAATACCCCGGCGGTGGTGCATGCGGAGATCGTGCCGGGCGACAGGGTGCGGATCGTCTTTCTGCCCAAGGGCTGCGGCAGCGAAAACATGAGCAGCCTCTCCATGCTCCCGCCTTCCTCGGGCGTCGAGGGGGTGGTGCGGTATGTCACCGAACGGGTAGTGCAGGCCGGCTCCAATCCCTGCCCGCCGGTGATCGTCGGGGTCGGAATCGGCGGCACCTTTGAAAAGGCGGCGCTGCTGGCCAAAAAGGCTCTGTTGCGGCCAGTGGGGAAAAAAAGCGGCCGGCCCGATGTGGCGGCCCTGGAAGAGCGTCTGCTCGCGGCGATCAACGCCCAGGGCAGCGGGGTGCATGGCTTTGGCGGCGTGAACACCGCCCTGGCCGTGCAGGTGGAGGTTTTTCCTTCCCACATCGCCAGCCTGCCCGTGGCGGTAAACATTCAGTGCCACGCCCATCGCCACAAGGAAATTACTCTGTAGCAGCCTTCAGCTGGCAGGCCGCTGCCTTCGCTGTCTGCCCCGATCCTAGAAACCCCAATCCGGAACCAGAAGCCAGAAGCCATGTCATTACTGCGATACCGACCGGAATTTTTTGCGAATCTCAAGGAAGTGAGCCTGCCCTTTACGCGTGGCGTCCTGGCAGGCCTGGCAGCCGGCGAGCTGGTGAGCCTGAGCGGCCCCCTCTACACCGGCCGGGATCAGACCCATCGGCGCCTCTGTGCTTTGCTGGACGAGGGGCGAGAGCTGCCGGTGGACCTGGCCGGCCAGCTCCTTTATTATGTGGGGCCGAGCCCTGCCCGGCCCGGGCAGGTGATTGGCGCGGCCGGACCCACCACCAGTTACCGCATGGATTCCTATACTCCCCGTCTCCTGGCCCTGGGCCTGGCCGCGACCATGGGCAAGGGGGCCCGTTCGGCCCCGGTGCGCGAGACCATGCTTCAGCATGGCGCCGTCTACCTCGCCTCCATCGGCGGGGCGGGCGCCCTGCTCTCGAAATGCATCCGGAAGAGCGAGTTGATCGCCTTTGCCGATGCCGGTCCCGAGGCCCTTTATCGTTTCGAGGTGGAAGGCTTCCCGGCCGTGGTGATCAACGACCTGGCCGGGAATGATTATTACGAGCTGGTGGCTGCCCAAAAGAAAAAAGGAGAGGGGTGACCTCTCCTTTTTTTCTGCTGCTTGTCCTCTCGCGTCTTGGTTAGTTGCTCCGGGCCGTCCTGTTGTTCAAGACATTCATCCCCTTGAGAAGCATCAGCGCCGTGCTGAGTTGCTGATCGTTGCGCAGCTCCTCGTCCTGGCCCTCGGCGTCCGGGCTGGCGGTTTCCTTGGGGGGCAGGGCCTGCTCTTCCTCCTTCCCGGCCGGTTCTCCTTTTTCCTCGGCGCCGTCGATGCCGTTGCCGATGTGGTGCTTGAGATCCTTTTCCCGCAGGAACTTCGGTTTCTTTGCCGGCTCCGCCTCCTTGCCAACCTCCTCCTGCGAGACGATCGCCGAAGGAACAATAATATCCGGAGTGATGCCTGTGGCCTGGATCGAGCGGCCGCTGGGGGTGTAGTATCGGGCCGTGGTCAAGCGCAGCCCGGCGCCGTTGTCCATGGGAATTATGGTCTGCACCGAACCCTTGCCAAAGGTCTGGGCGCCGAGAATGACCGCTTTTTTGTGATCCTGGAGGGCGCCGGCCACGATTTCCGAGGCGCTGGCGCTGCCTTCGTTGACCAGAACCACCATGGGATAATTGTATTTGCCGTTGTTGCTGTGGGCGCTGAACACGGAGTTCTGCTCCTTGATCCGCCCCTTGGTGGAAACAAGCACGCCTTCGTCGATGAAGATGTCGGCAATCTTGACCGCCTGGTCGAGGAGGCCCCCCGGGTTGTTGCGCAGATCCATGATCAGCCCCTTGACCTGGCCCTCCTTTTCCATTTCGGCCAGGGCTTTCTTGAAGTCAGCCGTGGTCTGGGCCTGAAAGTTGATGATTCGCACATAGGGGTAGCCAGGCTCCAGCAGCCTGGCTTTGACACTGTGGATGGGGATCACGTCGCGAACTATGGTGATCTCTTTGAGATCGGTCCAGCCCTTGCGGTGGATGGAGATGGTTACCTCGGTTCCCTTGGGGCCGCGAAGCCGCTTGACCGCCTCCATCAGGCTCATGTCCTGGGTCAGCTCCTCGCCGATCTTGATGATCTTGTCGCCGGCCATCAGGCCTTTCTGGAAGGCGGGGGTGCCTTCGATGGGGGAGACGACGGTGAGGATGTTGTCCTTCATGGTGATTTCTATGCCGATTCCGGTAAAGCTGCCCTGGGTCTCGACCTGCAGCTCCTTGAAGTCGTCGGGCTTCATGTAGGAGGAATGCGGATCCAGGGTGTTGAGCATGCCCTTGATGGCCCCTTCGATGGCCTTGTCGCTGTCGATTTCTTCCACGTAATTTTCTTCGACCAGGTTGAGCACGTTGGAAAACGCTTCCAGGCTCTTGTAGGTATCCTGGGTCTTGGCGGTGACCGTGGAGTAGTTCCAGAGCAGGATCGAGGCGATGGAAACGCCCAGGGAGACAAGGAAGAATTTTTTCAGGGTGCTCTTGGTGAGATAATTCATACGAATTCCTTCAATGGGATAACGTCGGGAGATGCCGGGTCTCCGAAACAGGCAAGGATAATATCCTATCATGTCTCGTGCCGGGAGACAATGGTTTATCTTTAATAATAAAGGAAAATCAGTTTGTTGCGCCTCTGGTCGCCCTGATGACGAGCGGGGCGTTGTTCACCCAGGCCAGAGGGTTTTCCGGCGCGGTGCCCCGGCGGATCTCGAAGTGCAGCCCCTCGCCCAGCAACCCTTCCTGGTCACTCATGATGCCGATGGCCTCGCCCTTGACCACCGGCTCGCCTTCCTGCTTATCGAACCTGGCCGCCCGGGAAACAAGGCTGTAGTACTGGTCGCCGTGGTCGATGATCAGCAGATTGCCGTAGCCGCGCAAAAAGCCGGCATAGACGACGGTGCCGTCGTAGATGGCTGTAATTTCCGCACCCGGATTCGTCTTGATGTCGATGCCGTTGGAGGAGGTGGCCAAGCCGAATTTTCCGCGGGCATTTTTTCCGAAAAAGGTGGTCACTGTTCCGGCTGCCGGCGGGGGGAGCTTGCCCTTCTGTCTGGCAAAGCCCTGGGTTTCCGGGCGCCGTTTTTTCTCGCTGGGCTGGCTGGCTTCCTTCTCGCGTTCCCTGTCGGCGCCGGCCTTCAGCTCGGCCATGGTGCCGGAGAGCTTGTCAGCGGCCTCTTCAAGTTCCTCCAGGGCCATCTGGTAGAGCTTTTTTTCGGTCCGCACCTTGTTGAGCAGAGCCATCCGTTCCTGGCGGGAGGCGGCGAGCTCCTCTTCCTGGGTTTTGACCTGGGTAATGGTTTTGACAAGGGCCTCTTTCCCTTCCCGCAGGGCGAGTTGCGCCTCTTCGAGCTTCTGCAGGTTTTGCCTGTACTCGGCGACCACCTGCTCGTCGTGTCGGACCAGGGATTCGAGGTATTCGTGGGTGGCAAGCAGGTCAGGCAGGCTGTTGCTGGAAAAAAAGACATTCAGGGCCCCGACCGTCCCCATGCGATAGATGGCCGCGAGGCGGCTCTGGATGTGGTTTTTCGCCCGCTCTTTCAGCCGGTTGGCCTGGTCTAT
Organism: Desulfobulbaceae bacterium UBA2262; assembly: GCA_002347185.1. Lineage (GTDB taxonomy): Bacteria > Desulfobacterota > Desulfobulbia > Desulfobulbales > Desulfurivibrionaceae > UBA2262. Next base: position 5,890 of record DDXK01000016.1, on the reverse strand, counting down.
TTCCGCCTGCTTGGCAAGGAGCAGGGCGTCGTGGCCGGCAAGGTCGTCCTTGAGTTTACCAAGCCTTTCTCCCTCGCCATGGATGCGTTGGTTGAGCCGATCGAGCTCGGTGGTCAGGCTGTTTTCCTTTTCCCTGGTCAGTTTTACCCTGCTTTTTTGGCCTTCTATGCCTTTCTGGAGGCGGTGGATCTTTTTCTGCTGCTCAAGGAGGCGGAAGTCTGGATTTTCCTTGTCCGCGGCCAGGCAGGGCGCCTGTCCCGCCCCCAGCAGGAGGGCAAGGCCAAGAATGAGCAAGGGGAGGCGAAAGGTCATCATCGTCTGCTCATGGCTCAGATGCGCATGAATCTGCGGATGGAGACCAGGCTGCCGCAGGAGCAGAGGAGGATGCTGCTCAGGAGGATCAAGGCAATCGCCTCTGGCGAAAAGAAGGTGAACTCAAAGAGACGCAGAACGCCTGGGGCCGTAAAGTGGTCGCATATCCAGCGATAGAGGAGAAAGAGGGAGAAGAGGCCCAGGGCGGAGCCGCAAAAGCCCTGCAGTACGCCCTCGAGGAGCAGGGGCAGCCGGAGGTAGGCGCTGGTCGCCCCGAGCAATCTGAGGATTTCCATTTCGCTGTGCCGGGAAACCACGGTGAGGCGAATGGTGTAGGAGACGATGAAGGTCATGCTGATGATGAGAAGGCCGCCGCTCAGAAAGACAATGACCCGGATGAGTTTGGTGAAGGAACCGAAACGTTCAAGCCATTCCCGGCCATATTGTACCTTGGCCACGCCGGGCAGGGCCTGGAGATATTCGGAAAACTGGTTGATCTGGGTGAGGCCGCGCAGGGTTTTTGCCGGGTAGACCTCGATGGAGGGTGGCAGAAAATCGGGGCCGAGGTCGGCCAGAACATCCTGTTCCTCGCCGAGTTGGGCCTGGAGGCGGGCAAAGGCGTCGGCCCGGCTCAGAAAGGTGACTTTCTCCACCTCGCTGAAGGAACGGATTTTTTTTTCGACCTGGGGCTGCTGCTGTGGCTCGATCTCTTTGTCAAGATAGACGACGAGGCGAAGCTCATCGCCGAAGCGCTCGCTGGCCTTGAGAAGATTGGTGTAGACCAGGAAGAAGAAGGAGAAGATCAGGACGGAAAGAGTCACGGTGAGGAGGGTCATGACCTGGGTACCCCAGGTCTGGCGGATATTTCTGCCGGTTTGTCTGAGCAGGTAGGCCAGATACTCCATTGTCGACTACTCCTTGAAGCGGCGTTGCCGCCCAAAAAAAAATCAGGCCGGCAGGGCCTCGAAGAGTTCTATCTGCCGGGGTTTGCTGCGGCTGGCATGCACGGAAATCCTGCCGTCGCAGAGATCCATGACCCGATGGTCGGTTTCCATGTATATGGATTCGTCATGGGTGGCGACGACGATGGTGGTGCCGCTTTCTTCGTTGAGTCCCTTGAGCAGCCTGATCACCAGCTCGGTGGTGGCCTGGTCGAGATTGCCGGTGGGCTCGTCGGCCAAAAGCAGCGTCGGCCTGTTGGCCGCGGCTCGGGCCAGGGCGACGCGCTGCTGTTCTCCGCGGGAAAGTTCGCCGGCCAGCTTGTCGTGCTTGTCGCTGAGGTTGAGCATGACGAGCAGCTCGGCGATGCGTTCCCTGATCGCCCTTTTGCTGGCATAGGTCACTTCCATGGCCATGGCGATATTTTCGGCCACGGTCTGTTTCTCCAGGATTTTGAAGTCCTGGTAGGCAACGCCGATTTTTTGACGCATGCGCTGGATGCCGGGCGGCTTGATTTTGGCAAGATCGCGGCCGCTGACCTCGATCACTCCCTTGGTCGGCGCCTCCAGGCAGCAGATGAGCTTGAGCAGGGTTGATTTGCCGGCGCCGCTTCTGCCGGTGAGAAAGAGGATCTCTCCTTTGTAAACCTGCAGGGAGACCTCTTCCAGGGCCACGATGTCCGGTGGGTAGACCTTGGTGACCTTGATCAGCTCGATGAGGGGGCTCTCTTGCCTTGCGTCCTGCTCCATGTGCCGGCCTTTGGGTTGCATGGGAGAAAAAATGCCGCAAGCTGCGCGACCATCAACAATAATATATAACATTCTAATAATTAAAGATAAATTATAGCATGTGAAAAAAAATTGACACTTTTTTTGTGAATATTGTATACAAAAGAACATAACGTGCGAAATTCATTAAAATAAAACAGAAAATTGCGACGGCGCCATGATGCCCAATCCCATTCTTCTTCTTGACGACCCTCCTGGCGGCGCTGCCGAGCTTCTGCGTCTTCTCGAGAAAAAAAACGTGGCCGCCGTCGTTGTCCGTTCCGAAACCGAGGCCCGGCGCTGGCTTGCCTTGCACCAGTGCCAGGCGCTGCTTCTGGCCGTACCCTCGCCCCGTCCATACAGCGGTCTGCTCGCCGAGCTGCGGGAAGGGATTCCATCCCTGCCGGTGATCGTCCTGGCGGGTACGCCCTCCGTGCACGATGCGGTTTTCGCCCTGCAGGCCGGCGCCTCTGATTATCTCGAGCCGCCGCTCGCTGCGGATCGCCTCGCGGCGGCCCTCGACAAGGCGGGGGTGCTGGGAGAGGTCGCTCCCTTGGTCCCCGCGCGGGAAGGGGGGCGTGGTTGCGCCGCCATTGTCGGGAAAAGCGTGAAGATGCAGCAGGTTTTTTCCCTGATCAAAAAGGTTTGCGATGCCGACACCACGGTCCTGGTGCGGGGGGAGTCGGGCACCGGCAAGGAACTCATCGCCCAGGCTCTCCATGTGGAGGGGGTGCGGAAGGATGGGCCGTTCGTGCCCGTCAACTGCGGGGCCATTCCGGGCGAGCTTCTGGAAAGCGAACTCTTCGGCCATGAGAAAGGGGCTTTCACCCATGCGATCCGCACCCGAATGGGGCGTTTCGAGCTGGCCAACGGCGGCACCGTCTTCCTGGACGAGATTTCGGAGATGAGCCCCATGCTCCAGGTGAAACTGCTGCGGGTGCTGCAGGAGCGCACCGTCCAACGGGTCGGTGGCGGCATCTCGATCCCGGTGGACAGCCGGATCATCGCCGCCACCAACCAGGACCTGGAGGCCGAGGCACACCTTGGCCGTTTCCGGCCCGACCTCTACTACCGCCTGGGCGTGGTGACCTTGACCATCCCGCCGCTACGGGATCGACCAGAGGATGTCATGCTGCTGGCCAGCCATTTTCTGGAACGATATCGCTCGATCAATCCACAGATACGAACAATCAGCACCCAGGGCAGACAGCTGTTGGCCGGCTACCATTATCCCGGCAATGTACGGGAGCTGGAGAACATCATCGAGCGGGCCATGATCCTGGAAACCGGGTCTGAGCTAACTCCTGAAAGTCTGTTGATCGGCTGCCAGAATGAACCTGCCGGTACGGATGAAGGGGAATCGCTACGGATTGATGAGGCGGAACAGGAACATATCCTGCGGGTGCTGAAGAGCTGCAATGGCCGTAAACTGGAGGCAGCCCGCCTGCTGGGGATCAATAAAACAACCCTCTGGCGCAAGATGAAACGTTATGGCATCGACGAGGAATCAGTATAGTTCGTATTTCAACAACCGGCACTCCAGCGGTCCGTTAAACAGCACAAAACGCCGGGCCGGCTTCAATCCCACCAGCTTGGCAAGTTCCAGATCACCTGCCAACAGGTAGGCGGTCCAGCCGGTGAAGCGCCGTTTAAAGACCTCTCCGATCTTGCGGTAGAGCGGTTCAAGTCCTGCCCGGTCCCCCATCCGCACCCCGTAGGGCGGGTTCATCACCAGCACCCCCTGATGACCGCACGGTTCGGTATCCTCGAAGCGGCGGCGGTCAAAGGAGACGGCATAGGCCAGACCGGCCCGGCGGGCATTCTCGCGGCAGGTGATAATCGCCTTGGGATCCTGATCGAATCCCAGCACCGGCACCGACAGGCTACTGGCCGCTCTCGTCTGTTCTTCCTGCAGTATCCGCTCCCACAGGCGACGATCAAAGTCGCGCCAGCGCATCAGGCCGAACTCCCGCCCGGCCCCGGCCGGCTGTCCCAAAGCAATCGACGCCCCTTCCAGCAACAGGGTGCCGGATCCACACATCGGGTCCAGTAACGGGATGGTCCCATCCCAACCGGTATGCAGCATAATCGCTGCGGCCAGGGTCTCCCGCAACGGAGCATCGTTGCGGTCCAGCCGCCAGCCCCGCCGGTCCAGCGGCGCACCGCTGGCATCCAGCGAGACCGTGGCCAGGTTCTTGGCAATGTGCAGATTAACCCGCAGGTCGGGCGATTTGGTGTCGATATTGGGACGCTGGGCGGTCTGGTCCCGCAGCAGATCCACAATAGCGTCCTTGGCCTTCAATGCAGCAAAATGCGAATGGGTGATGGCTGAGTCCCGCAGGGTACAATCCACCGCCAGGGTCATGGCCGGAGTCAACAGTTCACCCCAGGGTAGCGCCCGCATGCCGTCATACAGCTCCTGAGGTGAGCCACAGGGGAACTGGCCCAGCTGTAGCAGCACACGGCTGGCGGTCCGCAGTCGCAACAGACTGCGGTACAGGATGCGCCGGTCACCGCCAAAGCTTACTCCGCCCCGCACTGCATGCACTGTAGACGCTCCCAGAGCTTCCAGCTCTGTAGCGGTCAGCTGCTCGGCGCCCAGCGGCACCGTGGCAAACAGGGCAAGCGATTGGGCTGCCGCCACGCTGGCTGCCCCCTTGCGCCGGATGATCTGCTGTTCACCACTCATACTGCTATCCTCTGCTGCCATGCCGTAACCACCTGCTGACGGGTCATATCCAGATTCTCACTGTTATCGATCACTACCACACCAAACTGTTCCTTTTCCGCCAGCGGCATCTGGGCGGCAATGATCCGCCGGGCCGCTTCCCGGCTACAGTTGTCACGAGCCGTCAGCCGCTCCAGCTGAATCTCGGGCCGCACCGTCACCACCCAGATTTCATCAACCCGGTCTGTGGCGTTAACCTCAATCAAGAGCGGCGCCATGTAGACCGCCACCGCTGCACCAGCCTGGCGGGCCTGAGCCAGTCGCTCCAAAGCCAGATCCTTAATGGCAGGATGCAGGATCGCTTCCAGTTGCTGACGCTTACCCGCATCGTTGAAGACCAGCTCACGCATGGTCTGACGATTCAAGGAGCCATCCGCGTTCAGCACCACCTGGCCAAACAGATCGCTGATCCGGCCCAGCGCAGGGGTGCCCGGAGCCACAGCGTCGCGGGCCAGTTGGTCGGCGTCGATTACCACCGCCCCCAACTCTGCCAGCAGGCTGGCTACCGTACTCTTGCCGGTGGCGATGCCGCCGGTTAGTCCAATGATCTTCATAATGCCCGCATAGTAGCAAAGCGCCACCCGAATGAACAGATTTTTCCCTTGAGTTGTCGAGGCCGTTCGTGTAAAAGTTATCGTTCACGGGCGGTTAGCTCAGTTGGATAGNNCTCCGAAGCCAAAGGTCGGGAGTTCGAGTCTCCTGCCGCCCGCCAATGAAAACAAGGGGATAGCTTACAGCTACCCCCCTTTTTTTATGCCGTTTTTACCCTGCTGTCATGTAAATTGTAGCGTAGAAAGATGGCTTAGAACGTCAACTGCGTTCAGTAACCAGTCTGTACATCGACAAGACGGTTGAAGACTGGCTGGATAAGCACAGTGAAAGGGTTGAAGTGGAATTTTTACCGATTTAGCCAGCCAATAGAGACAGAAACAAACAAATGAGATAGCAACACCGCCACGGCAACAAAACGGCAACAAAATATTTTTACCAAAACAAAAGGGGTTAGCCGATTTGGCTAACCCCTTGTTTATAAATGGTCGGAGCGACACGAATTGAACGTGCGACCCCCTGCTCCCAAGGCAGGTGCGCTACCAGACTGCGCTACGCTCCGAAAAAATATTTTATAGCATGAGTTCACCAAGAA
>DDXK01000109.1 GCA_002347185.1 Desulfobulbaceae bacterium UBA2262 | reverse complement strand
TCCCGCTCGATCTCCATGTTGTCGAGAAGCTGATCCTTGAACTGGCGGTCGCTGACCATGCCGCACATCTGGATAAAGCGGTCGGCCAGGGTGGACTTGCCATGGTCGATATGGGCAATGATGCTGAAGTTGCGAATGTTTTCCATCTGCATAGGCGGTCGGCTTCTTGGGAGTCGCGGTCGCCCTGCCGGGTGGGAAAGCGGAGGGCGGACAGCTGATTGTAGAGATAGTACCAGAGAACTTGGCTATCTATCATAAAAAGATACGGTTGCAAATACAAATCTGCCCTCCCTGGCCCACCCCGGGGCCTCCCTTCCCGGTTTGCCCCTTACGGAAAGAGATTGACCTTTCTTGAGGTTGTAATAATAATGTCTGCCATGAAAGAAGAGCCCGAAGTCGTTGAAATAATAACGGACGACGATGATGACGCCGTGCGCGGGCAGGAGGAACTCCACCCGCTGGTCACCCTTGCGGACGACGAGACCCTCCCGGTCCTCGGCAGCCCGGGACTCCATCGCTATCTCCAGGAGATCAGCCAGTACAAACTGCTTTCCCGCGAGGAAACCGACGAGCTTGCCCGCTATTTCCAGGAAACGGGCGATCCCGAAGCGGCCTATAAGCTGGTGACCTCCAACCTGCGCCTGGTGGTCAAGGTGGCCATGGATTTCCAGAAGTACTGGATGCAGAACTTCCTTGATCTCATCCAGGAGGGCAACGTGGGCCTGGTGCAGGCGGTGAAGAAGTTCGATCCCTACCGGCAGGTGAAGTTTTCCTACTATGCCGCCTACTGGATCCGCGCCTATATCCTCAAGTTCATTATGGATAACTGGCGTCTGGTCAAGATCGGCACCACCCAGGCCCAGCGCAAACTGTTTTTCAGCTTGAATAAAGAGAAAAAACTGCTAGAATCGCAGGGCTTCAAACCCGAGCCGAAACTGCTGGCCGAACGCCTCAACGTCAAGGAGAGCGAGGTGATCGAGATGAGCCAGCGCATGGATAACTGGGATGTCTCCCTGGAGAGTCCGGTGCGCGAGGGTTCGGACGACGAGCAGAAGAATTTCCTGCCCATGGCCGGCCCCACCGTGGAAGAGCGGGTGGCGGAGAAAGAAGTGCGGGAGTGGCTGGCCGAGGTGTTGGAGAAGCTGCAGGCCACCCTGAACGAAAAGGAAAAAATCATCCTGGCCACCCGTCTCCTCAGCGACGAACCATTGACCCTGCAGGACATCGCCGACCGGTTCGAGATTTCCCGGGAGCGGGTCCGGCAGATCGAGGCGAATCTTCTGAAGAAGATGCGGGCCTACTTTGAAAAGGAAGTGCCTGATATCAAGGATTTTCTTGACGAGTTTCTCAACCCCTGGCGCTCCTGATTCCCCATCAACGCTTCCGCCCCGCCTTCGACCGGGGCCACGGAAAGACCTATGCGTGTCCCTCTTCTCGATTTAAAAGGCCAGCTGGCGCCGCTGCGCGCCGACATCCTCGCCGCGGTGACCGAGGTCATCGATTCGACCCAGTATATCCTCGGCCCCAGGGTCGAGGCGTTTGAGGCGAATGTGGCCGCCTACTGCGGGGCCAGATACGGCATCGGGGTGGCCAGCGGCACCGACGCCCTGCTGGCCTCGCTCATGGCGCTCGGCATCGGCCCCGGAGACGCGGTGCTCACCACGCCCTACTCGTTTTTCGCCACCATGGGCTGCATCCTGCGCCTGGGCGGCCGGCCGGTCTTTGCCGATATCGATCCGGTTACGTACAACATCGATCCCGTGCGCATGGCCGAGGTTCTGGCCGCCGACGCCAGAGGCGAGCGCCGGATCAAGGCGATCATCCCGGTGCATCTCTATGGCCAGTGCGCCGATATGGGCCCCATTCTCGCCCTGGCCGGTCAGTATGGCCTGCCGGTGATCGAGGATGCCGCCCAGGCCATTGGCGCTGTCTATCCCATGCAGCGCAACGGCAGGACCGAATGGCTGCGGGCGGGCGCCATGGGCGAGGCTGGCTGCTTTTCCTTTTTCCCCAGCAAAAATCTCGGCGGCATCGGCGATGGCGGTCTCATCACCTGCAATGACGAGAGGCTTGCCGAGGCTATCCGGGTTATCCGGGTGCATGGCGGCGCCCCCAAGTACCATCACGGGGTGGTTGGCGGCAATTTCCGCATCGATCCGATCCAGGCTGTTGTCCTCGACATCAAGCTGCCGCATCTGCCTGCCTGGCACAGGGCGCGGCGCCGCAACGCCGACATCTACCGCCGCCTCTTCGCCCAGACCGGCCTGGTCGAGGCGGAGAAGATCGTGCTGCCCGAGGCTGTATACGAGGCGCAGGGCAGGGCCGCCGGGCCTGACTGCGATTTTCACATCTATAATCAGTTTGTCATCCGCGCGAAAGAGCGGGACGGGTTGATCCGCCATCTGCACAGCCGGGAGGTCGGCGCCGAGATCTACTATCCCATCCCCCTGCATCGGCAGGGCTGCGTCGCCGGCATGGGCTACGAGCAGTTCTCCTATCCGGAAGCGGAAAAAGCGGCCCTGGAGACCCTGGCCTTGCCCATCTATCCAGAACTGGGCGAGGAGATGCTGGGGTATGTCGTCGAGGCCATAGCCGCATTCTACAAGGCATAGGCGTTTTCCTTGCCTTGCTCCGCAACTCCGCAATGATGAGGGGTCTTTCCTGTCCGTGTTGCCAGAAAGGAGCAAGCAGTCGATGCCGCGCAGAGAGAATTCCTTTCTGAGAAAAAAAAGATCCTTCCCGCTTTTGTTCCGGGCTCCGTCCTTCTTTGTCCATAGCCTTCTCTCCCTTTTCCTCGTAATCAGCCTGCCGCTGTCCGCCGTCCGGGCCGACGAGGCGGCCTCGCCTGCTTCGTCCGGCAGGATCGAGCTGCCCGAGCGCTCCATCCAGCTGCGAACCGAAGACGACATCGCCTGGAAAGCTCTCTGGGACGAGGCCAGGCAGCTGGTCCGTGCCGGGAGGCCCGCCGCTGCCGTGCCGCTCTACGAAAAGCTGCTGGCCATGCGGCAGGGCCTGGAGGCGGCGCAATGGGAGCTGGCCCGGTTGCTCCTGCAGATGGGACGGGAAGATGCGGCGGTCCGGCAGCTGGAGCTGCTGGTGGAAATGGCGCCGGGCAATCTCGACTATCTGTTGACCCTGGCGGAAACCCTCGGCCATCTTGGCGCCGGCGCCCGGTCTGCGGAATTGTACCGACGGGTGTTGCTGCGGGAGCCCGATAACCCGCAAGCCCTCTCCGGGCTGGCGCTTGCCCTGGTCGGCCAGGGGAAGGGGCTTGAGGCGTTGCCTCTGTTCGAGGCGCTCTGGCAGCGCGATCCGAATCGTCCTGGCCTGTGTCGCGATCTGGGGCGGCTCTATTATGCGCTGGGCGAGTTCGAGAAGGCCACCCCCCTTCTCCTCTCCCTGGCCAGGGAAGAAAACGCCGAGTCCGAGGATCTGTTTTGGGCGGCCCGGGTTCTTGACAGGCGCGGCCTCGAGAAATCCGCGGCCGAACAGTGGGAGCGTCTGGCCGGGCGTGCGCCCAAAAATCCGGAAATCAGGGCCCAGGTGGCCGCCTATTATCTCAGGGCGGGAACGGATGAAAAGGCGCTGCCCTACCTCCTCCCCCTGCTGCAGGAGGGGCAGGTTCCCCCCCAGCTTTTCAAGCGGCTGGGAACGATCTATCTCGGCATGCAGCGGCCCCGCGAGGCCCTTGCTTATTTTGAGCGTTATGTGGAAGTCCGCCCCAAGGACAAGGAGGTATTGCGGCAGATGGTGGAACTCCACGCCGCCCTCGGCAACCGGACCCGGTCCTTGCATGCCCTGGACAGGTTTTTGAGTCTTGAGGCCAATCCTGATCTGGAAGAGCTGGCCAGGGCCGCGGCCCTCCACGAGGAAAGCGGCGGGTATCGCCAGGCCGTGGCCCTCTACGATCGTATCCTGCTCAGCACTCCCGACGATCCCCAGGTGCTGGCCAAGCGGGCGAAAGCCCTGCTCGCGGCAGGGGATGAGGCCGAGGCGGAGGCGATGTGGGCCTATCTGTCCAGCAGGGAGAAGCTGCTCGAGGTGCTGGAGATTCTGCATGCCCAGGAGCCGGGAAACAGCAAGGTGCTGGAGAGGCTGGCGCGCATGTATATCGACCGGGGAGAACTGGCCAGGAGCCTGCCCATTTTTGCCCGCCTCGCCGCTCTTGGCACGAGAAGCCCGGCCATTCTGGTGGCGGAGGCGTCCGTGCATGAACGCCTGCAGCGGGCAGGAAAGGCGCTGGCCCTCTATGAGGAGGCCCTGGCAGGCGGCGCCGCCCCCCCGGAGGTCCGTCTGCGTTGCCTTCGGCTGGCTGGCCGGCTCGGGTTGCAGGAGAAGGTGCTTCTGCACGACCGCGCCCTGGAGGAGTCGCGAGGCTTCCCGGCCGCCCCGGAAGAGCGGCTCCAGATCGCGGAAGCCCTGGGGCAGGCCCAGCTCTTTTCCGAGGCCGAGCAGCGCTATGCCCAGCTGCTGGCCGAATTCGCCGGCGATGCCCTGGTAAGAAGTTCGGCCTTTCTCGGCCTTGCCCGGCTTTACCGGGCAAGGGAGCTGCCTTTCGAGGAGGAGCAGGCCCTCCGGCAGGCTTACCTGGCCGGCGGACCGAAGGCAGAGGTCTTGGCCGGCCTTTTCGGGCTTGCGCTTACGGAAAAGCGTTTCCCGGAGGCAGAACTGTGGCTGGCGGCTCTCGAGTCGCAGGGCGAGTCTTTCCTGCCTGGGGGCGATTCCGCTCCCGGCTGCCAATCTCCCGGAAGCATCCTCCTCTTCCGGGCCAGGCTGCTGGCCGCGCAGGGAGAATCTCGGGGCGCGCTCAAACTGTTGCGGTCGCCCGGCCGGCCTCTGCCGGCTGCCTCTGCCGGGGGCGCGGGCGATTGTCCCCCTTCTTCAGCGGGCAACGAGGCCTGCCTTCTTGCTACCCGTCTGCTACTGGAGGAAGGGCGTTTAGAAGAGGCGGAATCCCTGCTTTCTTCCTGCTCCGCCCGGGATGGGGATTTCTCCGTGCAGGTTCTGCGCTTCCGGCTGGCGAGGGGGCGGGGCCGGACCGCGGCCGCGGAAGAACTTCTTGCCCGGGTCGTGGCCGGGGCCAGCGAGGACCCGCAGCGTCTGCTGCAACTGCTTTCTTCTCTGCATGCGCACAATCTTTACCCCGAGGTCTGGCGGATCGCCGACGAGGCCGCCCGCCTCCACCCGGCATCGATTGCATTGTCGCTTTTTGCGGCCAGGGCGCGGCTGGCGCATGGCGAGAGCCGCGCGGCCATTCCGGTTCTGGAGCAAGTGATCAGGGAGTTTCCTGAGCATGAATTAGCCGGAGTGCTGTTGGCCCGGGAGTATTTCCATAATGGCCGTTTTCCCGAGGCGCTCTCCCTAAGCGGGAGCGGAACGGTGCGCCCAGATCTCACCCTGCTCCGGGCCAGAATTCTTTGGGCACAACAGGAATGGAAGGAAGCGGCCAGGATTTATGCCGAAGCCCTTGAGCCCGGGATTGCGGAGCAGATCAAAAGGGAAGGGCAAGTCGCCGGCGTGGAGTTGCCCCTGCGCGAAGAGGAAAGCCTCTGGCGGCGGCTCGTGGTCGCGGAGATCGACCGCGAAACCCCTCTTGACAGAATGATGCGGCCGGAGGGCTTCCTCGCCCGTGATGCCGCTCCCGGCGCTGCTCTGCTTGCTTCGCACTATGCCGGTTATCGCTGGGAGAAGCGTTTTGCCTTGGAGCAGGAGGCGCGGGAAGCGCTCCTGAATCGGGATTATCTGGCCGCCGGCGCCTATCTGCGCCGCCTGGTGCGGGAGTATCCCGAGGATCCCTCCCTGCGCTTCGATCTGGCCGGAGTTTACAGCCGTTTCGGCCAGCTGGGCAATGAAGCCGCTCTTTATGGGGACATCGTCGGGATGGGGGTGGAATTCCCGGGCGTGGAGGAGGCCTGGCAGCGCAACGACCTGAAGCGGCGGCCCAGTTTCAGCCTGGGGTATGGGTACAGGCGGGAGGATGGTCGGGGTGGGCATAAAGCGCTCCGCTCAACCTGGCAGGAAGGCCGATTGCGGTATGCGCACCGGCCGCAACAGAGCTGGGAAGGCGTGGTTTCCCGCCTCGAGTACCGGGATCTGGATCGTCCGGCCGGCATTCAGGGGAGCCGGGCTCTGCTCGCCTTCGAATCCATCCTCAACGAGCATCTGACGGTCAGGGCAGGCGGGGGCGGAGAGGCTCTGGAGGACGGCCAGCCCGACACCCTGCTTCTTGATCTGGCCGTGGACGGCCGTCTCAGCGACCGGCTTACCGGCAGCCTCTCCTATGGCCGGGATGCGAATCGCGATACCCTGGCGAGCCTGCGCAGGAACATCATAGAGGAGGAGTACAAGGCGAAGCTCGCCGTGGATCTCCTTTCCAGCCTCCAGGTAGGAGGCGGCTTGAGCAATTGGGGCTTTTCCGACAGCAATGCGATGCAGGGGTATGACTTCTGGGCCGCCTATACGCTTTTCCTCGACCCGGCCTCCCTGCGGCTGAGTTATACCCATGATTACAGGAACGCCGACAGCGCGGGCGGCGGTGGGCCTCTCCTGGTGGACGGCTTTGCCAGCTCCGAGCATCCGTACTGGACGCCGGTGGATTACTGGGAAAATCGTTTCAGCATCGCCTTCAGGCACCAGCTCTCCGCAGATCAGTTCGGGCGGGGGGTCCCCAGCTACTACGATCTGGAATACAGCCTCGCCTATGACGGCAGGGGCTTGCCCTCCCAAAGCTGGCGGGGTGGCTTTTTTGTGGAGCTTACGCCGCATGTTATGCTCGAGGCCACCGCCGAGCTGCTCAGCGGCGAGGAATATAGGGTCAGGCAGGTTTTTCTGGGGGCAGCTTACCGCTGGTGACCGCTGGCCGCAGCCAGCAGGGGTGCCTTTACTCTTTCCCTTGCAATCTTTTTTCCCCTGTGCTAATTTTTTGTCTCGTAAAGGCGCCCCGTCTCCCGGCGGGGCGCCTCATTTTCGTTATATGGTAAAACCGCCGTTTTGACCGGGGCAAGCTCTTCTTGTCCATTCCCCGGGGAAACGGCCATTTTTTTTCGTGCTCTACTCAGCAAGGAGGAGGATCTATGGTTGAGCGCATTCCCATGACCCAGCAGGGATATGCCAGGTTGCGGCAGGAGCTGGACCGCCTGCAGAAGCAGGAGCGGCCCGATGTTATCAAGGCCATCGAGGTAGCCCGCGCCCATGGGGATCTCAAGGAGAATGCCGAATATCATGCCGCCAAGGAGCGGCAGGGCCATATCGAAGGCAGGATCATGGAGCTCAAGGATAAGCTGGGCCGAGCGGAAGTGATCGATTGCTCGGCAGTGGACTGCTCCCGGGTGGTCTTCGGCACCGTGGTGACCATGATCGACCTCGATACCGAGGAGGAAATCCGTTACCAGCTCCTGGGTCCGGAGGAAGCGGATGTGAGCAAGGGCAGTATTTCCGTTCTCTCTCCCATCGGCAGGGCGATGATCGGCAAGAGCGTCGGCGACGAGGTGACGGTGAAAACCCCCGGCGGCATGCGCCAGCTCGAGGTGATGGATATCTCCGCGCCCAGGGAGTAATGTGTCAGGAGGCGGCTCTTTCTGAATTCTTGTTCAGAATGCCGTGGGTGAAAATCCCGCTTATCTGGAGAGCCGCTTCTTCGATGGTATAGTTATGGTCCGGGGAGAGAACCCAGAGGCGTGAAGTCTCATCAAGGGCGCCGAAAAAAGCCCTCTTGAAAACGCCCGGCATGACGTCGGTCCTGAAGATCCCCATCTCCTGCCCCTTATGAATGATGGCCGAGACCACGTCCACATATTCGATGAACTTGGTGTTTCTGTATTCCCGCATGAATTTGTTGCTCTGGCGCAACTCCATCTGCAGCACCTCGGCAAGTTCCTTTTTTTCTTCCATGAGTTTCAGATGATGCAGGGCAAAGACCTCGAGCATCCTGGTCGGGTCGCTCTCCTTTTCGATGAGGATTTTCACCTCCAGGATGATCTTGCCGATCTCCTCTTCGAAGAGAGAGATCAGGATGTCGTATTTATTGTTGAAATAGAGGTAGATCGTCCCGTCGGCAACCTGCGCCTCTTTGGCGATATCGGAAATCCTGGCGTTGAAAAAGCCTTTCCTGGCAAAAACTTTGATCGCCGCGTCAAGAATTTTTGAATGCTTGTCTGATGTTCTCATTGGACGTTCTGGGTGTTGTGGGAAAGAGGGTTGCGCAGGAGAGGACTGTGCGCAACTTGTGAATGCGTACTCATTCATTTTGGAGCCCCTATCTTATGAGAGGAACGAAAAGGTGTCAAGGTGAAAAAATGAAGAAAAAGGGGGGCGTGCGCCGCAAAAATCTGTCGCCACCCCCCGGTTCCGCAGGTTTCAGGGCGGCGATTTTACCCTTTCTTGGCGAGTCGTTTTCAGGTACATTGTTTTTTCTTTGCTGTGGGCATTTTTTTCTCTGAAACAAACGCAACCGCATGCTGCATGAAATGGAGGCGCATCGATGAATGTTCTGGTTGTTGGCTCGGGCGGCAGGGAGCATGCCCTGGTCTGGAAGTTGCGGCAGAGTCCTCGCGTGGAAAAGCTCTTCTGCGCGCCGGGCAATGCGGGGATCAGCGCCCTTGCCACCTGCGTCGAGATCGCCGCCACCGCCATCGAGGATTTGCTTGCTTTTGCCAAACGCGAGGGCGTGGATCTCACCGTGGTCGGCCCCGAAGTGCCTCTCACCCTTGGCATTGTCGATCGTTTCGAGCAGGAGGGCCTCAGGGTCTTCGGTCCGCGCCGGAACGCCGCCATGCTGGAAGGCAGCAAGGTTTTCATGAAAAGCCTTCTCAAGAAACATGCCATTCCGTCGGCTGGTTACGAGTCGTTCACCGACCGGGAGGAGGCCTTGCGCTCTGTGGAAAAGCTGGGCGCGCCCCTGGTGGTCAAGACCGATGGCCTGGCCGCGGGCAAGGGGGTGGTGGTCGCCGCCACGGTTGAAGAGGCCAGAGCCGCCGTTGATCTCTTCATGAAGGAGAAGGCTTTTGGCGAAGCGGGCGAGCGGGTGGTGGTCGAGGAGTTCCTTCGCGGCGAGGAGGCCTCTTTTCTCGCCTTCACCGACGGGGAGACGATTCTGCCCCTGCCCAGTTCCCAGGACCACAAGGCCATTTTTGACGGCGACCAGGGGCCCAATACCGGAGGGATGGGCGCCTATTCGCCGGCGCCGGTGGTGACCCCGGAGGTGCAGCGGCAGGTGATGGAAGAGGTGATGTACCCCACGGTGCGGGCCCTGGCCGCGGAAGGCTGCCCCTACAAGGGCATCCTCTATGCCGGCCTGATGATCGAAAATGGCGTGGCGAAGGTTCTTGAGTTCAACTGCCGTTTCGGCGACCCGGAAGCGCAGCCTCTGCTCATGCGGCTCAAGGGGGATCTGGTCGCCGTGATGGAGGCGGTGATCGACGGCCGCCTTGCCGAGGTTTCCCTGGAGATCGACCCGCGACCCACCGTCTGCGTGGTCATGGCGGCTGGCGGCTATCCCGGCCCCTATGCAAAGGGCAAAGTGATCCATGGGTTGGCCCGGGCCGGCCAGCACCCTGACGTGGTGGTTTTTCACGCGGGAACCTTCCGGCAGGGAGAGGATGTGGTTACCAGCGGCGGCCGGGTGCTTGGCGTCACCGCCGTGGGCGATACGGTTGCGGATGCCATTGCCAGAGCCTACGGGGCCGTGGCCGAGATAGGCTGGGATGGCTGTTATTATCGGAAGGATATCGGAAAAAAGGCGCTTGGGAGGTGAGCAATGATTGGCATTGTGATGGGCAGTGATTCCGACCTGCCGGTTTTGCAGGGCTGCATGGATTTTTTGAAGAAGATGGATATCCCCCATGAGGTGACGGTCGCCTCGGCGCACCGCACCCCGCACCGCGCCGCGGAATACGCGAGCGGCGCCCGGGAGCGCGGCCTGAAGGTGATCATCGCCGCAGCCGGGATGGCCGCGCACCTGGCCGGGGTGCTGGCCGCCCACACCACCCTGCCCGTCATTGGCGTGCCCGTCGATTCTTCCTCCCTCAACGGCCTTGACGCCCTGCTTTCCACGGCGCAGATGCCGCCGGGCGTACCGGTGGCCACCATGGGCATCGGCAAGGCCGGGGCAAAGAACGCCGCCATCCTGGCGGCCCAGATCCTTTCCCTCTCCGACAGCGCCCTAGCGGGGAAATTGGAGAAATTCAAAGAAGAGATGGCCCGGGAAGTCGACGAGAAGAATCGCAACCTCGCTCGCGCCTGAGAGGCAAGGCCATGCGGTGCAGAGCTTTGTTCCCATTTTCCAGGCAACGAAGAGGGCGACTCCGGTGAGTGAGCGGGAAACGGGTGCACATACGGTGACGGATCATGATCTGGCCAGAGCGAGGGAGGTGTTGCTGGCCGGTGGCGTGGTCGCTTTTCCCACCGAAACCTATTATGGGCTCGCGGTCGATCCTTTCAATCAGGTCGCTCTCTCGCGACTCTTCGCCCTGAAAAGGCGGCCGCCCGACAGGCCGGTGCTGGTTCTGATCGAAAATCGCCAGCAACTCCCCCAGCTGGTGGCCGAGGTGCCTCCCCCCTTTGAGGTCTTGATGGATGCGCTCTGGCCTGGCGCCCTGACTCTTGTTTTCCCCGGAGTCAGCACCCTGCCGGCCATGCTTACCGGGTACAGCGGCACCATCGGTGTCCGTCTTTCCTCCCATCCTGTGGCCCGACGACTGGTGCAGGCCTTCGGGGCGCCGATCACCGCGACCTCGGCCAATTTTTCCGGGCAGCCCGCGGCCGTCGATGCCGCCGGGGTCATAGATCAACTTGGCCCGGACGTGGACCTGGTCCTGGATGGCGGCAATACTCCAGGCGGCCTGGGCTCCACCATCCTCGGCTTTGCCGAGGGACAGGTGCATCTGCTCCGGCCCGGAGTTCTTCCCTTTGCCGACATTCTTGCCCTGCTGCCGGGGCAGTGATCGCCTTGTGCTCGGTTTCCGGCCGCTGTCGGGTCCGGTTTCTCAATTTATCTTTATCTCTTTGCCGATCCGTAACGCTTTCGCTATGATGTTTGTGGCGGGGGGCGTTGCGCCTCTCCGGAGGCAGGGAAGAGGCCCGCGCTAGCGCTGGCGGGAAAGGAAAAAGTGATGGCCAATATTGACTGGGACAGAAGTTTTGCCCTGGAGCAGGCAGGGGACGACGAGGAGATGCTGGCGGAGCTCCTCGTTCTTTTCCGCGACTCATCCGCCGTCGATCTCAGCCGGATCCGCGATGGCCTTAACAGGCAGGACGTCATCGCGGTGGCGGACGCGGCGCACAGCATCAAAGGTGCGGCCGCCAGCCTCGGGATGGAAGGGGTGCGCAAGCTCGCCGCCGACCTTGAGAGGATGGGGCGCAATCATGCACTTGCCGGCATGGAGCCGCTTGTGCGCGAGCTGGACACGCTGCTTGCCGCCCTGGCCGACCTGATCTGAGCCGCCTTGCCGCGCCGCCATCGCCCCAGCAACCCTTACCGAGAAAAAGAATTCTTCATCCTCCCATGCCCGACGCAAATGATCTGATTAAAAAATTCAGCGAGCTGAAAACCTTGCCCCACGTGGCGATCAAGGTTGCCCAGCTCTCCAGCGACGACAACAGCACCATGCAGGATTTCGAGGAGATCATCAAGCTCGATCCTGTCCTGGTGACCCGTCTCCTGCGCCTGGTGAACAGCCCCTACTTCGGCCTGGTCCAGAAGATCGAGTCCATCTCCAAGGCCGTTGTCTTCACCGGCATGAAGCAGTTACGGAATCTGGTCGCGGTCGAGGCCCTGCGCAACATGTTCAAGGGGGACGACGAGGAATTTTCCGCCCGGAAGCTATGGCTTCATTCGGCTACCGTGGCCATCCTCGCCGAGATGATCGCCAAACGGATTTTTGGCCAGGATGGCGAGGATGTTTTTCTGGCCGGCATCATCCATGATATTGGCCTCATCGTCGAAAATCAGGTGGCCGGCGAAGAGCTTCGCGCCGCCTGCAAGGCCTTTCGCGCCGGCGAGGGGAATCTGATCGACTGCGAGCGCGCCATGCTCGGCACCGATCATGCGGAGGTCGGTTACCTCCTCGCCAAGGATTGGGGCCTCCCTCCCGAGGTGCTTTCCTCCATCCGCTCCCACCATCTTTCCGGTCAGAAAAAATCCCTTTCCAGCGTTGGCAGCATCCTGCAGCTTGCCGAATTCATGGCCGCCAAGATGAAGTACTGGCCGATTCCCGGTCCCCTTGAGCCTCTGCCCGCCGATTTGGCGCGGCATGTGAAAAACATGATGGCCAACTACAAGATCATCATCAGGGATCTGCCCGGGGAAATGGCCAAGGCCAAGGAGCTCTATGAAGCGGACGCGGACTGAGCGATGAGCGGCGAGCCAACCTTTGAAAGCATCTTTGAGGATTTGCTCGACTCCGGCGAGCAGCTGCGGCCTTTTCTCGTCGTTGTGGAAAGCGTCCTGCCCGAGGCCGCCTTGGCCTTGCAGGACGCGGCCGGCTCCCTTTTTTTCGGTGGGCGGCCGCTTTCCCTCTCTCTGGCGGAGCGGGAAAGGCTGGTGGCGGGGGCCCGGATGCGACCGGACTTTGTCAGCGGCAGAGCCGAGGACGGTTCCTGCTGTTACGCCCGGCTGATTCCCAATCTCAATGCCGTGCTCCTTTTCGCTTTTGCCGGCGGGAAGGAGGATCTCCTGCTCCTGCCCGGAGGTTCCACCCTGCTTGCCAACACCCTCGCCCTCGCCCTGTTGCGGCAGGAGCAGGAGATCCTGGTGGCCGACAAGGAGCAGGCCCTCAAGCAGATCGGCATCCTCAAGCAGCAGCACGGCAAGCTCATCGAGGACAATTACCGGCAGTACCGGCTGAACCAGGAGCGGGAAAAGGAGTACGCCAAGAAACTCGAGAGCGAAATCGCCAGGCAGACCGCGGAATTGCGCGAGGCCAATGCCAGGCTCGAGGAGATCAGTCGGCTGAAGAGCGATTTCCTCGCCAATATGAGCCACGAGTTGCGTACGCCCATGAATGCCATCATCGGCTTTACCGAACTGCTCTCCGAAACGCGGCTGGACAGCGAACAGGCCGAGTACACGAAAACCATCGCCCAATCCGCGGCAAGCCTGCTCGCCCTGATCAACGACATCCTCGATCTGGCCAAGATCGAATCGGGCAAGCTCGAGCTCGAGCATATTCCCTTTGACCTGGGCGAGGTGGTGCAGAGCATCTGTGCGATGTTCAGGATTCCGGCCCGCGAGAAAGGAGTCGCCATCGACTGCGCCATTGGCGAGGGGGTGCCCGGGAGGGTGTTGGGCGACAGTGTCCGGCTGCGGCAGGTGCTGGTGAATCTGGTGGGCAATGCCGTGAAGTTCACCGATCGGGGCAGGATCGACATTCTGGTCGAAATGGAAGGCGGGGCGACGGCCCGTCCTCTCTGCCGTTTCTCGGTGCGTGACACCGGCATCGGCATCCCTGCGGACCGGCGGGAGGCGATTTTCGACAAGTTCACCCAAGCCGACGGCTCCACCACCAGAAAATACGGGGGCACCGGCCTGGGACTGGCCATCTGCCTGCAGCTGGTGAGCCTGATGGGTGGCAGGCTTGTCGTGGAGAGCGAAGTGGGCAAGGGGAGCACCTTTTCCTTTCTCCTGCCCGTCGAGGCGGCCGCAGCCGTGCCGGTAGAGTCTTGCGCGCCGCCGATGGGAACCGCTCCCCATCCCGCCAGGGGGGGGGAGATCCTGCTGGTCGAGGACAATGTGGTGAATCAGCGCCTGGCCACCATCCTGATTCAGCGCGAGGGCTATCAGGTCGAGGTGGCCGGAGATGGAGTCGAGGCCCTTGCCTGCCTGCAGGGGCGGGCCTACGATCTGGTCTTGATGGACGTGCAGATGCCCAACATGGATGGGATGACGGCGACCAGGAAGATCAGGGAGATCGAGGCCAACCCGGAGCTGCGCCAGGAGTATGCCGGCCTTCGTGACCGGAAGCGGCCCCAGATCGTGATCGGCCTCACCGCCCATGCCCGCAAGGAAGACGAAAAGGCCTGCTATGAGGCGGGAATGGACGGCTTCCTTTCCAAACCGATCATCAAGGCGAAACTGCTCAAGCTCCTTGCCGAGATGCTCCCCTGACCGGCAGGCTACCGCCTGCCCCCCCGATTTTCCCTGTTTTTATTTCCCCGTCCCTGCCAATTTTTCCGCACAGCCAGACAGGACAAGGCAGAATGGCGCGCTTTTCAGCAGTTCCAGTCGCTCCCGCCAGGTCGGGCCGAAGGCCTTCAGCGCACAGAGCCGGGCGCTGGGGCTGGAAAAACTGAGGGTGAGCTCCAGCCGTTCGTCTGGCATCAGACTGCCCAGGCGGTCGGGCCACTCGATCACCGAAAGGCCGCTGCCGTGGATATATTCGCCAAAGCCCAGCTCTTCCATCTCCCCCGCATCCTCCAGCCGATAGAGATCCATATGGTAGAGCGGCAAGCGCCCCGGATATTCGTGGAGCAGGCTGTAGGTCGGGCTGGTGATGTAGCAGGATTCCGGCACGGCAAGTCCCTGGCCGATGGCCTGGGTGAGGGTGGTCTTGCCAGCACCCAGCGAGCCGGAAAGGGTGATGACATCGCCGGGCCGGGCGGTTTCGCCCAGAAAGCGGCCGAGGCTTATGGTGGCGGCAAGATCGGGAAGGGCGAGGTTGAGGTCGGCCATGGTTCAGGACTGCTTTTTATGGCAGAAGAGGCAGCGGTATTTGGGGGGATGGTCGGCGGGAAGCGGGGACGGTCCTTCGGGAAAGTGGCAGGTCTCGCAGTGTTTTTCCGCCTCCTTTTTGCCCAGCGGGTAGAACTTGAGATGGATTTCGTCCCTGGGGATCTTCTTGGTGGATTCCGGCGGCGCCTTGAGCAGGAAGGCCAGGATGCCCAGGCAGCTCAGGATGAAGAGGATGTTCAGGATGCGGGTTCTTTTCTTGTTCGGTTCCGGGTTCACGGCGCGCTCCTTGTTTGTGGCGGGTGCAGGCCCATTTCCAGTTCGTGATAGCTGAGCAGTCCGGCGCGCAGCGCGGTCAGCAGGAATTCCGTAATCAGCTTGCCTCCGATGCGGAAGCCGCCAGCCAGGTCGAGAATGCGGCCATGGCGGTGCTGCTTGCGGATGAGTTCTTTGAGGGCGGCGCCGTCATGGTTTTCGTCCAGAATGGCCAGTGCCGCTTCTTCCCCGGAGAGGAGGGCCGAGTAGATGCCTTCTCCGGTCAGGCCGGAGGCAAGCCCGGCTGCGTCGCCTACCAGGAAACGGTTTTTGAACCTGTGGCCCCGATAGTCATGGTTGACCAGGGCGGCCCGCGGTTGCTCCGGCAGGGGGATGGCCAGGCGGGAGGCCCACTGTCGCAGGCCGGCCAGGAGCTGGTGCGGCCGCCTGCCCGCCAGCCCGGCGTAGGCGCCGATGGAAGCGGAACCCTGGTGGGGGAAGATCCAGCCATAGCCCTCGCCGAAGAGGGTGGCGTCGAGATGCCACTCCATCTCGGCAAACTCGCCCGGCATCTGGAAGTGGATGCCGATTCCGCAGCGCCTGGTGGGAATCCCCAGCCAGCGCCGGACAAGGGAGCCGCTGCCGTCGGCGCCGACGAGAAAATCGTAGCCGAATTCCCCTGCCCGGGTGCAGACCTTTTTTTCAGCAAGGGCGAGAACCGGGGTGCCGGTCCGGAGTTCGACTCCGGCCTGCTGCGCCTTTTCGGCCATCCACTTGCCGAGGCGTTGGCGGTTGACGGTGCAGACCATCGGCGCCTGGTCGGAGATGCGGATGCGCTGCCAGTTGCTCCGGATGCGCTGTGAGGTGAAGGAGCGCTCCATGAGGTCGGCCGGAACGCCCAGGGCCAGGGTGGCGGAAGGGATTCCGCCGGCGCAGACCTTTTTCCCCAGCTGGCTGTTGCGCTCCAGCACCAGGACTTCCTTGCCATGCCGGGCGAGCAGGGTGGCGCAGGCGAGACCGGCCGGGCCGGCGCCCACTATGACGGTGTGAAATCTTTTCATGAAGGTTCTTGGGGCTCCTTTCACGCGAATCAGTTGCAGCCTATAGAGGAACGCTTTTCCTGTCAAGATGTTAAGATGCCTGGAATCGCGGCGGCGGTTATGGTATAATCCTCCTCTGCCGAAATCAGAGGAAAACCCTGTGCGCAAAGCCGAGGAGAAGATGCCCATGGAACTTGATCCCATTGATAAGAAGAGAGAAATCCCCAGCAACAAGGCCGCCGGTGTGGTTCTTGCCGGGCTGGTTGTCCTGGTGGTGGCGCTGGCCGGGTTTTCCTGGTTCGCCTTTGAAGGGGAGCTGCCGCAGGTGCGGCTTGCCGGCGAGATAAGCCGCGTCGGCCAGGCGAAACAGGTCTCCCTGCAGGCGAGCGACGCCCGGAGCGGCCTGCGTTCGCTCAAGGTAAGCCTGCTGCAGGGAGAGAAAAGCGTCGCGCTTCTGGAAAAGTCCTTTCCCCGTCAAGGCTATCTCTCGGGGGCCGGGCCGCTGGCCGTAGAGGAGGCCTTCGAGGTGGCTGGAAAAAGCCTGGGCTTTAAGGAGGGCGAGGCGACCCTGGTGGTGGCGGTCCGCGATTATTCCTTTTCCGGTTGGTTCCATGGCAATGAAATCATCCTCCGCCAGCCGGTGGTTTTCGACTCCAGGCCGCCGGCGCTCAGCATCAGCGATTCGCCTCAGTATCTCGATGCCGGCAGCGCCGGAGTGGTGGTCTACCGGGCCAATGAGCCCCTCGATCGACACGGGGTGGTGATCAACGACCTTTTCTTTCCGGGTTTCCCGCAGCCGCAGAAGGGGGAGGGGGTCTATGCCGCCTGTATCGGGCTGCCCTTCGACACCGAGGAGCTTGCCAAGGCCATGGTTACGGCCACAGATCTTGCTGGCAACGAGAACAAGGCGCCTTTTTCCTCGCGCCTCCGGAAAAGAAAGATCAGCACCGACCAGATTGCCGTCAGTGACGGCTTTCTCTCCGCCAAGCTTCCCGAATTCCTCGTCCACTATCCCGATCTGGCCGGCAGCCCCATCGAGCAGTACCTCAGGATCAACAACGAGATCCGCCGGGAAAACAATGCCCGCATCAGCGAGATCTGTGCAAAGTCGCAGCCGGAAAGGCTCTGGGACGGCCGTTTCGATCGCTGGCCCGGCAGCACCCGGGCCAGGTATGCCGACCGCCGCACCTATCTCTACGAAGGCAAGGCCGTGGACGAGCAGGTGCATCTGGGCATGGATCTCGCCTCGTTGCAGCATGCGCCGGTTCAGGCCGCCAACCGAGGGCAGGTGGTCTTTGCCGACTATCTTGGCATCTACGGCAACATGGTGATCCTCGACCATGGCCAGGGGATCTTCAGCCTCTACTCCCATTTGAGCCAGATAGAGGCCAGCGTCGGCGATCTGGTGGAAAAGGGCGGGCGACTGGGCCTTTCCGGGATGAGCGGCATGGCCGGCGGTGACCATCTCCATTTCAGCATCCTGGTCAACGGCGTCTTTGTCGATCCCATTGCCTGGTGGGATGAGAGCTGGGTGCGGCTGCACATGCTGAACTACCTGTAAGCCGTGTCCAGGATCAGGATACTCCCTGAAAATCTCGCCAACCAGATCGCGGCGGGAGAGGTGATCGAGCGGCCCGCCTCGGTGCTGAAGGAGCTGGTGGAAAACGCCATCGACGCCGGGGCGCGCCAGGTGGAGATCCAGGTGGAGGGCAATGGCACCCGCCTGATCCGGGTGGTGGACGACGGCCAGGGCATGGATGAGGACGACGTGCTGCTCTCCCTGGAACGGCATGCCACCAGCAAGATCTCGAGCCTGGCCGAGCTTGCCGCCATCCGCTCCCTGGGGTTCCGAGGCGAGGCCCTCCCCAGCATCGCCTCGGTTTCCCGGCTGCGTATCACCTCGCGGCGTCCGGACGCCTCCCTGGGCACCCAGGTGGACGTCCGCTACGGCAGGCTTCTCAAGGTGCACGAGATGGGAAGCAGCCCGGGAACGGTGGTCGAGGTGAGCGAGCTTTTCGGCAATGTCCCGGCCCGGAAAAAATTTCTCAAGTCCGTCAGAACCGAGCTCGCCCACCTCGAAGAAGTGGTGCGCAATTATGCCCTGGTCCGCCACGAGCTCGGTTTCTCCTACAGCGTCGATGGCCGGGAGGTGCTGCGGACGCCGGCAGGGCTTGATACTCCGCAAAGCAGAGCCGAGCGGCTTCTCCAGGGTGGCGGGCAAGGGCTGATCGCTTTCGCGGGCCCTGCCGCGGCCGACGGCGAGGAAGAGCGGCTGCCCGCGGTTTCCGGCTACCTCCTGCCGCCGGAGGCGGAAGGGGCGCCCCGCTTGCGGATTTTTGTCAATGGCAGGGCTATCCACGACCGCATGATCACCCATGCGGTGAGCGAGGGGATGCAGCACTATCTGATGAAGGGAAGGAGGCCGGCGGGAGTGCTCCATCTTTGGGTCGCGCCGGAGAATGTGGATGTGAATGTCCATCCGACCAAGCAGGAGGTCCGCTTCCAGAATCCGGCCGAGATCCACCAGGCCATCATTGCCGCGGTGCAGGCCGGGATGGCCGCCCATCAGCAGGAGCTGCGCCGCGACTTTTTTCAAAAAAACGAGCCGGAGCAGGATCGGCAAAGCGCGCCGCAGGCCTATCCGGCCCGATCGGGAGCGTCCGTGCCCGTGCTCCGCGAGCCGGCCCGGCTTTTTGTCGCCTCGCCCGTCGTCTCGGCCGGGGCGGCGTCTCCCTCGCCGCCGTCATTCCAGCAGGCCGAAAGCGATTCGGGAGAGACGAAAGGGGCGGGCAGCCTGGACGAGGCGGTTACCTCCGGCAATCCGGACAGTGCTGCCGCCTGCGGGGAGATCCCTGCCTGCGGAGAAAAGCCGGCCGGCCTCCGGTATCTGGGGCAGGTGCTCGATACCTACCTGCTCTGCGAAAGCGAGGATGGGCTCCTTGCCGTTGACCAGCATGCCGCCCACGAGCGGCTGCTCTTCGAGAAATTGAAAAGGCAGTTTGCCGCCCGCAGTGTCGCCCGCCAGATCCTCCTCTTCCCCAGGGTCATCGAATGCACCTTGGAGGAGAGCCAGATCCTGCAGGTCCATGCCGAGGAGATCGCCGCCCTCGGCTTCGCCATCGAGGAGTTCGGGGGCAACAGTCATGTGGTCAAGGCGGTGCCTGCGCTGCTGGGCCGCTTTTCTGTCGAGGAAGTGCTGGCCGGGGTCTTTGCCCGCTTCGCCGAGGCAGGCAGGGGACAGGGCGGGGTGCGGGCCGAGGAGGTGCTTGCCGACATGGCCTGCAAGGCCGCCATCAAGGGGGGGCAGGCATTGAGCCGTCAGGAGGCGGAAGCCCTGCTCGCCGAGATGCAGCGGGCCGAGATCTTTTCCCATTGCCCGCACGGCCGACCGGTGGCCAGAGGTTTTTCCGGAGCCGATTTGAAAAAATGGTTTTATCGCGGGTAGGGCGCAAAAAAAAAAATCGCTCCGGCGCCGCAAGCACGGTATGCTTCTTAAACAGTCAGTTGAAAAAGCCGTCCCTGGCTTTTTCAACGGCCGGTTGGCCAAAGCCACTTCTGCCAACCTTACGATTTTCTTGGCTCTTTCAGAGCCCGCGAAACTCGGCGGCACATCATGTGCCGCGTCAGCCCGTTTTTCAACGGGCTGTCAAGATGGTCCGGCCCCTGCCACCGGTCAGCCTGCCGGCCGAAAATGAAAAAACCGGGCAAGGCAGCAGGCCTTGCTCCTTCATAACCTTTTCTGATGAGGCACGGGAAGTCATGGCCAATCCGGTACAGCAGACCAGTTTTCCAGATTTGCAGCTCATACACCGCGGCAAGGTGCGGGACCTCTACCAGGTGGAGGATAAGCTCCTCATGGTGGCCACGGACCGTATTTCCGCTTTCGATGTGGTCATGGACGACCCCATTCCCCAGAAGGGCGAGATCCTGACCCGGCTTTCCCTGTTCTGGTTCGACCTCCTCAAGGAGATCGTGCCCAACCATCTCATCACCGCCGACGTGGCCAGCTATCCGGACGTCTGCGCCCCGTACCGCGAGCAGCTCGCCGGGCGCAGCCTGCTGGTGAAGAAGGCCAAGCCGCTGCCGGTGGAATGCATTGTCCGGGGCTATCTTTCCGGCTCCTTCTGGTCCGCCTACAAGAAAGAGACCACGGTCTGCGGGTTTGCCCTGCCGGCGGGCATGCGGGAATCGGACAAGTTCCCGGAGCCGCTTTTCACCCCTTCCACCAAGGCGGAACTCGGGCTGCACGACGAGAATATCTCTTTTGCGCGGATGGAGGAGCTCATCGGCAAGGAGCTGGCCGCTAAAGTCCGGGATGTCTGCGTGCGTCTCTACGTGAAGGCGGCGGATTATGCGCGTGGCAAGGGGATCATCATCGCCGATACCAAATTTGAGCTTGGCCTTTATGAGGGCGAACTGATCCTCATCGACGAGGTGCTCACCCCCGATTCCTCCCGCTTCTGGCCGGTGGACCAGTACCAGCCGGGCGCGGGCCAGCCCAGCTTCGACAAGCAGTTTCTCCGCGATTATCTTTCTTCCCTGGACTGGGGCAAGACGCCTCCTCCCCCGCGGTTGCCCCGGGAGATCATCGACAGGACCGCCTCCCGCTATCGGGAAGCCCTGGAGAGGCTGAGCGGGGTCAAGATCTGAACGGGAGGCCTGATGTGTCGCCGCTGAAGGAGGTGCCTGGATGGTGAGAGCGGCTCCGCCGGTTCTCTTCCGTTTTTTTGCCTGTCTTGCCGCGGCCGGCCTGCTTTTCGGGCTTGCCGGCTGCGGTTCTTCCCTCGCCAGGGCGCAAAGGGGCCTCCGGGATCTTGTCACCCCGACGGATGCCAGCATCATCCGGTACCATGTCCGGCAGTATCATCAATCCCTCCACGAGTTCGCCACCCGCCTCTACGCCAAGAATCCCAAATACGAAGAGGATCCCGCCCAGCGGCGTCGGAAGCTCGCCGCCATTTTCGCCAATGGCCCCGCCGTTGAATACCACTATTCCACCAGGCTCTCCCACGAGATCCTCGCCGCGGCCTTCCAGGAAGAGGTTTTGGAAGCCGACCGCGTCTACCTGCTTGCCCTTGGCCTCTGGAAGAGCATCAGGGAGGCATACGCTATCCGGGAAGACGAGCTCTTCCTGAGCGGCCTGCAGGTGTCGCTGGAGGGGCTGCAGCGCCTCCATCACAATCTCAGCCAGGTGAACTGGCGGCTGAAAACCTGCCGCGACAAAAAGGGGGAACTCTTTTTCCGCACCAACGAGGCTGGTCCGGATGGCTACCTCAACATGGGCTACGAGGTGCTCATGACCAGCATCCTCACCCGCATCGAGGACGATGTCGTCATGCTGGGCGGCCTGCCGCAGAAGTATATCTTCCGGATGTCGACCATGTTCATGGGCATTGCCATCTAGGGATTTTCCCCTCCTGGCCTGCTCTGTTTGCCTGGCCAAGATAGTAGTTGTCCCCGGCAGGCTGGGTGTGCGACAATACTTGCACAATATCCCGTTATTCGGCGGCAGGGGGGGCGCGATGGCACGAACAGGCAGGCTGATGCGGAAAGTGAGGGGCGTTTCCCTTCTCGTCTTTTTGGTGTTGGCCGCTTCCCTGCTGCTCCCCCAACTGGTCCGGGCGGAACCCTCCTCTGAGGAGGCCCCGCATGTCCTCATTCTCAACTCCTACCATCCGGGCTATCTCTGGTCCGACAACGAGCAGCAGGGCGTGCTGTCTACCCTGCGGGAAGAGTACCCCGATCTCCAGTTGCATGTCGAGTATCTCGACACCAAGAATTTTCCCAAACCCGACCATTACAACCAGCTGCGCCAGGTGCTTGCCTATAAGTATGCGGGGGTCCGTTTTTCCGTCGTTCTCGCCCTGGATAACGCGGCTCTCGATTTTCTCGCCAAATTCGGGAAGCAGCTCTTTGGCGAAACCCCCATCGTTTTTGGCGGGGTCAGCAATTTTTCTCCGCAGCTGCTCGGTGACCTTGCCAACATCACCGGCGTGGTGGAGCGGCATGACGTGCGCTCCACCCTTGCGGCCATGTTGCGCCTCCACCCGGAGGCCACCCACATCCATATCGTTGTCGACACCACCCTCACCGGTAAGGAGTTGCGCCGCTTCACCGAGAAGGTGCTCCCCGGCCTGTCACGCTCAGTCAGGGCGACCTTCACGGGAAAAGCCTCCATCGGCGAGGTGCTGGCGGAGGTCAAGGGCCTGAAGCCAGGCAAGGATCTGGTCTTGCTTCTCACCTTTGCGCGCGACAGGGAGGGTGCGGTTTTCGACCTGCCGGAACTGGCCCGTCTGCTCAGCGCTCATGCCCCGGTGCCGGTTTATGCCCTTCAGGAGGAGCGTCTGGGCCACGGCGTGGTGGGCGGTTATCTGCTGGGTGGGGGCGTGCATGGCGCCCAGGTCGCGCAATTGGCCCTGCGCGTTCTTGCCGGGGAGCCGGCATCTTCCCTGCCCGTGATCCTGGAGCCTCCGGCCCGCCCCATGTTCGACCACGGGCAGCTTGCCAGATTCGGAATCAGGCCGGCCGGACTGCCCGAGGGGAGCATCATCGTCAACCAGCCGCACGGGTTGTATGCCAGCTACCGGGAGGTTGTCTGGCTGACCCTGGCTTTTATCATCCTCCTGCTTTGCGTCATTGCCGCGCTGGTGGTCAGCAATGTCCGCAGGCGGGAGGCGGAAGAGGTGCTTGACCGCAACCGCGCCATGCTCAGGGAGGTTCTCGACATGGCCCCCCAGGCCATTTTCTGGAAGGACCGCGCCAGCGTCTATCTGGGCTGCAACGCGGTCTTTGCCAGGGACGTGGGGCTTGCCGATCCGGAGGAGATCGTCGGCAAGAGCGATTTCGACCTGCCCTGGCCAAAGGAGGAGGCCGAGGCGTATCGGGCTGATGACTCGGCGGTCATGGAGAGCAACCAGGCCAAGCGCCACATCAGCGAGCCCTTGCAGCAGGCCGATGGCAAGCGGCTCTGGATCGAGACCACCAAGGTGCCGCTGGCCGATGCCCATGGTCGGGTCTACGGAGTCCTTGGCGTTTACGAGGATGTCACCGAGAAGAAAAAGGCGGAGGAGCAGCTCTATCTGAACCGGTTTGTCATCGACAACTCCGCGGACAGCATTTTTCTCGTCGACGAGCAGGCCCGTTTTCATTTCGTCAATGATGGCGCCTGCCGGCGCCTCGGCTATTCGCGCCAGGAGCTTCTGGGCCTGGGGGTTGCCGATGTCGATGCGGCCTTTTTCCTGGCCAACTGGCCCGCGCACTGGCGGGAGCTTATGGCCCGGGGGGCGCTGACCTTCGAGAGCAGGCATCGCACCAAGGCTGGAGAGGAGTTTCCGGTGGAGGTGAGCGCCAACCGGGTCACCTATGGCGCAAAAACCTACAACTGCGCTTTTGTCCGCGATATCAGCGAGCGCAAGCGCACGGAGGAGGAGCGCCGGCAGCTGGAGGCCCAGCTTCGCCAGTCCCAGAAGATGGAGGCC
>DDXK01000108.1 GCA_002347185.1 Desulfobulbaceae bacterium UBA2262 | reverse complement strand
GCCACGGTGATGAACGCCCTGGCCCTACAGGACGCCCTGGAACGCAAGGGCATTCCCACCCGGGTGCTCTCGGCCATCCCCATGCTCACCGTCTGCGAGTCCTATTCCCGGCAAAAGGCTCTCCACCACCTGCGCAAGGGGCGGGTGGTGATCTTCGGGGCCGGCACTTCCAATCCTTTTTTCACCACCGACACCGCCGCGGTGCTCCGCGCCCTGGAGATCGACGCCGACCTGGTCTGCAAGGCGACCAGAGTGGACGGCGTCTACGACCGGGACCCCCTCAGGCATCCCGAAGCGGTGAAGTTCGAACGACTGACCTTTGCCGAGGTCCTGCAGCTGCGCCTCAAGGTAATGGATGCTGCGGCCATCTCGCTGGCCATGGACAACAACAAGGCCCTCATGGTCTTTGACATGAATATTCCCGGCAACATGAAGAAAGCGGTCTGCGGCGAACAGATCGGCACGCTGATCAAGGGAGACGACAATGAGTAAGGGTATCGAGGCGGTAAGCGAGAAGATGGCGGCAAGCATTGAAGCCTACAGGCGTGATCTTTCCAAAATCCGTACCGGCAGGGCTTCCATCGCCCTGCTCGACGGGATCAGGGTGCAGGCCTATGGTTCGCCCATGCCCCTCAATCAGGTCGCCACCGTCACCATCCCCGAAAGCAGGATGCTGGTGATCCAGCCCTGGGATACCCAGCTGTTGCCCGCCATCGAGAAGGCGATCTTTTCCTCCGACCTGGGCCTCAACCCCTCGGGGGACGGCAAGGTGATCCGCATCTCCATCCCGCAGCTCACCGAGGAACGCCGCAAGGATCTGGTGAAGAACGTGCGCAAGATCGGGGAGGAGTACCGGGTCGCCGTCCGCAATATCCGCCGGGACGCCATCGATGTTCTGAAGAAGCAGAAGAGCAACAAGGAAATCCCCGAAGATGATTTCTTCAAGCTCCAGGAAGAAACCCAGCAGGTGACCGACAAATTCATCAAGCAGATCGACGAGGTCCTGGCTGAGAAGGAAAAAGAGGTGATGGAGGTTTGAGGTCGCCCGTGCCGCGCAGCATACTCCCCGCCCTTTTCTCTCCGCACTTCCCCTGGAAGCCCCCGCATGCCGACGTCTGAAACAGAGAACCTGCCCCGCCACGTCGCCATCATCATGGACGGCAATGGCCGCTGGGCGCAGCGGCGCGGCATGCCGCGCATCATGGGCCACAGGGTCGGGGTGGAATCGGTGCAGGAAATCGTGCGCTGCGCCAGGGAGCTCGGCATCTCCGTGCTCACCCTCTACGCCTTCTCCAGCGAAAACTGGAACCGCCCCGCCCTGGAGGTGCAGAGCCTGATGGGCCTGCTCAAGTCCTTCCTGGAAAGCGAACTCACCACCCTGGTGGCCAACAAGGTGAGCCTCCGCTGCCTCGGCGAAAAGGAACGCATCCCGGCCGAGGTGCGGACGGTCCTCGACCGGGTCATCAAAAAAACCGCAGCCAATGACGGCCTGATCCTGAACCTGGCCCTGAGCTATGGGGGACGCGACGAGATCATCACGGCCGCCCGGGCCCTGGCCGCCGAATGCCTGGCCGGCGGCCTCGCGCCCGCCGACATCACGGCCCAACTGCTGGAAAAGCATCTCTACACCGCCGGGCTCCCCGATCCGGACCTGCTCATCCGCACCGGCGGCGAAACCCGCCTCAGCAACTTCCTGCTCTGGCAGGCCTCCTACGCGGAACTCTATTTCAGCGAAACCCTCTGGCCCGACTTCCGCAGGGCGGACTTTCTCGCCGCCCTCGCCGACTACCGGCAGCGGCAACGCCGTTTCGGGAAGACCGGCGAACAGGTCGAGGCCAGCTAGGCCTTGGCCCCGCAGCGCCAGAACTCTGGCCCCACAGGATGCACATGAAAAGACTCCTCACCGGTATTGTCGCCGTCGTTGCCTGGCTGCTCCTGATCTTCCTGGCCCCCCGGCCGCTGTTCGGGCTGGCGATCGCCATGCTTGCCGCCCTGGCCTATGCCGAATACCAGGCCATGGCCCTGCCCGCCCTGCCAAGGGGCTCGGCCCTCTTCCTGGGCGGCCTGGCCCTCCTCCCGGTGCTCGCCGCCCTGGCCGGCACCAGCGCGGCCCTGCCGGCCGGGATGGTTCTGGCCGCGATCGGCATCATGCTCTTTGCCCTCTTTCGTTACCGCACCCTGGATAACCCCTTCGAACTCATCAGCAGAAGCGGCTTCGGCACCCTCTATATCGGCATGACCAGCGCCCACCTCCTCCTCCTCATGCAGCTTCCCCAGGGCCGCCACTGGCTGCTCTTTCTCACCGCCATCACCGCGGCCTCCGACACCGCCGCCTACTACAGCGGCAGCCTCCTGGGCAGGCATAAGCTCTGCCCGGCCATCAGCCCGGGCAAGACCTGGGAAGGCTTCCTGGGCGGCCTTTTCGGCAGCCTGCTTGCCGCCTGGGCGGTGAAATTCTTCTTCCTGCCCCAGGAAGACCTCCTGTGGATCGGCGCCCTCGCCCTGCTCCTCTGCTGCCTCGGCGTTGCCGGCGACCTTTCCGAATCGGTGCTGAAAAGAGCCTGCGGCGTCAAGGACTCGGGCACGATCCTGCCCGGACATGGAGGGATCCTGGACCGGGTCGATTCCCTGCTCCTTACGGCGCCGGTACTCTATTACCTGCTTCATTTTTCCGCCCAATTCCGTTAAGCTGGGCAGGTGGGAACATTCCGCCTTTCCTCCTCACGCATCGGACAGCGAAACGCCCATGAAAAATATCTCCCTGCTCGGCTCGACCGGTTCCATCGGCTGCAATGTTCTGGAGGTGGTCCGTCAGTTCCCCGGCCGCTTCCGCATTGTCGGGCTGGCCGCCGGCAGCAACGGCAAGCTGCTCCGCGACCAGATCGAGGCCTTCAACCCGGAACTGGTGGCCATCGGCGAGGCGACCCTGGCCAGGGACCTTGCCCAGAGCCTGCCCGCGGGCTGGACGGAAAAGATCAGGGTCGGCGGCGAAGGCAACGTGGCGGTCGCCACCCTGGCCTCGGCCGATACGGTGGTCTCCTCCATCGTCGGCGCCGCCGGGCTCACCCCGACCCTGGCCGCCATCGAAGCGGAAAAGAACATCGCCCTGGCCAACAAGGAAACCCTGGTCATGGCCGGGGATCTGGTCATGGCCGCGGTCAAGCGCCGCAAGGTCTCCCTGCTGCCCATCGACAGCGAGCACAACGCCATCGCCCAGGCCCTGGGCGCCGGCAGGCGCGGCGATGTCAGCAAGCTGATCCTCACCGCCTCGGGCGGCCCCTTCCGGGAGCTGACCGTCCGCGACCTCTGGCAGGTGAGCCCGGAACAGGCCCTGGCCCACCCGAACTGGAGCATGGGCAAAAAGATTTCCATCGATTCCGCCACCCTGATGAACAAGGGGCTGGAGGTCATCGAGGCGCGCTGGCTCTTCGATCTCGATGTGGAAGAGATCGAGGTGCTCATCCATCCGCAGAGCATCGTCCACTCCATGGTGGAGTTCATCGACGGCTCGGTGATCGCCCAGATGGGCATTCCGGACATGCGTCTCCCCATTGCCTACGCCCTCTCCTTTCCGGAGAGACTGCGCCTCAATCTGCCCAGGCTCAACCTGGCCACCGCCCGGGACCTCAGCTTCTCCCGCCCCGACTTTGAGCGTTTCCCGGCCCTGAAGCTCGCCTATCAGGTCTGCAGGCGCGGCGGCACCCTGCCGGCCGTGCTGAACGCGGCCAACGAGATCGCGGTGGAAGCCTTTCTGAACCGGGAAATCCGCTTCCCGGAGATCGCCATGGTGGTGGCGGAGACCGTCAACCGCCAGCCCAGGGAGGAGGCGACCAGCATCACCGCCATCCTCGACGCGGACCTTTCCGCCCGCATGCAGGCGCAATCTCTCGTCCAGGCCCTGAACATCAAGACCAAACAGCGCCTCGGCGAGGAGGCTCCGATTCCGGAGCTGCCGCCGGGCCAGAAAAATCTCGCGATCTGAAGAACGCCATGAACTCCGTACTCGCCTTCATCATTGTCCTCGGCCCGCTCATCTTCATCCACGAATTCGGCCATTTCCTCCTGGCCAAGTGCTTCGGCATCCGGGTGCTGAAATTTTCCCTGGGCTTCGGCCCCCGGGTCTTCGGCCGCACGGTGGGGGAGACCGAATACCTGTTGAGCGCCTTTCCCCTGGGCGGCTATGTGAAGATGTATGGGGAAAGCCCCACCGAGGAGGTGGCGAGCGGCGAGGAGGCCTGTTCCTTTTCCCACAAGCCGATCTGGCAGCGCTTCCTGGTGGTCTTTGCCGGCCCCTTCTTCAACCTGCTTTTTGCCGTGCTCCTCTTCTTCCTCCTTTTTGCCGGCCTCGGAGTCCCTCAGCCGGTGGAGGAGGCGCGCATCGGCTACGTGAACAGCGGCTCGCCGGCGGAAGCGGCCGGCCTCCGGGCCGACGACCTGATCCTCAGTATCGACGGAAAGCCGGTGGCGGCCTGGAAGGATATCTCCCGGCTCATCCGCATGAACGAAGGCAAGCCGGTGACGATCACGGTCCGGCGCGGGGAGGAAACCCTCACCCTCGAAGGACAGCCAAGCCTGGAGGAGGACCGGAACATCTTCGGGGAGGTCATCGACACCCGCTACATGCTGGGGGTCAGGGTCGCGGACAGGATCGTCGAACTCTCGCTGCCCGAGGCCTTCGAGGCAGGGGTGCTGCACACCTGGAGCCTGATCAAGATCACCCTGATGGGGGTGGTGAAGATCATCCAGAAGGTGGTGCCGGCCAGCGAGCTGGGGGGGCCGATCCGCATCGCCCAGATCGCCGGCGAGCAGATGCAGGCGGGCTGGGTGAACCTCATCCATTTTGCCGGTCTGCTCAGCGTCAGCCTCGGCATCCTCAACCTCTTCCCGATTCCCATTCTCGACGGCGGCCATCTCGTCTTTTTCGCGGTGGAGGCGATCCGCAGAAAGCCCTTGAGCATGGAGACCAGGGAACGTCTGCAGCTCATCGGTCTGATCCTCCTCGTCTCCCTGATGCTCTTCGTCTTTTACAACGATGTGCTCTTTCTCAAAAACAGCGGCTGAGGAAGATGATGCCCGACGCACCTTCTTCCGCAGCCCCCCTGATCCTGGCCCTGGAAACCGCCACCTCCTGCGGCAGCGTGGCCCTGGTCGGCGAGGGACGCTGCCTGGCGGAATTCTCCCTCAACACCAGCCGGAGCCACTCCCGCCGCCTGCTGGCCGGAGTGGAGCTGCTCCTGGCCGAAACCGAGCGCGCCTGGGCAGAGGTGGATGCCATCGCGGTCAGCCTGGGGCCGGGCAGCTTTACCGGGTTGCGCATCGGCCTGGCCACCGCCAAGGGACTCTGCTTCGCGACCGGCAAGCCGCTCATCGGCGTGCCGACCCTGGAGGGCCTTGCCGCCCAGTTCCCCTTTGCCGGCCTGCCGATCCGGCCGCTGCTCGACGCCCGTAAAAAAGAGGTATACACCGGCCTCTACCAGTGCTCGGCCGAGGGCGGCCCGAGACAAGCCGAGGAGTTCCAGGTGCTGCCGCCGGAGAGGCTGATCGAGCTCGTCGAGGGCCCCACCCTCCTGGTGGGGGACGCCCTTCTTCTCTACGGCGCCTTTTTCCGGGAACGCCTCCGGGAAAAGGCCCTGCTGGCCCCGCCGCAGACCTGCTTTCCCAGAGCGGCGGCCATCGGCCTCGCCGCCCAGCATCGCTTCACGGCCGGCGCCTTTTCGGAGGCAGCCACCTGCGCCCCCATCTATGTCCGCGCCTCGGACGCGGAACTGCAGCTTGGGGCAAAAACCTCCCCCCGCCCCTGAGCCATTGCCTCCCCTCCTTGCGGGGCGCCGCCGGCCTGTCCTGCCGTCATCAGTGGGCAAGCAGATCGAGCAGCGGCAAGAGCCTCTGGTAATCGGCAAGCGTGAGCGAACTTTGCCAGTGGCCGGTGAGCATCCCCGCGCCGATGCCCAGGCCATACAGCAAGAGCACCGTCGCCGGATAGACGAAAAGAGGCAGCGGCTCGCGGCGGAAAGGCAGGGCCATCTGGAGGATCGCCCTTTCCGGACAGGCTGCCACGCAACTGAGACAGCCGGTGCATTCCGGGGAGCGCACTTCCTTTTTTACGTGCACAGGAAGGAAGGATGGGCAGGCGGCGCTGCAGCGCCGGCAGCCGGTACAACCCTCGATGTCCCGCCGGATCCGGAAGGGGCTCGCGAGACTGAGCAACCCCAGCAGTGCGCCGTAAGGGCAGAGATAGCGGCACCAGAAATTCGCGTAGAAAAGGGAAAGCCCGGTCAGCGCCAGATGCACCGTCAGGGTGGTGAGCGACATCCGCGTGAAGAAATGGAGCATCTTGATGTCGCTCACCGCCCAGTAGGGTGAGGCGAGAAAGGCGGCCACGGCCTCGCCGGGCATGTCGAGCAGGATGAGCTTGACAAAGAAGAGAAGCAGCAGATATTTGCCGCCGCGCAGGGGCAGATCGAGCCAGCGCCAGATGCGGAAATTCCGCCCCCAGAGCCGGCGGCCCAGCCGGTGCGCCCATTCGGAGAGGGTGCCCACCGGGCAGAGCCAGGAGCAGAAGCCTTTCCGCGCCAGCAGACAGATAAGGCAGATGGTCAGAAAGATGACCAGCGCCGCCGGATGCACCGGATGGATCTGCCCGCTCTGCAGCCAGTGCTTGAGGCTGACCAGGGCGCCGATGGGCAGAAAGCCCTCCACTCCGGGCGAGCGCTGGGCCAGGGACGAAAAAACCGCCTCCCCTTCGACATACCGGATAAACAGGGCGAAACGGGTGCCGACCAGGAGGATGAACCCCAGAAAAAATCCCTGCACCACCCTGCGCACCGCAACGATTCCTTCCGCTGCCCCCCGATTCCTCATCGCCCCCTGCCCTCCTTTTCCAACATGCCCTGCGGCGGATGCTCTTTTTCGTACCCTGGCGGACAGCCTGCTCAAACAGGCGCGCGCCCCTCTCCTTCTTCCTCGTAGGTCACCCCGTCACGGATATGATAGATGCGCTTGAAGGTGGGGATGATCTTTTCATCGTGGGTGACGACGATGATGGCGGTCCTGAATTTCCCGGCCATCTCGTTCAGGATCCGGATCACCCCGAGGGCGCGCTGGCTGTCCAGCGGCGCGGTCGGTTCGTCGGCGAGGACAACCGGGGGCTGATTGACGAGCCCCCGGGCAATGGCGACCCGTTGCTGTTCGCCACCGGAGAGCTGCGCGGGCATGGCCCTGGCGCGGTGCTCCACATCGAGGGCCTGCAGCAACTCCCGCGCCCGCTGTCGCGCCTCGAAGTTGCTCCTGCCCGCCAGCATGGGCGGGAGGGCGACATTGTCGGTGACGTCGAGAAAGGGGATGAGATAGGGTGCCTGAAAAATGAACCCGATCCGGTCGCGGCGCAGGGCGCGCAGATCGCCGACCCGCCAGCCGTCGTCGTAGATCACCTCCTCGCCCAGGGTCATGCGGCCGGCGCTGGGCTCGATCACGGCGCCCAGGCATTTGAGCAACGTGCTCTTCCCGGAGCCGGAAGGACCGATCAGGCCAACCACCTCACCCGGATCCACCCGCATATCCACGCCCTTCAGGGCCTGGACGGCAGTGTCCCCGCTGCCGTAGGACTTTTGCAGCCCCTGGATGCGAATGCCCCCGCCATCCATCTCAGCCTCCTATGGCCTCTGCCGGGTCCACCCTCAGGGCGGCCCGGACGGCGATAAGGCTCGAAAGCACGCAGATCACCAGGACGGCGACGAAACCGCGCACCGAGTCAAGGGGCTCCAGCAGCACATATTTTGGAAAAATCGGCGCCATCAGCAGGGTCGCGGTGATCTTGCCCACCACAAAACCGATCCCGCCCAAGGCGATGGCCTGCTGGATGATCATGGCGGCAATGGTTCGATTTCTGGTGCCGATAAGCTTGAGGACCGCGATCTCGCGGATTTTGCCGAGGGTCAGGGTGTAGATGATGAAGGCGACGATGGCCGCGCTGACCACGGAAAGGATGACCAGGAACATCCCTATCTGCCGGGCCGAGGTGGCGATCAGCTTGCCGACGAGAATCTCCTCCATCTGGCCGCGGGTATAGACCGTCAGCCGCTGCCAGCGACGGATCCTCTCCGCCAGCTCCTGCGGATCATGGCCGGCGGCGATCTGAACCAGCACGGCGTTCACGGAGGGATTGCTGCTTTGCGAGGCGATGACCGCCTCAAGCAGGCCTGGGACCTGGGGCCGGTTGTAGGAAGGATTTTCCGCGGTGCGGCGGCGCTGCTGGAGGATGGCCTCGTTATTCTTGAGGAACTGCGCCTCCTGGGCATCCTTGAGGGGGATGAAGACCATGGGATCGCCGCCCGAGGAGACCATCCTCCGGGTGAGGCCGACCACGGTATATTGGTTGCGGCGGATCTCAAGGCGATCGCCCAGCGCAAAGCCGGTGGCAAGGTCAACCACCGCCTCGTAATGGCCGCGGGTGATCTGCCGGCCGGCAACCAGATAGGGCGGCCAACCGGGCGTGCCCGGACCGCCGGCCTCGATGCCGGTGACCATGGCCCGCACCTCGCGCCGGCCCTGGCGGACCTGCATGGTCAGGTAGGTGACCCTGGCCACCCGTGCCACCCCAGGCAGGCCACGAAGCGGACGCCAGGTATCCTCGTAGAGGCTGGACGATTCGGCATAGGGACCCAGGGTATCCTTCTGCACCACCCAGAGATCGGCGCCGCTGTTGTCGAGCAGCACCTTGGCGTCGTCCACCATGCCCCGGTAAATGCCGGCCATGGAAAGGGTCACCCCGATGAGCAGGCCAAGACCCAGGCCGGTGAAGACGAATTTACCCCAGGCATGCATGATGTCGCGGCCGGCCAGGCTGATCATTTTTTTCCTGCTCCCGGCAGCTCGGCGACCACCGCGAGGCGGCAGCCTTCCCTCAGGGCTTTGGCGCTGTACAGCACCACCCGCTCGCCGGCGGCAAGCCCAGCTCGGATCTGAACCAGGCCCTCCAGATCTCCACCGCCCACTTCGACCGGCGTAAAGCGCGGCCTGCCGTCCACCAGGCGCCACACCCCTGTTTGCCCGGCCAGGCGCTGGATGGCGGCATTGGGAACCACCGGGCCGGACGGCAGCGGCGGCAAGGCGACGGTGACCTCGGCCAATTCCCCGATGGGGGGGAAAGGCGTCGGCAACTGGGCAAAGAGCACCTTGGCCAGCATTTCCTCGGTCACCGCATCGGCGAGCGGCTCCACCCGAAGCACCAGACCGGACAAAGACTCCTGGGGCCGGGAACGGAGGACGATTTTCGCGGAGAGCCCGGCGGCCAGGCCGCGCGCACTGACCTGATCGAAACGGGCATTGACCCAGACGCTTGCCGGATCGATGAGCTCCACCACCGCCTGCCCGGCCACCAGCGTGGTGCCCGGCTCGGCATGGCGGGCCACCACGAGACCGGCGATCGGCGCCAGCAGGCGCAGATCATGGCGGCGGGCAGCAAGGGCGTCCAGCTCCGCCCGACCCCTTGCCTGCTCCTGCCGGGCCGCCTCCAGGCCAGCCTGGGCCAGCAGCAACTCCTGCCGCCGGACCTCGCGGAGTTCGGCGCTGGTGGCGTGCGCCTGCCAAAGCTCTTCATAACGCGCCGCCTCCCGCCGGGCATGGGCGACCCGCGCCCCAGCCTCGGCCAGCAGGGCCTCGCTGCGCGCCAGGACGGCGGCCTGGGCCTTAAGGCGCGCCTCGAAATCAACCGGATCCATTTCCCCCAGAAGCTGCCCGGACTCGACCAGATCCCCCACCTGCACCGTCACCTGCCTGATCCGTCCGGAGATGGTGGGGCCAATCTTGTGGGTGTAGCGGGATTCGACGGTGCCGAGGCCGAAAAGGGCCGGGGCAAGGCCACGGTTTTCCACCGTGACGACGGTCACTTTCACCGGAGCAAGCGGCCCGGAGCGAAAGGCCACAAAGAGGAAGAGCAGCAGGAGAGGAACGAGCACCGCAAGGAGCGCGAGATTTTTCCTTCCGAAAGAGAGTATCTTCATGACTTCCTCCCGATTCCCCGGCGGTAAATGGCGAACACGCCCGGGGCTTCGGCCTGAACGCGTTCCATCCCCCCGGCGAGCAGAGCCTGCACCACCAGCCCCTGGATCGTGCCGATGAAGAGGGTGGTCGCCGCGGCAGGCTCAAGCTCCGGGGCCAGCTCGCCGCAGGTCTTGCCTTTTTCGACCAGGAAACGCAGACGTTCGCCATAGCGGCTGATCAAGGCCTGCACCATCTGCTTGGCCGGGGTTTCCTCGCGGCGCTGCAACTCGCTGAAAAGCATGCGCGGCACTCCCGGATGCCTGACGATGAAATCGATATGGGCCATGAAGATCGCTTCCATCGCGGCCAGCGGCGAATCGAGCCCCCGGGCGGCCCGGTCCACCCGGGCCAGCAGGCGCTCCCCGACCCAGGCCATGGTCGCCTGCCAGATCGATTCCTTGCTTGGGAAATGGCGGAAAAGCGCGCCCTGGGAAAGATCCATCCGCCTGGCGATCGCCTGGGTGGTAATCTCGCCGGGATTCTGCTCGGCGGCCAGTTCGAGTACGGCCCGCACCGTGGCGGCGCGCCGCTCTTCGGCCGGGAGGTGTCTGGAATGCGAGGGCATCACTGCGCTCCATAAAGTGAGTAATCAATTACTCTCAAGGATAGCGGCTTTGCCGCTGGCGGTCAAGCCCTTTCAGTGCAGGAAGCGGGGCAGAGGGGATCCCCTGGGTCAGGCCAGGAGCGGAACCGAGAGGGCGGCGACCAGGCAAGGGGAAATCCGGAGGGCGCTGGCTGCGCCCTGCTGGACTGCGGGGGAAGGCGGTGGGTGCCGCAGAAGAGACGCTGCGGTCAGGAGCCGAATTCGGCCAGGAGATCGTCAACCAGGCTCTGCTTGAGCGAGGAGGGGGCGGTGGGCGCATGCACGCCGCGGAGCAGCTCTTTTTTCTTCTCCAGGTTCTCCACGGAGCCATCCTTGCGGATATTGAGGATCACCAGCACCTCGATGAGCCAGTCGCGGATCTGGTTGAGATCGAGGATGATCTTGCCCATCTTCTGCCGGGCCACATCCTGATAGGACTGGGAAGCGATGATGTCGTACATCGCCGCCTTCATTTCGGTGACGGACTTGAGTACCGCCGGATCTCCGCCCCCCTGCCTGAGAAGATTCTCCAGGGCCTCGGCGCTCATGATCACCTTGTCCGATTTGTCCAGGACCTCGCTGGTGGACTGCTCCATGAGCTCCACCACGTCATGGGCGTGGCTGACCACAAAGGGCGTCTGCTCCCCGGCGCTGGCCAAAGGCTCCTGCACGGTCTTCATGTTGAGGAGCATGGCGTTGATCTTCTTGGCGAGCACCGAGATCACGCCCTCGGCGTCGAAGTCGTGCAGTTCCGCCTTGAATTCGCCGCGCAGCAGGGCGTCGGTGATTTCCACCAGCGAGGCGATGCTTTTTTCATATTGGCTGTTGTTGTTTTTTACCATGACCAAACTTATAAAGTTAATTATTTCAAATAGATAAAAATAGAGCTCCCTCTGTGCCGTCATTGTAGAGGAATATCTCCGCCAACGCAACCAGGAACACGGGTCTTGCTTCCCGCCTGCTCAACGGTAACGCTCGGCGTTCCGGTAAAAGAGCTCCTTTGCCTCGTACATCAACCTGTCCGCCTCCTTGACCAGTTCATCCGGGGCGATCCTGTCGGTTCCCGCCCTGCCAAGACTCACCGTCACCGGAAAAGANNCCATTGATGTCGGCCAGCACCACCGCGTAGTGGATGCCGTACTTTTCGAACTTCTCCTTCTCCTCTTCCATGGCCATGGCAAGATAGCCCCGGTTGAAGAGGCCGGTCAAAGAATCCTTGTTCGCCCGTTCCTCAAGCTGCCGGTGGAGAAGCTGGTTCTGGAAATAGGCGCCCAGGGGTTCTATGACCAGCCGCAGGAAGCCGAGCTCCTCCGCTCCCGGCTCGCCCTCAAGCACCACCAGGCCAACCCGCTGCCCCTTGGTTCCCACCAGGGGAATCTGCTGGCCCTTGGGCCAGGGAAGATGGCAGGCAGGGATGAACTCCGCGCTTTTTTCCGTTTGCAGACCCCGCGAAAGAGCGGCCTTGCTCAAACGCCGGAAGGCTTCCGCCTCAAGGCCGCGCTGCCGGGTGAGCCAGAGGTTGCCGGCGCGCACGTCGTTGACGATGAGGGCAACGGCCCCGCTGTGCAGGGTGGTGAGGATCTTGTCGAGAAAATGGGCCACCACCTCAGAAACATCGCCCCCCTTCTGGAGGTAGGTGCCGAAATCGACCAGCAGGGCGAGAATCCTGTTCTTTCTGTCGATTTCCTCCTGATTGGCCCGGATCTGCTCGATCAGCAGCACCTGCCGGGTGATATCGCGGAAGATCAGCAGGCCGCCGCGCCCGTTGGGGGCCACGGAAAAGATCTCCGTGAAGGAACGGCCGGCGACGTCATGCCTTTTTTTCTGGCCGTCGGCCAGGGCAAACCCCTGTCTGGCCGGACAGTCCGGGCAGGGGTTTGCAAAACCGAACATGGCATGGCAGTGCGTATCGGGCTGGCCGGCGAACAGCTCGCCCACGGCGCTGTTCTTCCGCTGGACCAGAAAATTTTCATCCACCGTGACCAGGCCGTCCGGCAGATTGTTCATCAGCTGGCCGAGGAATTCCTGTTCCTCCATGTTCAATCTGCGGCGGCGTTCGAGGAGGATATTCTTGGCCTGCAGCTCCTTGCGGTCCAGATCGGTGCGCCGCAGGAGGCTGATCTCCTGGGTGACGTCATGGATGGTGAGCAGGTGCTGGCCATGCAGGTAGCGGCAGAAAACCTTGAGGTAGATCTCGCCCTCGCGCCCCTGCAGGGTCAGGGAGTGGCGTTTGCCCGTCTGCTCGCCCTCGCTTTGCGGGCAGCCCTGGCAACGGTTTTCGCTGCCGAGCAGAAGCGTGTGGCAGGGTTGCCCCGCAAAGGCGAGCTGGGCCCGACTGAACAGATCGTCCACCAGCTGGTTGGCGAAAACAACCCGGCAATTCGCATCACAGAGCAGGACCCCTGTCTGCACGGCGTCGAGCAGCTCACTCAAGCGGCTATCTGGCAAGAACTGACCCTGTTTCATGGACTCGCGCTCAGCACCGGCAGAATACCCTTCTGCGAATGGATGCCCTCCAATAAACCAGGAAGACCTTTTTTTCACAAAATCCAGTGGGCAAACAACAGGGGCAGTGGACACCCCCACCGGAAAATCACATCTTCATACCAGAATCATTTTCCTATTTATAGCATATCTCGCCAGCCCAGGGGAAAATACAGAGTACTCTGTATTTTTTCAGGCGCCGCAGAGCAGTTCGAGCTCCTGCCATTTGCTTTCCAGCCTTTTTTCCGAGATCGGGTAGGCCGTGCCCAGTTCCTGGGCAAAAAGGGAAACCTTGAACTCCTCGATCATCTCGCGGTATTCGGTGAGCAGCGCCGCAAGCTCCGGGGAAGGATGGCCGGCCGCAGCCCGCGCGTAACGCTCCTCCTGCACCGCCACCTGCCGGGCCCGGGCCGCCTCCTTGGCCGGGGCGGCGTGCGCCCGTTCGACCCGGATGCGCAGGGCCTTGAGGTAGCGACAGAGGGCGGGATAGCGCCCTCTCGGCATCCGGGTCAGAAAATCCTCCGGCACGATGCGGTCGACCTCCTGCCGGTATCCGGCAAAGCGCGCCGACTGGACCGGATTTTTTTCGCCCCCCCCTGCGAACCTGGCGATGGCGTCCAAGGTGGCCCGCCTCTCCTCAAGCAGGGCCAGCACTGTTGCGACAAGCTCCCTGGCCTGGAGGGCAAGCCCCTTTCCGCGCACCTCGGCCACCCGGGCGGCGAACTCCTCGGCCGAGGGAATCAGCCCTGTCCGGAGGGCAAAGATCTCGGAAAAAACCGCGTCAAAAAGCGCCCCGTTGAACTCCGCCTGACCGGCAAGCCCCTCCAGGAGCGCCCAATGAGCGCGGGGCAGCTCCAGCTCCCTGCGCAACGACTTGAACTGCTTGGGAAACTCTGCGGCATAAAGCAGCAGCAGGCTCTGCCGGGTTTGGGCCCGCGCCTCCTCCTCGCTGGCAAAAAGGCGCCGGCTCACTTCCCCGTCCGGCCCGGCGGCAAGCCCTGGATAGACGTAGCCGCGCAGGCTGCCGTCCGCTCCGGTCACCGGCAGGGAGGCCGGCGCCGCCTCCAGAGCGGCGGCGCCGATCCCTTCCTGCTCCCAGCATTTCCGCAGGGCCCCGAGGCCCGGCGCGGACAAAGCCCCGGCCCTGGGCAGCTCCGCCCGCAATTCGGCAAAATCCCTGGTCGCCTTGAGGAGCTTCCCTTCGGCGTCAAGGAGGCAGAAACGGAACTTCAGGTGGGCCGGAAGTTCGCCTATCGGCCAGTCCCGATGCGGAATACGAAGGCGAAAGGAGTCGGCGAGGATCTGCTCCAGGGCCCGATAGAGGGAACCATGCTGGAAGCGGAGATCGGCGACCAGCTGCGCCGCGGTCTGCGGCACCGGCACCAGAAGCCTGCGGCTCGCCTTGGGCAGGCCCTTGAGGAGAAAGATCACCTTTTCGACGAGCAGGCCGGGCACCAGCCATTCGAAGCGTTCCGGCCGCAGGTGGGGCAGAACCGCGCTGGGGATCTGCACGCTCACCCCGTCTTCCTCGTCGCCGGGCGCGAAGCGGTAGGAAAGCGGCAGGGAAAAATCCCCCACCTCGAGCACGGTGGGGAAACGTTCAAGCTCTCCGTTTCTGGGCAGCTCGTGGCGGATATCCTCCTCGCGCATGACCAGTCGCGCCCGCGCCCCCGGCTCCTTGAGCCAGCGGTCCAGGCTGCGCTGATCCCGCACCTCGGGGCCAAGCCGCGTCTCGTAGAAGGAGGCCAGGGCAGAATCGTCGACCAGGATGTCCCTCTGCCGGAGCCGGTCCTCCAGCTCGGCAAGGCCGGCGACCAGCCGCTGATTTTCCTTGAGAAAGGCGTACTCGCCTTTCAGCTCCCCCTCGACCAGGGCGGCCTGGATGAAGATCTGCCGCGCCTCCTCGGGCCTGATCGTCCCGTAGTTCACCGACCGCCTCGCCACGATGACCAGGCCGAAGAGGGTGACCTTCTCGTAGGCCACCACCTGCCCCCGCCGCTTTTCCCAGTGCGGTTCCGAATAGGAGGAGCGGCAGCTTTCCCTGGCCAGCGGTTCGATCCATTCCGGCTCGATGGAGGCGACGGTGCGGGCATAGAGCCTGCTGGTCTCG
Source organism: Desulfobulbaceae bacterium UBA2262 (assembly GCA_002347185.1). GTDB lineage: Bacteria > Desulfobacterota > Desulfobulbia > Desulfobulbales > Desulfurivibrionaceae > UBA2262. The sequence continues at coordinate 1,476 of DDXK01000108.1, read as the reverse complement.
ACCAGCTCCGCCGCCATGATCCAGGCGCCGGCCTTGCCGAAAAGGCAGGAACCCGGAAAAACCATGACCTCGCGGCCGCCCGCCCCCAGGTAGAGATTTTTTTCCTTGCGCATGGCGATATTGCGCAGGTTGCCGGCCAGGATGGAACGATGCACCGCCTCGGGCGAGGCCGGCGTCGTGTTGGGGGCAAAGCCCCGCTCCTCGGCGAGGAGCTGGCCGATCTGCTCATGGATGTCCCGCCATTCGCGCATGCGCAGAAAGGAGAGGTAATGGCTCTTGCAGAACTTGCGCATCCGCCCCAGGCTTTTGATCTTGTCCAGGGTGGCGTGGTAGGCGTCCCAGAGCTCCAGAAAAAAGAAGAAGTCGGAAGGCACGGTGCGGAAGCGGGCGTGGGCCGCGTCGGCCTCCGCCTCCTTCTCGGGTGGCCGGAGGCGAGGGTCCTGGATACTGAGGGCGCTGGCGATCACCACCACCTCGCGCAGCGCGTTGTTGTCGCGGGCCTCGATGATCATCCTGGAAATCCGCGGGTCCAGCGGCAGCCGGGCCATCAGCCGACCCGGCGGGGTGAGGCGACGCTGCCGGTCCAGGGCGCCCAGCTCGGCGAGCAGGGCATAGCCGTCCCGGATGGCCCGACCGGAAGGGGGATCAACAAAGGGGAATTTCTCCGGTTCGCCCAAGCGCAGCGCGGTCATGCGCAGTATGACCTCGGCCAGGTTGGCCCGCTGGATTTCGGGCAGGGTGAACTCGGGCCGGTTCTGGTAATCCTCCTCGCTGTAGAGACGGACGCAGATCCCAGGCCCCACCCGACCGCAGCGCCCCTTGCGCTGGTCGCAGCTCGCCCGGGATACTGGCACGATGGGCAGCTTGCTGGTCCGGGCTCGGGCGTTGTAGCTGGCGATACGGGCCAGACCCGTGTCCACCACGTAACGGATGCCGGGCACGGTGATGGAGGTCTCGGCCACGTTGGTGGCGACCACGATCTTTCGCCCCCTGGCCGGCAGAAAGATCTTTTTCTGGTCGCCGGGGGAGAGCCGGCCGAAGAGGGGGAGGATCTCCGGCGCCCCCCCCCGCCCCCCCTTGGGCAGCTGGGCGGCCAGACTCTCCACCGTCTCGAGGATATCCCGCTCCGTGGGCATGAAGACGAGGATATCGCCGGCCTTCTCCTCCCGATGCAGAGCCGCCACCGCGGCGACGGCCTGGTCCACGTAGCTCGACTCCCCCTCCTCCTCCTGCTCCGGATCCAGGGGCTGGTAGCGCACCTCCACCGGATAGGTCCGGCCCTCGACCTGGATGACCGGCGCCTGGCCGAAGCTGGCCGCGAATTTTGCGGTATCGATGGTTGCCGAGGTGATGATCACCTTGAGGTCCGGCCGACGGGGAAGCAGCTGCTTGAGCAGGCCGAGGAGAAAATCGATGTTCAGGCTCCGCTCGTGGGCCTCGTCCACCATGATAACCTGGTACCTGGACATGTAGGGA
>DDXK01000123.1:1730-3020 GCA_002347185.1 Desulfobulbaceae bacterium UBA2262 | reverse complement strand
GAATAGTCGACGCGCTTGCCGAGCAGGTTCTGACGGAAACGGCCCTGCTTGCCCTTGAGCATGTCGGAAAGCGACTTGAGCGGCCGCTTGTTGGGGCCGGTGATGACCTTGCCGCGGCGGCCGTTGTCGAAGAGCACATCAACGGCTTCCTGAAGCATGCGCTTCTCGTTGCGGATGATGANNGATCACCCGACGGTAGAGGTCGTTGAGGTCGGAGGTGGCAAAACGGCCGCCTTCCAGGGGCACCAGTGGGCGAAGATCCGGCGGAAGCACCGGAATGACCTCCAGGATCATCCACTCCGGCTTGTTGCCGGAATCGCGGAAGGCCTCCACCACATTGAGCCGCTTGGCCAGCTTCTTGCGCTTGGCCTCCGAGCCGGTCTTGCGCATCTCCTGACGCAACTCCTTGGAGAGACTTTCAAGGTCGAGCTTCTGCATCATCTCCTTGATGGCGGCGGCGCCGATGCCCACCGTGAACTTGCCGGGAAAATCCTCACGGGCCTGCCGATACTGCTCCTCGGTGAGCAGCGAGCCGGCGGCAAGGGAGGGCTCTTCGGAGCTGGTGATCACGTAGGAGTCGAAGTAGAGAACCTTCTCAAGCTCCTTCAGGGTCATGTCCAGGATGTTGCCGATCTTGCTGGGCAGGCTCTTCAAAAACCAGATATGGGCGACCGGCGCGGCCAGTTCGATATGGCCGAGACGCTCGCGCCGCACCTTGGACTGGATTACCTCTACGCCGCACTTTTCGCAGACCACGCCGCGGTGCTTCATTCTCTTGTACTTACCGCAATTGCATTCGTAATCCTTGACCGGACCGAAGATCTTGGCGCAGAACAATCCGTCCCGTTCCGGCTTGAAGGTTCGATAGTTGATGGTCTCCGGTTTTTTCACCTCACCATGCGACCAGTCGCGGATCTTCTCCGGAGAGGCAAGAGAAATCCGCACGGCATTGAATTTTACCGGTCCCTTCGGTTTGGAAAAAAAGCTGAAAAGTTCTTCCACGGCAGCACCTTTATCCTTATTGAATAATCAAATCAGTTCAGTGGCAACAGGGCCGGAGCTCAATTTTCCGGCCTTTCCTCCAGCAGCTCCATGTCAAGACAGAGGCCCTGCAGTTCTTTCACCAGAACGTGGAAGGACTCGGGCAGGCCCGCCTCGAGGAAGTTATTGCCTTTGACGATGCGCTCATAGGTCCGGGTGCGACCGCCGACATCATCGGATTTGACTGTTAAAAATTCCTGCAGCGTATACGCGGCGCCATAGGCTTCCATGGCCCAGACCTCCATCTCG
>DDXK01000123.1:0-1706 GCA_002347185.1 Desulfobulbaceae bacterium UBA2262 | reverse complement strand
ATCGACCAGGTGGTGCAGCTTCAGGAAGTACATGGTGCCGACGGTGACCGGGTTGTCGAACTTTTCTCCGGTCAGACCATCATAGAGGGTCACCTGACCGACCTCGTCCATACCTGCCTCCACGAGAAGCTGGCGGATCTCATGCTCATGGGCGCCATCGAAAACCGGGGTGGCCAGATGCAGGCCGGTACCCATGCGCCTGGCGAGCTTCAACAGCTCGTCGTCGCTCAATCCTTCGACAAGCTGCCCATACTCTTCCGCGGAGTAAATGGTTTTCAGCTTCTCATGTACGGCCTTGACCTGTTGCTGCTCGGCAAGAGCCTGCAGTTGCGCGCCGAGCCGCTTGGCAGCCAGACCAAGATGCACCTCGAGGATCTGCCCCACGTTCATACGCGAGGGAACACCCAGGGGATTCAGCACGATATCGACCGCGGTACCGTCGGCAAAATAAGGCATGTCCTCTTCCGGCAGAANNGGCCGGCCATCTTGTCGCCCACCGCCAGCTTACGCTTGGTGGCGACATAGACCTTGACCATGCGGATGACTCCGGGGGGAAGATCGTCTCCCTTTTTCAGCCTGGAGATCCTCGCCTCGTAACGGTCCCTGACCAGCTTCACCTGGCTCTCGTAGCGATCGAAAAGCAGATCGACCTCGCCTTCAAACTTGCTTTTTTCGGCGTAATCGATCTGTTTGATGGCGGAAAGGGGCATCTTTTCGATGAGCTCACGGGTAATCTTCTTGCCTTTGGCCAGCAGGGCCTCGCCCTTCTTGTCCTTGAGGGCGCTCTTGCTCACCTTGCCGTCGAGCAGCTCGGCAAGGCTGTTGCGCACACCCTTTTTCAGGCAGTTGAGTTCGTCCTCCATGTCGCGTTCAAGACTCTTGATCTCGAACTCGTCGATGGAAAGGGTCCGCTCATCCTTTTCCACGCCCTTGCGCGAGAAGACCTTGGCGTCGATGACCACGCCCTCTGCGCCCGGCGGCACCCGCAGGGAGGTATCCTTCACATCTCCGGCTTTCTCGCCGAAAATTGCCCGCAGCAGCTTCTCTTCCGGAGAGAGCTGGGTTTCCCCCTTGGGGGTGACCTTGCCGACCAGAATATCGCCGGATTTGATCTCGGCGCCGATGCGGATGACCCCGGATTCGTCCAGGTTGCGCAGGGCATCTTCGCTGACATTGGGAATATCGCGGGTGATCTCCTCCTTGCCCAGCTTGGTGTCGCGGGCGACGGTTTCAAAGACCTCGATGTGCAGAGAGGTATAGGTATCCTTCTTGAGCAACTTTTCGCTGACCAGGATGGAGTCCTCAAAGTTATAGCCGCGCCAGGGCATGAAGGCGATGGTGACGTTCTTGCCCAGGGCCAGCTCGCCAAGATCGCAGGCCGGGCCATCGGCAAGGATATCGCCTTTTTTCACCCGCAGGCCTGGGTTGACCAGCGGCCGCTGGGTGAAACAGGTGGACTGGTTCGATTTCTTATACTTGTCCAGTCGGTAGATACCGATGCCGGTGGTGAAGCCATCGGTGCCAGGCTTGTCGTAGCGAACCACCACCCGGTTGGCGTCGACCTCTTCCACCACCCCCTCGCCGCCGGCCAGCAGGCAGACGCCGGAATCCTTGGCCACGGTCAGCTCAAGACCGGTGCCGACCAGGGGCGCCTCGGGCCGGAGCAGAGGCACACCCTGCCGCTGCATGTTGGAGCCCATCAGGGC
>DDXK01000033.1 GCA_002347185.1 Desulfobulbaceae bacterium UBA2262 | reverse complement strand
CACGTTGGCCCAGCCGGCGCCGAGCCCGAACATGCCGGCCATGAAGCCGATGATGATGAAGGTGAGCAGGCCGGGGATGGTGCGGTGGATCTTCCAGTTGATCTCCTTCTTGGAGGTCGGTTCGAAATAGACACCGGTGATGCGCAGGGCCGAAGAAAGGGCGTCCGCCTGGGGCACGTCGGGCACGTCCGCCTTCTTGGCGGTCAGCATGATGGCCACGATGCCGAGGATGGTGCCGCCCAGGGCCAGCTGCACGATATGGGTGGGCAGGGCCAGGCCCACCATGGCGCCGACGATGGCCATGGTCGAGGCGATCAAGGCCACGGGCAGGGCCAGGCGCAGACTGGCCAGGTTGGCCTTGAGCAGGCCGGGGCCGGCGGCCAGGGCGCCGCAGAGGGCGACCAGGAGGCCGGTGCCGCGGACAAAATCGAGATGAAACGGGAAAAAGCCGCTGATGATGGGCACGAAGAGCACGCCGCCGCCCACGCCGCCGAGCACGGCGATGATGCCCATCACGAAGGTGACGACCAGCAGGATAATGGGCCATTTCCACCAGTCTCCGTCGGCGACGGCCGGAACAACCGGCACGGCGGCCGCGACCTCGCTGGCCAGGGCCCAGGCCGGGCTCAGCATGAGGGTGCAGACGAGGGAGGCAAAGAGCATCCCTATTTTTTCTTTCCTGTTTTGTTGCATTGTTTCCTTCCTCCTTTATCCTTAAAATGCCGTACAACTATCCCGTAAGACAATATACTGCCGGCCAGGCAAGGCCTGCCATGCCGGACCTGCCGCGCGTCGCATCGCGCAGCCGGCCTTTTCCCGATCGGCACGGGTTCCCTGCCAAGCCGGATCTTCACCTCTGAAAGAGGACTTCCCTTTTGGGCCACGGCCGCTGTTGTCGATTCGGGGATGCTTTCGCGGCCAGAAAACAAAGGGAGCGCCGTTTGCAAAGTGGTTATCACTTAATGCTCCGCAAATGGGGTGTCAAGGAAAAACTGTTTCCTTGTGAAACAAGGCTGTTGCAATACGCAACAAAAGAAATATCGTGGTTTTTCTGAAACAGAGCCGCTACATTATGCAACGCAACCGTGGACATGCGCATATGCAATTTGACATCGACAAGATCCTCGCCCTTCTCGCGGAAGAGGTGCGCGACTATGCAGTCCCGGTGGTGGACCTGATCGCGGTCCAGACCCATGATCCTTACCGGATCCTGATCGCGACCATCCTTTCGGCCCGGACCAGGGACGAAACCACGGCCAGGGCGGCGGCCCGGCTCTTCAAGGCGGCGCCGGATCTCGCCCACCTGGCCCTGCTCGCCGAGGAGGAGCTTGCCCGGCTCATCCAGCCGGTGGGCTTTTTCCGGACCAAGGCCCGCCACCTGGCCCAGCTGCCAGGGGTGCTACGCGCCCGCTTCGGCGGGGTGATCCCGCAGAGCGTGGAGGAGCTGTGCGAGCTGCCCGGGGTGGGCAGGAAAACCGCCAACCTGGTGGTGGCGGTGGCCTTCGGAAAACCGGCCATCTGCGTCGATACCCATGTGCACCGGATCATGAACATCTGGGGCTATGTGGCCACCAGGACCCCGCTGGAAACCGAGCGGGCCCTGCGGGCAAAGCTGCCGGCGCAACACTGGCGCAGCGTCAACTCCATCCTGGTCGCCTTTGGCCAGGGAACCTGCCGCCCGGTCGCCCCCTGTTGCGATCGTTGCCTGATCGCGGCCTGCTGCCCGAAAATCGGGGTGACCCCGAGAAAGAGGGCGAAAAATGAGGGAAAAGCCATGCCAGCCAATGCGAAAAAATTTGTCTCCTGGAACGTCAACGGCCTGCGGGCCGTGGAGAAAAAAGGCTTTGTCGAGATCCTCTCCGAACTGGACGCCGACATCTTCGCCCTGCAGGAGATCAAGGCCATGCCGGAACAGCTGCCCGAGTCACTCCTCAATATTCCCGGCTACACCTCCCACTGGTTCCCGGCCCAGAAAAAGGGCTACGCCGGGGTGGCCATCTATACAAAGAGCGCCCCCCTGCGGGTCATCTCCGGCATTGACCACCACGACCACGATTACGAAGGCAGGGTGCTCACCCTGGAGTTTGCCGACTTCTACTTCGTCAACGCCTATTTCCCCAACGCCCAGCACGGCCTGACCAGAATGGACTACAAGCTGCGCTTCAACGACGATCTGCTCGCCTTTCTCGACCACTGCGCCAGGGAGAAATCGGTGGTGGTCTGCGGGGATTTCAACGTCGCCCACCGGGAAATCGACCTGGCCAACCCGAAGCAGAACGAAAAAAATCCCGGCTTCACCCCGGAAGAGCGGGCCTGGATGGACAAGTTCCTTGCCGCCGGCTATCTGGACACCTTCCGCCTCTTCAATCAGGAGCCGGGCCAGTACACCTGGTGGAGCTACCGCGCCAATGCCCGGGCCAGAAACATCGGTTGGCGCATCGACTACTTCTGCGTGGACAAGAAGAGCGCGGCCCGGGTGCAGGACGCCGCCATCCTGCCCGGGATCCTGGGCTCGGACCACTGTCCGGTGACGCTCTCCTTTGTGTAGGGGGCCGGACAGCCCCTTTCCTGGCCCTTGCCGGCCGCCGCCCGCGCCCGGTTTGTTCCCCGTGCGAATTGCCGATACCTGCCAGGCCGGGCGCTCTGTTACAATAAGCCTCAAGCAGCTATCCTCCAAAGCAGGAGCAGGGATGAGCAATTTGCAAGTGGTGGGGATCGGCGACTGGCGGGTGAGCAAAAACCCCCAGGACATCATCAGAACGTATGCGCTGGGCTCCTGCGTCGCGCTGGTGCTCCAGCATCCGGCCAGCAAGGCCTGCGGCCTGGTGCACATCGCCCTGCCCGATTCCTCTCTGCAGCACAGCGAGAGCATGCACGGGGCAGGCTATTTTGCCGACACCGCCACCCCCCTGCTGCTGGAAGAGCTGCGGCGCCGCTCAGGACTCTATGCGGTGGCTGGCTCCGGGATCGTCGCCAGGCTGGCCGGCGGCGCCAAGGTGATCAGGATGAAAAAGGACTACAACATCGGAGGGCGCATCGTGCAGGTCGTGCTGGAACTCCTCGCCCAGGCCCAGGTCCCGGTGGTGGCCATGGACGTGGGCGGGGAACTTTCCCGAACGGTCACCGTGCATGTGGGCAGCGGCGAGGTTTTTGTCTCCTCGCCGGGAAAAAAGGAAAGCATCCTGCGCTGAGGCGGGCCGGAAACAGAGCAGAGGGAGAAAAACCATGAAGATTCGCATTCTGGTCGTGGACGATGAAGCCATGCTGCGGGAGTTTATCTGCGCGGCCCTGCAGCGCTTTGGCTACGAGACGACAGAGGCCGCCGACGGCCCCGAGGCCATCGCCCTTCTCTCCCGGGAGCGCTTCCATGTCGTGCTCAGCGACAAGAACATGCCGGGCACCGCCCATCCCACCGAAGGCGGCCTCGACGTGCTGCGCGCGGCCAAGGCCAGCAACCCGGCCTGCGGGGTGTTGATCATGACCGGCTACGCCTCGGTGGAGTCAGCCATCGAGGCCCTGCGCCTGGGGGCCTTCGATTACATCAACAAACCGATCCAGCTCAACGAATTGCGCGAAAAGGTGGAACGCATCGTCTCCTACCAGCGGGTTCTGGATCCGGCCGACACCCTGGCCGCCTATGAAAATTTCTGGAACGAGTATCTGGGCACGGTGGAGGCGGATCCGGAGCTGAAGCTTCTCCTCAGCCACGGCAAGGCCCCCGCCCTGCTCAAAACCCTCCAGCACAACCTGGATCTCTTTTTCCAGGAACGCAAGGCCCAGGAGCAGCTCCTCCTCGAACAGCGCGACGCCTTGAGCCGGATCGCCACCCTCGCCTCGCAGCTCAAGGAAAGCCTGCCGGTGCACTCTTCGGAAGGAGGCCTCCTCGACGCGATCATCCGGGAGACGGAACGGCGCCTCTAGCCTGGCCCTGCCGTCCGAGCAGGCCGCGGAGCAAGGCCAGGTTCTCCCTGTCCTCGCGAAGATCCTCTCCCTTGGGGGTTTCCAGGGTCATGGGATGGCTGGCAAACCTCGGATCGGTCAGCAGGCAGCGGAACCCCTCCAGGCCGATGCGGCCGGCGCCGATGTGGGCATGCCGGTCCACCCTGGCGCCCCAATCCTGCAGCGAATCGTTGAGATGAAAGAACCTGAGCCGGTCGAGGCCCAGGTGGCTGGCAAACTCCCGCATCGTCGCCGCATAGGCTGCCGCGCTCCGGAGGTCGTAGCCGGCCGCAAAGGCGTGGCAGGTGTCGAAGCAGACCCCGAGCCGCTCCGGATGGCGCGATTGCGCGATGATGGCGGCAAGCTCGGCAAAGGTGGCGCCCAGGCTGCTTCCCTGCCCGGCGGTGGTTTCGAGCAGCACCAGCACCTCGCCGGCCCCGTCCGCCTGCCGCAAGGCCCGGTCAAGATTTTCGGCCACCCGGGCAAGCCCCGCCTCGACCCCGCTGCCCAGATGGGCGCCGGGATGGAGCACCAGCCAGGGGATGGCGAGGAGCTGGCAACGACGCAGCTCGTCCGCCAGCGCGAGCATGGATTTTTCCGCCACCTCCGCCGCCGGGCTGGCCAGGTTGATCAGATAGGAGCCGTGGGCGGCAACCGGCGGCCGGCCGCTTTCCTCCCAGGCCTCGAGAAAGAGCCGGCGCTCTTCCGGTTCGATGGGCTTGGCCCGCCACTGCCGCTGATTGCGGGTGAAGATCTGCAGGGCCTCGCCCCCCACCGCCCGGAGCCGGGCAAAAGCCAGGTGCAGGCCACCGGCCACCGACATATGCGCGCCGAGCCGGGGCATCTATTCTCCTCCCCGACCCGGCTGCCCGGCGGCCACCAGGCGCAGATACTTCGCTTCGCTGGCCCGCAGCCGTTCCGACAGGGTGGCGGCCAGATTCCGGTAGAGCTTGAGGCCGAGCCCGGGGTTGTCATGGCGAAGCACGGTTTCGTTCAGAGCCAGGGCCACGGTCTTCTTGATCGCCACCACCGAGGCGGAGCGGGGGAGATGGTCGATCATCGCCATCTCCCCGACACAGCTGCCCTCCCCCAAGGTCTCCAGCTCGACCCGCCTGCCCTCGGTTTCGGTGAGCACGATGACCGAGCCGGAAATGATCATATACATCGTGGCCCCCGAGGTGCCTTCCCGGATCAGGGCCTCGCCCTTGTCGAACTCTTCCTTGCGGGAGGCGCGGAAGAGTTCGTAGAGCTCCTCGTCGCTGAAGTCGGCAAAAAAGAGATAGCGCTGCCGCAGGCGGGCGACGGTTTCCTTCCTGTCAAAGGAAAAGCTGCCCTTCCCGCCTCTCTTTTCCCCCTCCAGGGCGTTCAAAGCGAGCTCCAGGGCGTCGCCGAACTCATCGGCGCTCTGGTAGCGCTCGGCCGGCGCCTTGGCCAGGGCCCGCATGACCAGGCGCTCGACTCCGGCAGCGATGCCGGGAAACTCGCCCAGCGGCTTCGGGGTGTCGGTGAGCACCGAATGGAGGCGGGCATCGAGATTGCTCCCGGAAAACGGCTTTGCCCCGCTCAGCCATTCATAGGCCAGAACCCCGAGGGAGAAGACATCGCTGCGCCGGTCCAGCTCCTCGCCGCGGATCTGTTCCGGCGACATGTAGAGCGGGGTGCCGGGGACAAAGCCCTTCTCGTCGCTGCCGCCGCCGATGTCGCCGAAGGAGGAGGCGTCCACCACCCGGGCAATGCCGAAGTCGGTGATCTTGGGCAGGCGATCCTGCCTCAGGATCATGATGTTGGCCGGCTTGATGTCCCGGTGGAGAATGCCGCGCCGGTGGGCGAAATGGAGGGCGCGGGCCACCATGGCGATGAGGCCGAGCTTCTCCATGCTGGTGAAGGGTGCCTTGTCGCGGATCAGCTCCTTGATATTCCTGCCCTCGATATACTCCATGACGATATAGGGGGCGCCGTCCTCGATCCCGATATCGTAAACCGCGGTGATATGCCGATGATCGAGGTTGCCGACAATGCGCGCCTCATGGAGAAAAGAGTCGATGGCCCGCTGCCGCTCCGCCTCGCCCCGGTAGCGATCCAGACGCAGCCGCTTGATGGCGACCTTCCGGTGGATGAGCTCGTCGTGGGCAAGATAGACCTCGCCCATGGCCCCCAGGCCGATCTGCCGCAGGATGCGGTAGCGACCGATGGCGGCGGGGATCTCTTTCCGGTCGGCGGGGGACGGCGGGGAAGGGCTCATGCGCCTTTGCCCCCATTTGCAGGCTTGCCCCCGGCGAGGGAGCATTGCTGAAGAAAAGGAAGCTCGGCCTCGGCATGCACCTCGGCAAGCAAGGTGGCCGGGGCGCGGAGAAACTCCTCCGCCCGCCGGCGGGGGTCGAAAAATTCCTTGTTGAAAGGCTCGATGAGGTTGAGATGCTCCCAGCGGGTCACGTAGTACTCGATCAGGGCCGGCAGCTCGGTGAAAATGGTGGCGCCGGGCTCCGGGTCCGCGAAACTCGAGGCCATGAGCCTGGCCGCCGCCAGGGTCTGGGTCTGGTAGAACTTTTCGAGAAACATCAGCTCCGCCGGCATCCGCGCCTCGATGCCGATCCGGGTGATCAGCCGGACCAGGCGGGCAAGCTGCCGCATGCCGAAGCGGGCCAGGGGATAGGGAATGTAGATCTCCCTGGGCGCGGGCAGCTCCAGGTAGGAGCGGATGGTGAGGATGAGCTGGCTCAGGGAGACCGGGAGCGGATCGACAAAGTTGTAGGTCTGGCCGGAAAACTCGCCCCGGTGCTCCAGGGCATGGGCAATGAAATGGGGCAGCTTCCTGGCGTTGGAATAGGAGTGCAGGGCCTCCCTCCTGGTCAGGAGGATGGGCATGGACTGATCGACAATGGAAAAGAAAAGGCGGTGGAAGCCCTGGATCTTGTGGTCGTGGGTCCCGTAGACGATGGCCAGCCGGATCACGGTGTGGTCCAGCCCCCTGGTGCGGGCCAGATGCTCCAGGGTCAGCTCGGCCATCAGCTTCGACTTGGTGTAGTTGGGCAGCTCCGGGACAAGGGCGAGTCGCGCCTCCTCGCCCAGATTCTCACCGCAGGGCATGGTGGCGGCGGAACTCAAATGGATGTAGGGGATGCTCAGCTCGGCGGCCGCCTTGGCCAGGGCGACCGTGCCCATGTAGTTGATCTCGTAGGCAAGCTGGGGGTCGCTGTCGATGGCGGCGATGGCGCAGTTGATGATGAAATCGGGTCTGCTCTTTTCAAAATAGCGCCGGATGTCGTCCGGTTCGCGCAGGCTCAGCTTCTTGCTGTTGGGTGCGAGGATGGCCACATCCTCCCTGCTTTTGAAGTAGTGCAGGAGGGTGCCGCCGAGCAGGCCGGAACCGCCGACGAGTATCCCTGTTTTTCTGGCCTGGGCTGAAGTCATGGACACCCGAATCCGGCGGCTCCCGGGCCGGCAGCCAGCCCCGGGAGCCTCTCTTTTTCAGTGACAAGCGTTCGTGGACACAGTACTTATCTACACAAGAGTAGCAGGGAAGATCAAAGCCCGTCAACAGGAAGCCGGGCGCCAGCCAGGGAAACCACACGCCATGCCCCTCTACAAGCGCCAGGATCTCGCGAGCCTCTACGCCGCCATGGACCGGGGCGAGTTTGCGCCGGTCTATTTTCTCTTTGGCGAGCGCTACCTCTGCCAGGAGGTCGCCAACGAGCTGGTCAGCCGACTTCTTCCCGACGAAAAATCCCGGTCCGCCAGCCTGAAAAACATCGACGGCGACCAGGAGGAGATCGGGGCCACCATCAATCAGCTCAAGACCTACAGTCTGTTCGGCGGCCGCCAGGTGCTGCGGGTGAGCGATTCCAAAATCCTCTTTTCCAAGGTGGTGGCGAAAACCCTCTGGGAAAAGGCGCGCAAGGCCTGGGAGGCCAAGGAGCCTGGCCGGGCGCGCCGCTTTCTCACCCAGATGCTCGGCCTGGTCGAGCTGGCCCCGGCGGACTGGGAGCGGGAGGAGCTGGCCGGCAGCTCCCCCCAGCGCTGGCAGGAGCTCTTCGGTTTTGCCAGGCCCGAGGAACTGGGCTGGGCGGCTGAAATCCTCGCCGGGGCCGAGGGGGGCACGGCCCCGGCGGGCGCCGGAAAGAGCGAAGCGGCCGAGCTGCTGGAGGAGGCCCTGGCGACGGGAATCCCCACGGCCAATACCCTGATTCTCCTGGCCGAGGCCGCGGACAAGCGCAAGAAGCTCTTCAAGTACCTGGAAAAGGAGTGCGCGGTCATCGATCTTGCCGTGGACAGCGGGACCGGCGCCGCCGCCCGCAAGGACCAGGAGGCCATCCTCCGGGAGATCGCCGAAAAAACCCTGGCCGGCTTCGGCAAGAAACTCGAGCCCCGCGCCCTGCCGGCTCTGCTGGAACGGGTCGGCTTCCATCCTGTGGCCGTGGCCATGGAGGTCGAGAAACTTGCCCTCTCCACCGGCGAGGCCCCGACCGTCACCCTGGCCGACCTCAACGCCATGGTCGGAAGAACCAGGGAGGAGGCGCTCTACGAATTCACCGAGGCGGTGGGCAGCCGCGACCTGGCCGCCGCCCTCACCGTGCTGCAGCGTCTGCGGGAAAACGGCGTCTATCCCCTGGTGGCCGTGGCCGGCCTGCGCAACCTTCTACGCAAGCTCCTCCTGGTACGGGCCCTCATCGAGGAGCCGGCCTGGGGATACGCGGCCGGTCTTTCCTACCCCGCCTTCCAGAAAGGCTTTCTCCCCCGGCTCAAGGAGGGGCTTTCGCCCTGGCCGGCCCAGCTCAATGGCCACCCCTTCGCGGTCCACAAAAGCTTCCAGCAGGCCGAGCACTTCCCGCTGCCCGCCTTGAAAAAGGCGCTGGCCGAGCTGCTCCACGCCGAATATCTCTTGAAGGGCTCGGGCCTGCCCGAGTACCTTGTCCTGGAGCAGGTGCTCCACTCCCTCCTCCAGACCCCTGGCGCGGCACGGCGCGGGCAGGCGGCGGGCTGACGCCCGTTCCCCGGCAAATCCGTTCCCTGGCCTGGCGACCGGGGAAAAAATGATTATGTTTTTGAACGCCCCGGCCAAACCGGGGCTTGATTCGCTTCCGGGAGCAGAAAAAGATGGGTGCCACGAAAAAGGAGTTCGAAGGCGGGGTCATCGCCGAAAAACGGCCGCAGACCAGAAGGCCTTCCATGTACAAGGTGCTCCTGCACAATGACGATTACACGACGATGGACTTTGTCGTCGAGGTGCTGATCGCCATCTTTCACAAACCGGCCGCGGACGCGACGCGGATCATGATCGACGTCCACAGGAAGGGGAAAGGGGTCTGCGGCGTTTACACGTACGACATCGCCTCGACCCGGGTGATGCTGGTTCACCAACTGGCCCGAAAACGCGAATTCCCGCTGAAATGCTCCCTGGAAGAGGCGTGACGGCCGGGCCCGCGCACCCTCACGGGGAAAGGATTATCGGTTGCAAGAAGATCGAACATGAAGATCAGTGAAAATCTCAACCGGATTATCATGGCGGCGTATGCCGAGGCAAACGTTCGCAGGCATGAATTCATCACGCCCGAACATCTCCTCTACGCCTCCCTTTTTTTTGACGAGGGGAAAGAGATCATCCTCCATTGCGGCGGCGATCCCGCGCGGCTGAAAGGGGTTCTGGAAAAACACCTCGACGTGTCCGACACGGCGACACCGACGCCGAGCCGGGCGGTTCAGTCCCTCGGATTTCAGAGCGTTCTCGAACGGGCGGCCTGGCATGGCGCCTCCGCCCAGAAGGAAACGCTGGATCTGGGGGATATCCTGGTTTCTCTGCTGGAAGAAAAGGAGTCCCACGCCTCTTTTTTCCTGCAGCGGGAGGGGATCAGCCGCCTGGTCCTCCTCAACTACATCTCCCACGGGATCTCGGTCCTGTCGGAAGAGGAGGGGAGCCGGAAAACGGATTCGGGCGCAAGGCGGGGGGAAGCCGTCCGCGGGGACCAGGCGGAGCCGAACAAATTTCTCCGCGCGTATACAACGGAACTGACCGCCCGGGCGAAGGCCGGCGAGTTGGATCCGCTCATCGGCCGGGACGAGATCCTCTCCCGGACCATCCAGGTCCTCTGCCGCCGTTTCAAGAACAACCCGGTGCACGTCGGGGAGCCCGGCGTCGGAAAAACCGCGATCACCGAAGGTCTTGCGCAGCTTGTCGCCGCGGGAAAGGTTCCCCGCAAACTTCGGGATGTGAAAATCTATTCCCTCGACATGGGGTCCGTTCTGGCCGGCACCCGCTTCCGCGGCGACTTCGAGGAAAGGATGAAACGGGTCCTTTCCGAACTCCTGAAGCTGGAAAAGGCGATCCTTTTCATTGACGAAATCCACATGCTGGTCGGAGCCGGATCATCAGGTTCTACGGTTGACGCTGCCAACATTCTGAAACCGGCTTTATCGCGCGGAGAAGTTCAGGTTGTTGGCGCAACCACATCAGAGGAATATCGCAAAAATATTGAAAGTGACGCAGCATTGGAACGTCGCTTCCAGCCAATTTTAGTCAATGAGCCTACTTCGGAAGAGGCAGTGGACATCCTGAAAGGACTCCGGCCAAAATACGAAGACCATCATCAGCTGACAATCTCCGATGAAGCACTCGAAGCAGCTGTGACATTGTCCGTCCGTTATGTATCCGAGCGGTTTCTCCCGGACAAGGCAATCGATCTGATCGATGAAGCATCTTCAAGGGTTCGGATGTATAAAAGCCCGGCAGCGGCGGCTTCGAACCAGCTCATGGCAGAACTCAGGGAAACCCGCAAGCAGTCATTATTTGCCGCAGAACAAGGTCAGGACGATCTGGTTACTGAATTGCAAAATAAAGAAACGGAATTGGAACAGCGGATCGCAGATCAGAACCAGGAATGGGACCGGGAAACCGCACCGATCGTCACAGCAGAGGATATTGCTGAAGTCGTTTCCATGTGGACCGGAATTCCGGTAATGCAGATGGCTCAGAAAGAATCCGAGCGGCTTTTACAAATGGAAACCGAACTCGGTAAACATATCATCGGGCAGGAAGATGCAATTGCGAACATAGCGCACGCAATCCGGCGTTCCCGTTCCGGGTTGAAAGATCCGCATCGCCCGATTGGATCATTCCTCTTTCTGGGACCGACCGGTGTCGGTAAAACCGAACTGACAAAAGCCCTGGCAAAATTCCTTTTTGGCAGTGAAGAAGCCCTGATCCAACTGGATATGTCAGAATTTATGGAACGGCATTCAGCAAGCCGCCTGACCGGTGCTCCTCCGGGATATGTTGG
>DDXK01000133.1 GCA_002347185.1 Desulfobulbaceae bacterium UBA2262 | reverse complement strand
CAGAAGGCCCTCGAAAACCTGATGAAAAACAGGACAACCTTCATCATTGCCCACAGGCTTTCAACCATCCAGAAAACAGACCGGATTCTGGTCATGCAGGATGGACGGATCGCGGAGGAAGGCAACCACGAAACCCTGCTTGCCCAAAATGGTGTATACACCATGCTGCACAATATGCAGTTTCAGGCTTAAAAATCCGGACCGCAGCCTTTCTTCCTTCCCGCCAACACCACGGAAATAAGCGAGGGCGGCATTTTCAGGAAAGGGATATCCCCCCGCCCTTTTTCTCTCCTCCTGCCGTCACCCCCAGCAATGCCCCGCACCACAGCCAGACAAAACGGCCTTCCACAAAAGTGGAAAAATGGGCGCTGAAGAGACTCGATGCGCACCAGGCAAGTATCACGCCGATCCCCAGATAGCTCCAGGGCACGCCGCATCCCTGCCGGAAAAACGCGACAAGAAAGAGGGCGAAGACCAGCAGCCCCGCGAGCCCCTGCTCCGCCAGAATCCGCATAAACTGATTGTGGGGGTCGTTGACCACCTGATACTGCCAGCCCTCCCTGCCCTCCACCTGCAGACGGTACGCCTCCCGAAAGCCGCCGGTACCATGGCCGAAAACAGGCCGATCCTTGATGAGCGCCACGGTGTTTTTCCACATCATCATGCGGATTCCCATGGAGGTGAGCTTTGCATCCTGCGCATAGTTCTGCATCTCGTCCACCCCCTGCAGGATCCGCTGGCTCGCAGCCGGGGAGAAGAAGAGAAGCGCACCGATGGCAAGGGGCACGGCAAGCATGAAGAGGTAGCGGGGAAGCCCCCTGAGAAGAAAAATGGGGAGCAATCCGGAAAAGACCAGAAAAACCAGGTAGCCGCTTCGGCCTGTGGTTATAAAAACGATATTCAGGAAGACCCCTGGAATGATGGCGAGGAGAAGGCCCTTGGCAAGGCGACTGCGCGGGGGAAGAAAGCGCCATGCCAATACCGCCGCGAAAAATCCTGCCGCAAAAAGCATCCCCTGGGTGGCGTGATTGTGGATGACGATCCCCGGCACCGGCTCCCTTTTCAGCAGGGGCAGCTCAAGCAGCCAGCTCCCAAAGGAAACCAGCAGCCCGGCCGCGACGGCGCAAAGAAAGGTCCAGACAAACTTTTTTTTCCACTCTTCGCTGTCAAACACCGCGGCTGCCATGGGCAGGAGAAGAAGCTTCCGCCAGCTTTTCCAGATATCCAGATTCTCAGCCCCCGGTCCGATGCTGTACAGCAGGCCGAGGGTGAGAACCACGGCCCAGGCAATGGCCATGAAAATCATGGGCTGCCGGACAAGTTCCGCCACCCGCCGACGCAGGGACGGGAATACCAGGAACACCAGAAAGAGGAGGAGTTCGGCAACCACCGCGAGCGAGGTGGAAACGAAAAGAAACAGCAGTTCCGCCAGCAGAAGATAACGGGCCGCTGTTACCGCATCAACACTCCCCAACCTTTCTTTCAATCGGTCCAGCATCAGGTCACCCCCTGGAAATTTTCCACCGCTTTAACTGCAAAAAAACACCGCTCCCTCCATAAAGAAAGGGGGGCCAACCGTCAGCCCCCCTCCAGCGGCCGGCCACTGGCGAGAGTAATTCTTCGCATCACACAGTCCATTTCCACAAGCTGCAGCGTCTTTCTGTCCCTGGAAACGGGGTACAAACCGGTCACCCCAAAGCCATGTTCCCTGAATAGCCGCAAGGACTCCAGATAATCGGGCATTCCCTGGTAGATGGGCAGCAGGGAAATCTCTGACTGCAGGCCGCCGATTCGCGGGAGAACCTTTTGCGCCCCTTTCAGCACCTCAAGGTCATAGCCCTGGGTATCCAGCTTCAAAAAGATGTTGCGGCAGCCAGGGCAGCCTTCCATGATGCCGGCAAAAAGGTCATCGAGCATTTCCACCTGCACCGTTTCCCGGGCTACCGAGCTGAAAACCGCCGACCACCTTTCCCTTGCCGTTGGAGCAACATCCAGGAAGGACGAAAAATCATCCGACTCCGGCACATTGATCTCCAGTTCGGATTTCCGGGACCCCAGCGCATACCGAAAGGCCTTCCAGCGGGCGTCATTTTTCGTCCGCTCCAGCAGAGCGTCATGGCAGCGTCGCACCGGCTCAAAGGAAACGATGTGCCCGGCATAGCCTATCTTTCTGAGCATCGTGCCATAGCCGCCATTGTTGGCGCCGACATCAAGAACAAGATCTATCTTGAGCTCCTTGAACAGCAGGGGCAGGTGCGATTCGATGGTCGGCTGGTATTTGACGATCCTGAGCAGATCATAGCCAAAGAGGTTCGCCAGGCGGCGCGGGATATTCATCTCGACTCCCCATGGATTTTTCCAGCCTGCCGTTTTGGAGGATAAACGCCCATGCGCGCTACCCTTCCGCCTTGCCGGGGGAATCCGGGTCAGCGCCCTACGGTTGCAACAGGCATCGTTTTCTCTGTTCCGGGGTCATCATCCTGAGATCGACCCCGAAGATCGGATACAGATATTTACGCCGAAATTTCTTCACAATCCACTTCAACTTTTCCTTGCCGCCCCCTCGATCGGAACTCTTCAAACTGGAGGCGAAACGTCCGGTGTGGGAGCCCTGGCTGACCACCGTCGGCTCCACCCAGAAAATCGGAATGGCGAGTTCATGACAAAAGCGGTTGATCAGATGGTCCGCCGGCAGGGAAAAACCATCCCGGCCAAGCAAATCCAGCATCAGCCGCGCGGCAGTTCTGGTGAGAAAATAGGAATCCGCCGCCCGGACCACTTGGGCTGGATAGAGAAAACGGCCCGGACGCAGCTGAGGCCAGGGCACATACATGCAGCAGCCATCCCCCAGGCTCAAATAGCCAAGCGCCTCGTTTTGGCGATGGAATTCCGATATGGCCGCGGCAGTGACCTGCTTGAACCTGGAGAGATCGATCAGAATATCGTCTTCAAAGACCAAAGCCCCCTCAGCCTCCCCAGCCGCGATCCTTTCCCAGGCCGAGATATGCTTGAGGCAGCAGGAAATCTCACTGGGCCGCAGGGCCGAGCCATGATAGCCGAAACGGCGCAAAACTTCTGGATTTATCTCGTCAATGTCATAATCCGTAAGCCATGCAAAGGGCTGCCCAAGACGGGAAAACTGCGAACAAATGCTCAATTCCCGCTCCTCGAAACCTTTTTTCACATGCAGGACATAACAGGGCGACTCCATCTCTTCTCCCAATCCGAACTTTTTCTTCATCGAGCTTCTTTTTCCCGCAGCGACATGGGGAAAGGTTTCAAAACGGGGAGGCGTGACCCTCAACATCCTTTGTCGGGCTCTGCCCGGATTTGGCAGCCAGGTCTTCCCCCCTATAACGCTGCACCCCGCCATCGACCCAGGTCAGTCCAGCGCGCAGATGCTCCTGCAGCCTGGAAAGATTTTCCGTCTCTCCGCTCCGATCCCGTTCTGCATGCCAGAGATGGAGGACCGGAACGGCAAAACGCCCTTCCTTGCGATATATCCCTGCGTTGATCAGTCGGCAAACAAACTCGGCATCCTCGTGACCCCAGCCGACGAAGTCCTCGTCAAAACCATTGACCCGATAAAAATCTGCGCGCCAGACAGCGAGATTACAGGTCATCGCCCCCTGCCAGCGACACGACCGCAGCCTGCGCCAGCGCCCCCCCGGAAGACGGAGAAGTGGGGCAATGCGGTTGATCCCGCCCTGAAGACGGGCCTTCAGAAAATCTGCCCGACCCCAGCAGGCCATTTTTTCCTGGCCTGCCAAAAGCTCTTTGCTCAGCCCCTCTCCAAGCAGAATGCGGTTTCCTGCCACAAACCAGCCGGGTTCGGCCAACGCCCGATGGACCCCAATGAAGTCGGGCCTTGCCAGGCAATCCCCGTCCAGGAAAAGCAGATATTCCCCCCGGCTCGCAACCACAGCCCGATTGCGGGCAGCGGCGGCGCGAAACCCCAGATCCTCCTGCCAGACATGCCGCAATGGCACAGGAAAATCAGCGACCAGGCCCTTGATAAGATCCGCCGTATCCGAGGCAGACCCGTCATCGGCCACAACCACCTCGAAAGAGCGGTCGCTCTGGTGGGCAAGGGAATCAAGCACCAGCCGCAAGGCCTGCGGCCAGTTATAGGTGGAAACGATGACCGAAATCAGCCCAGCCGCCCCCCTCATTTCCTGAACTCCCGCTGCATGCGCTTGTATTTCCTGTACATCTTCCAGGCCCGGCCCATGGGAAAAAAGAGGTCCACCTGCCAGGGCGCGAAATCGGCGCCCAGGGTCTTGTAATCCACGATCACCGGCGCAAGGCCTTCCTCTGTGCTGCGGACAAGGACGTTCTTGCCGTGCAGGTCGGTGAGGCTGAGATCCGCCTGGGCAAGGTGCTTGACAAGGATATCGAGACGCTGCCAGAAAAACGCATCGGCAACCGGCCCGAACTCAGCAAGGCTCGGAGAGGGCCGCCCGTCAGCGTTCACAATCGGCTCGCAGAGCAGGTAGGACTGCTCCCCTATCTCCTCCAGGCCGTAAATTTCCTGAAAATTCGCCCGCAGCTCCGGCGGGAGGCGCGCCGCTATTTTCAGGTAGTTCTGGTATTCATGCCGATTCAGGTCGGCGGCTCTCTTGTACCCCCGGTAGACTCTTTTCACGATGAGATCGCGAAAAAGAAAAATTTCCCGCCGGAAGCCTTTATTGAGGAGTTTGGCCTCGGCAGCAAAAAACCGGGCAAGAATTTCTTTCGAGATCATCGGGGCGGGCCTTCAGCCAATGCTCTTTTCAAGGGGTGCGGGAGGAAAGGCTGTAAAAAAGTTGCTCATATTTATCCGTTTGCCTCTCCCAGGAATAGGATTCCGCCTTGCTGCGGGCGGCAGGAGCGAGCCGGCTGCGCAAGCCGCAATCCCGCATGGCCGCGAGGATATCCCGCAACTCCTCGGCAGAGTCAAAGACAAAGCCCTCGACGCCATCCGTGATCAAGGGGGAAATCCCGCACTCCCGGCTCACCGCGACAGGGACCCCGGAGGACATCGCTTCCAGCGCCGACATGCCGAAAGCCTCGGAGCGCGAGGGCAGGACAACCACATCGGCGCCGGCATAAAAGGCGCCCACATCTCCAGTAACCAGGCCGACAAAATGAACCCGGTCGGTCAGGCCGGCCCTCTCGATCATCTTCGCAAAAAAAGGCATGTTGTCGCCACGGCCCACCACGACCAGACGCATGGCGGGGCCAAGGGCAAGGAGAAGCCGATCCAGCCCCTTTCTCTTGAATTCGGAGCCAACAAAAAGGACCAGCAGCTCTTCTTCGCCGACGCCAAAACGACGGCGCAAGACGTCCCGCTCCTTGCCGCTGCGGGCGGGATGGAAGCGATCCACATCAACCCCGGGCTCGATGATGGTTATCCCCTCCCCGCGCCCGTACAACTGACGGCTCTCCTCGAGGATCGCACCGGAGACCGCAACCAGATGCCTGGTGGCCATCTGCCTTTTTTCAAGCCACAGATAGACAAAACTCCGATAACTGAGCCAGGTCTGATCGAGCCGGCGCAGCAAGGGATAACAGGAGAGTCCGCCCTTGTAGGAAAAGGTGTGGATTGTCAGGACATCCTGCCGATAGCCCCTTTCGTGGGAATGCACAACGTCGAACCGCTCTTTCCTGAGCAGGCGGGCGCAATCCCAGGCAAAGGCCAGACAGCTGAGCGCACTCGAAAAGCCAAAGCGCGCCGGAACCGGATGGACAACCAGGCCGGAGGTAAGCGCCGGGTCTGCTTCGCGGCAGAAGATATGGACCTCATGGCCCCGCTCCCGCAGCCGCCCGGCCACCTCGACCGCGTAGCGCTCCTTGCCGCCGCTGGTGACAAAACGTCGGACCAGAACAGCGATTTTCAGTCTCCGCGTCGAACCGTCAGCCATTCGCCGAACCCTTTTTCAAGAGCTCATGAACGGCTGCAAGCACCATTTCCACGGTAATTTCATCCATGCATTCACGGTTGCGCTCGCAGTTTTTCTTCAGACAGGGGCTGCAGGAGAGCTCCCGCCGCAAGACCACGTGTTGCGAGCCGAACGGACCGGTGCGCCAGGGGGCGGTCGGGCCGAAGAGCGCGACCACCGGCGTGCCCACCGCGGCGGCCAGGTGCATGGGGCCAGTGTCGGTGGTGATCAGCAGGGCCGCCCGCTCATAGAGGGCGGCAAGCCCCTTCAGGCTGGTCTTGCCGGCAAAATTCACCGCCTTCTCCCGCATGGCCAGCCGGATCTGTTCAATGGCCGCGACATCGCCGGGCCCGCCGCTGAAAACCACGGCATAGCCCAGGGCTGCGAGCCGGTCGGCCACTGCGGCAAAACGCTCGTCGTACCAGTGCTTGGTCTTCCAGGTGGTCATGGGATTGATGGCCACGAGGGGTTGCGCAATATCCACCCCCGCCTCTTCAAGGAGTCGGGCAAGCTCCTCCCGCTGCAGGTCAGCGACCGGAAAGGCAAAGACCATCTCCGGGCTTTCCACGCCGATGGCGGCCAGCAGCTGCAGTTCGCGCAGGACGGCATGCTGATCCATGGCCACAGGAGGGATGCGTTCGTTGAGGAAAAGATAGCTGCATTCGGCATGCTCCATGCCCCGGCCGAAGCCGACCTTGCGTTTCGCCCTGGCCAGTCCCACAAAGATCCCGCTTTTGAGCAGGCCTTGAAAATCGATGAGCAGATCGTACTCCGTGGCCCTCAGTTCCCGAACAAAATCGCGAAAACCTCTGTACGCGGACAGAATACGCCCCTGCTTCAGATCCTTGACCCAGCGCTTCCTCTGGGAAACCAGAACCTTGTCCACCGCCCGGTGACCAATGACCGCGTCGCTGGCCGCCTCCTCCACCAGCCAGTCGATGCGGGCCTGGGGAAATTTTCCGCGCAGCGCGTTCAGGGCCGGCAGGGTGTGGATGACGTCGCCGATGGCGCTGGTCTTGACGATGAGAATCTTCACGGCCTTCTCCCCGTCTTCTCCTGCCCCCCAGCCTTTCCCGGAGAGTGGGCGCCTGCCGCCCCAATGCGCATCAACGGAAAGAGCATCGGTTCAGCGGCCATAGTGGGTGGCGATCCAGTCGCGGTAGCTGCCGTCGATCACTGCCCGCCACCACGGCTGGTTGCCGAGGTACCAGTCGATGGTTTTGACGATCCCGGTCTCGAAGGACTCGGCCGGCATATAGCCCAGCTCAGCCCGGCTCTTGGCGGCGTCGATGGCGTAGCGCCGGTCGTGGCCGGGCCGATCCTTGACATAGCTGATCAGCTCAAGCGCCTTGCCGCCCCGGCTGACGGGGGAATCGGGGAAGGAGGCCCGCAGGGCCTGATCGGCCGCAAGCCGGCCATCCACCAGCTCGCAGACCAGGCGGACGATGTCGATATTGGTCCACTCGTTGTTGCCGCCGATGTTGTACACCTGGCCGGGCTTGCCCTGGATGATGGCCAGTTCGATGCCGCGGCAGTGGTCGTCCACATAGAGCCAGTCGCGGATGTTCATGCCGTCGCCGTAGATGGGAAGCGGCTTGCCGTGGAGGATATTCAGGATCACCAGCGGGATCAGCTTCTCCGGGAACTGGTAGGGACCGTAGTTGTTGGAGCAGTTGCTGGTGGTGACCGCAAGACCGTAAGTGTGGTGGTAGGCGCGCACCAGATGGTCCGAGGCGGCCTTGCTCGCCGAGTAGGGCGAGTTGGGGGCATAGGGGGTGGTTTCGCTGAAGGGCGGGTCGGTGGGACCGAGCGAGCCGTACACCTCGTCGGTGGAGACGTGGT
>DDXK01000022.1 GCA_002347185.1 Desulfobulbaceae bacterium UBA2262 | reverse complement strand
ATGTTGTTGAAGTCGTGGGCGATCCCGCCGGCCAGGGTGCCGATCGCCTCCATTTTTTGGGACTGGGCCAGACGCAGCTCGGTTTCCACCTGCTTTGTCACGTCGCGGCGGGTGACGACAAAGCCGGCCACCTTGCCCTCCGGGTCGGTGATCGGGGCGAGGCTCGTTTCCTGAAGGAGGATGGCACCATCCCTGGCGTGGGTCCGCAGCCGGCCTTCCCATTTCCGCCCCTCCCGGATCGCCTCCCGCAATGCCTGGTCGCCTTCGTCACCCTGGCCCTCCGCCGCGAAGATCGAGAAATCGCGGCCGAGCAGCTCATCCTCCGCATAGCCGCTCGTGGTTTTCTGGGCCGGATTGACGTACTCGATCAGGCCCCGGGCGTCGGTGATGATGATATCCTCGGCCGCCTGCTCGATGGCGGCGGCCAGCCTGGTGATGTGCTCCTCGTTTTTTTTCCGTTCGCTGATGTCCCGCACCACGGCGAGGACGCGCTCCTCGGCGCCGATTGTCGCCAGGCGCAGGCTCACCTCGATCCAGAAGAGACGGCCGGAGAGGGTTTTAGCCAGCCAGTCGAAGCCCTGCGGGGCGCCGGCCGCGGCGGCCCGGATTCGGGCCAGGGCCCCGGCGAGATCATGGGGGGGGACACCGGCGCTGAAGGCAGCCATGTCGTTGCCAATGGCCTCCTCGCGGCTGCAGGTGAACATCGCGCACATGGCCCGGTTGACATCGAGAATCCGCCCGCTTTCGGCGTCGTGGATGAAGATCGCCTCGCCCACCGAGTTGAAGATCGCCTGGGCCCGCATCTCGCTGGTGCGCAGGTTCTCGACGTGGGTGGCGATGGCTGCGGCCATGGCGTTGAAGTCGCGGGCGAGCATGCCGATTTCATCCCTGCCCTGGATGGCGATGCGCGCGTCGTAGTCGCCCTCGGCCAGCCGACGGGCGCCTGCGGTGAGGAGGCCAAGGCGGCGGGTGATCAGGTAGCCGCCGGAGATGAGCAGCAGGAGGCTCAGAAGGATTTCCACCGCGGCGATGATGACGCCCTCCCGCACCAGCTGTTTTTGGGTGGCCACCATGGAGGCGAGGGAGAGGCCGAAATGGACCGAGCCCACCTCAGTTCCGGCGATGGTGAGGGGAAGCCTGGCGTCGTAGGTGAGGTCGCTGAGCGCCTCGGCCACGCTCCGGTCCACCGCGGGCAAGGTCGCGGGGGAGTGTTTGCCCGCCGTGGCGATGAGGTTGCCGGCCGGATCCAGGACCGAGATGTGGCAGATCTCGGTGAGCGGGGCCGTGGTCAACCGGTCGAGGATGGACTGCACCTCGGCGTGGTCGCGCTGGAAGACCCGACCGGCCAGGGAGGTGTCCAGGAGCGGGGAGAGGGCCTCGAGCCGCGCCTGGGTCTGCGAGACCACCGCCTCGTCGAGCAGGCGGAAGCTGTTGACGAGCAGGGCGGTGAGCATGACCAGCTCGACGGCGATGGCCGCCGCCACCAGCTTGAAGCGCAGCGAGCGGTACCAGGGGACAGAGGGGAAGCGCTCGCTCATTTTCGCGGTTCGATCAGAACATGGATGAAGGGGTCGCTGCGTTCCATGGCCTTCTCGTCCGGGGGCAGGAAGGACTCGAACTGACTTTTCTGCAAAAACTCCCGGCCTTCCGGGGTGTTATGGAAGCTGAGCAGCGATTCGCGCAGGCGGAGAACGGCCGCCTCCTCCACGCCCGCAGGGGCCATGACCAGAAAGGAGTGGGGGTTGGGCGGCCGGGCCCGGAATATTTCCCGCAGGGCGCGGTGCTGCTCCTCGTTGACATGGACCCATTTGTCCCAGAGCAGGGTGGGGGTCGCCCCGGCCGCCACTTCGCCCAGAAAGACCGACTGCACCACATTGGAGAAGGTGGCGGTCTCGACGACCTCCACATCCTTGCCCAGGGTGAGCCCTTTTTGCGCCAGCGCCTCCTCGGCCAGCAGGTAGGTCACCGAGCGCCAGTTGCCCACGGCCATTTTTCTGCCCCGCAGATCCTCGAGCTTTTTTATGCCCGAATCGTTGCGGACCAGGATCACCGTGGCGGTCTGCTGGCCGGACATGGCCACGAGCCGCCAGCCGTCGCGCTTCTGGGCAAGGCGTCCCATGTGGGGCGCGGTGAGGATCAGGTCATACTCGCCCCTGGCGGTGCGGTCCACATAGCTGAGAAAATCGGGGGCGGAAACCATGACGATCTTCCGGCCCAGCGCCTGTTCCATGCGCTTTACCAGGGGGGAGAGCTGCTCCACCATCTGGTTCGGGGAAAGGTAGGGGAAGACCCCCAGGGTCAGGGGGGCGGCGGCCTGTCCGGCCCGCAGCGGAGCGGACAGCAGGAACAGGGCGAGGAGGGCAAGAAGGGTGCTTCGTCTGCTGTTGCGCATGGCCAGGCCTCCCGGTGCGGGGATGGCAGGGGGGCCACTTGCGTGCGCCGCCCTGCTTTTCTGCAAAAAATATCCACAGAATTTGTTATAGCGCGAATGTCGGGCTTTGTCCAAGGGGCCCTTGAAAATCTCTTTTTGAGCGGGGGAGGAAATGCCGGTCCCGGGTTTCGGCTGTGGGGGGACGGCGCGCGGCGCGCTTGCGCGGGAAAGCCGGCAGGAACCGGCTTTCCCGCGAGGATTAGGAAGGGGATCTATTCCTTGAGGAAGTCGATCTTGCTCTCGGTGGGTGGCATGGACGGGTCGGCGAGTATCTGGATTTCCACCTGATGCTCCTGTTCCAGCTCCAGCAGGTCGGCGCGCTTCCGGTTCAGAATGTACTGGGCCACCTCCATGGGCAGGCGGCAGAGCACCCGCTTGATATCCCGCCGGGAGACCCCGGTCTGGAGGTGACGGAGGTGCACCAGGGCCTGGGTCTCCACCGAGCGGACCATGCCGCGGCCCTGACAGTGCGGGCAGATGCGGTAGCTGCCCACCGCCACCGGCGCCGCCATCTTCTGGCGGGAGATCTGCATGAGGCCGAATTTGGAGATCTTGGAGAAATCGACCTTGGCCTTGTCGCGCTTCATGCAGTCGCGTACCTTTTTTTCCACCTCGCGGATGTGTTTCGATTCCCGCATGTCGATGAAGTCGACGACGATGAGGCCGCCAAGATCCCTGAGCCTGAGCTGCCGGGTCAGCTCCTCGGCCGCCTCCATGTTGGCCAGGAAGATGGCGTCTTCGAAGTTCTTGTCCTTGCCGGTGCGGCCGGAGTTCACGTCGATGGCCACCAGCGCCTCGGTGGGGTTGATGACGATGGAGCCGCCGGAGGGCAGGGGTACGGTGGCCTGGTAGATCTGTTCGATCTGTTTTTCCACGTGATACTGATGGAAGAGGGGTTGCGAGCCCTTGTGCAGCCGGGCCACCGTCGACTTGCGCTGCGCGGCCGGCAGCAGCTCCAGGAAGTTTTCCACCTGGAGCAGCGCCTCCTCGTTGTCCACCAGGATCTCCTGGATGTCGGTGGTGAAATGGTCGCGCAGGAAGCGGGAGATGATGTTCTGCTCCTTGTGCAACAGGGAAGGTGTTTTGGCGGTCTGCCCCTTTTTCTTGATCTCCTTCCAGAGATTCAGGAGAAAGCGCACATCCTGGGTCAGGGCGGTCTTGGTGATCTCCTGGCTGGCGGTGCGGATGATGTAGCCGATCCCTTCCGGGATATTGACGCTGTCGATCATCTCGCGCAGCTTGTTGCGCTCCGCCTCGGATTCGATCTTCCTGGAAATCCCGGCGCTGTCGCTGCCGGGCATCAGCACCAGGTAGCGGCCGGGCAGGGAGAGGTAGGTGGTGAGGGTGGCGCCTTTGTTGCCGGTGGGTTCCTTCACCACCTCGACGAGCACCTCTTCGCCCTTTCTGATCACGTCCTGGAGGCGGAGATCCTTCCAGTGCGTCCCCTCCTCCACCTCTTTGGAGTAGTATTCGGGGTGGATGTCACTGAAGGGGAGGAAGCCGTTCTTTTCGTTGCCGTAATCGACGAAGGCGGCCTGCAGGTTGGCCTCCACCGCGGTGATGCGTCCCTTGTAGATGTTGCCCTTGGTCTGGGCCTGGCTCACCGTTTCCACGTAGAAGGATTCGACCTTGCCGCCTTCCAGCAGCACCAGCCGGCACTCTTCCGGTTCGTCCGTGTTGATGAGGAGCTTCAGGGCCGTATCTCCCCGGCCGGCCGGCTTGGCGGGTTTAGCGGTTTTCTCGGCCTTGTCGCCCTTGCCCTGCTCCCTTTTCTTGGCGGCGCCATCGCCGCCGGCGCTTTTCGGGGCGGGGGGCTTGGCCGCCACCGGCAACACCTCCTCGCCTTCCCTGTCCTGTTCAGTCGCCGCGCCCTCGACCTGCTGCGGTTTCTTGCGCCGGCTGCCAGAGCGCTTGCGCCTGGGGCGGCGGGGTTTTTGTTCTCCCGGCGCTGCCGGTTCGTTCTTGCCTTCGCCCGCGGCAGCCGAGCGGTTGTTCTGGCTTGCGGCCGCG
Source organism: Desulfobulbaceae bacterium UBA2262 (assembly GCA_002347185.1). Lineage (GTDB taxonomy): Bacteria > Desulfobacterota > Desulfobulbia > Desulfobulbales > Desulfurivibrionaceae > UBA2262. The sequence goes on along the minus strand of DDXK01000022.1, from coordinate 8,103 downwards.
GGCGGGGCGTCGTCCTGGGAGGAAGGCTCGCCGCCGTTTTCCTGGTCGCCACGCTTGGGTTTGAACCATTTGCTCACCCGGGCGATGACCGAGGAGGGTTCGTTGTGTTCTGCCTGCTGGCCGTTGGCCTCTTCATCTGTTGGTTTGGTAGTATTGTTTGCCATGGTGGCTCGTCTTTGTGATGCGGCCGCTTGCGGCCAGTTTTTCTAGGATGATGCTGGTTGCCGGGGGCTCCAGGTTGAGGGCCTCGCCGACGTCGGCCGCCGTGCAGGGCCGTCTTTTCAGCATCTCGATTATCTCGTGCTCCGAGGGGGAGCGGAATTTTTCCCGGGCGCGGCTGGTGAAATCGACCAGAATCTCCACCGGCACCGTAAATGAGGCGGCGACGGCCTCGAGTTCCTCCCGGCTCAGCGGTTTGGCAAAGCTTTCCAGCGGCGGCCTGGCGACCGTGTTGAGCTGCACCTTGTCCGGCCTGATTCTGGCGACGGCCTTTGCCAGGGCGGCGATATCCTCCGGGCTGTCGTTGATGCCCATGGCCAGAAGGATCTCCAGCCAGATTTTTCCTGAAAACTCGCGGCGGAAGGCCACCAGCCCTTCGATCACCTCGGCGAGCGGCGCGCACGAGGCGGGCCGGTTGATGCGCCGATAGCTCTCTTCCCTGGCCGCGTCCAGGGAGGGGATGACGACATCGGCCGCAAGCAGATCCTGGCGGACCTCGGGGAGGAAGAGCAGGGAGCCGTTGGTCAGGACCACCAGAGGCTTATCGGTTTTCGCCTTGATATGGCGGATCACCGTGCCGATGCCGCTGTGCAGGGTTGGCTCGCCGCTGGCCGTGAGGGTGAATACATCCAGGCGGGCGATCTGCTCGGGATCGGCGAAGAGGCTGTCGATTTCCGCGAGAAGCTCGGGCAGGGGTATGTATTCGCGCCGCTCGCAGGTCAAAGTGGTGGTGGCGCCAACCTCGCAATATATGCAGTTGAAGTTGCATACCTTGGGAGGAACCAGATCAATGCCTTGCGATATTCCCAGGCGGCGGGAATTGACCGGTCCGAATACGTATTTCATGCATTCTCAGGATCAGCCGGAGGGCGGCTGGACAGGATGGGATCCCATGTGATAAGGGTTGCTGGAGGCCGGCGCCCGAACGCGCAGGGAGTTTTTCTTAAATTGCAAGTTAAAACAATCCCTTGGTATTCGCAAGTCAAATTTGCTCGGGCAGGGCCGATCCTGGCGCCGGCAGACGGGCGAAAAAACCTTCCGCTTCCGGCCCCGCCAGGTTTTTTGCCTCGTGCGCGGTCACAGCGCGGGCGGAAGAAATTTGCCAAGCCCGCGAATTTGCCAGCCGGCGACTTTTGCCTTGACAGCGGGCGGCGTCCTGCTAAGATTCAAAATTCTTATGAAAGCAGGTGAATCCAGCACAAGCAGCGGGAAAACGATATGAAACAGATGCGCAGCGATGCAATCCGGAAAGGTTTGGAACGGTCACCGCACCGCTCCCTGATGAAGGCCATGGGCTACACCGACGAGGAGATCCGTCGGCCGCTGGTCGGGGTCTGCCACGCCCACAGTGAAATAGTGCCCGGCCATTCCCATCTCGACAAGATTCTCGAGGCGGTGAAGACCGGGGTGCGCATGGCCGGCGGCACACCCATCGCCTTCGGCACCATCGGCGTCTGCGACGGCCTGGCCATGAACCACACCGGCATGAAGTATTCCCTGGCCAGCCGCGAGATCATCGCCGATTCGGTGGAGATCATGGCCATGGCCCATCCCTTCGACGCCCTGGTGCTGATCCCCAATTGCGACAAGGTCACCCCCGGCATGCTCATGGCCATGCTGCGGGTCAATATCCCGGCCATCATGGTGAGCGGCGGCCCCATGCTCACCGGCAAGTTTCGCGGGCAGGACGTGCATCTGGTCAGCGTTTTCGAGGGGGTCGGCCGGGTGAAGGCCAACACCATGAGCATGGAGGAGATGGCCGAGCTGGAAGACAAGGCCTGCCCGGGCTGCGGCTCCTGCGCCGGCATGTTCACCGCCAATTCCATGAACTGCCTCACCGAGGCCATCGGCCTGGGGCTGCCCGGCAACGGCACCATTCCGGCCGTCTCCGCCGCCCGGATCCGCCTGGCCAAGTCGGCGGGCATGGCGGTGATGCAGCTGCTCGCCGAGGATATCCGCCCCCGCGACATCGCCACCCGCAAGGCCTTTGAGAACGCCATGGCCATCGACATGGCCCTGGGCTGCTCCACCAATACCGTGCTGCATGTGCCCGCCATCGCCAAGGAGGCAGGGGTGGAACTGCCCCTGGCCCTTTTCAACGAGGTGAGCGAGCGGGTGCCGCATCTCTGCAGCCTGATTCCCGGCGGTCCGCACAGCCTGCAGCAGCTGGACGAGGCCGGCGGCGTGCCGGCGGTGATGCGGGAGCTGCTCAACTCCAATTCCGCAATCAACCTCGAGGTCATGACCGTTACCGGCAGGACCCTGCGCGAAAACCTGGAAAAGGTCAAGGTGCGGGATGCGGACATCATCCGGCCGGTGGAGGAGCCCTACCATAAGTTCGGCGGCATCGCCGTGCTTTACGGCAACCTGGCTCCGGATGGCTGCGTGGTCAAGCAATCCGCCGTTTCCGAGGAGATGCTTTCCCACAGCGGCCCGGCCCGGGTTTTCAATTCCGAGGCAGAGGCGCAGTCCGCCATTCTCGAAGGGCGGATCAAGGCCGGCGACGTGATCGTGATCCGCTATTGCGGCCCCAAGGGCGGCCCCGGCATGCCGGAGATGCTTTCCCCCACCTCGGCCATCATCGGCATGGGGCTGGGCAAGAGCGTGGCCCTCATCACCGACGGCCGTTTCAGCGGCGGCACCCAGGGCGCCTGCATCGGCCATGTCTCCCCGGAAGCGGCGGACGGCGGCCCCATCGCCCTTGTGGAGGAAGGCGACCGCATCAATATAGACATCCGTCACAAGAAGATCGAACTGGCCGTGGCCGAGGACGTACTCATGAAACGCCAGGCTGCCTGGCGGCCGCCGGCCCCGAAGATCACCAGCGGCTACGCGGCCCGCTATGCCCGACTGGTAACCTCCGGCAGCACCGGCGCGGTTCTGCGGGACGACGCCTGCAACAGATAGATGCTGCCAGGTTCTCGTGGCTTGTGCCGCGGGGAGAAGCGCCGCCGAAGGGAGAAATCGAGCCAATGGGGAAACATGCTGCGTAACCGGGACATCTTCTCCCGCCTGTTCCTTGCCCTGTTCCTGCTCGCCGGGCTCCCGGCGGAGGCGGCGGCCAGGCCCGCGCCCTGGGAGATCACGGCGGACAGCCTCATCCACCTCAAGGAGCCGGAGAGTGTTCTGGCCGAAGGCAACGTCATCCTGACCCGCCCCCGGGGGGAGGATCCCAGGTCCATGGTGATCCGGGCCGACTGGGTCCGCTATGATCTGGAGCGGGGCACGGTCAAGGCCCGCGGCAACGTCTATGTCCTCTCGGCCCGCGACGAGATCAGGGCCGGGAGCGCCGAGCTCGATCTGGAGGCAAAAACCGGCACCTTCCGCGACTCGACCCTCTTCATGGCCGAGACCCATATGTTCGTCAAGGGCGACGAGGTGGTCAAGACCGGCGACTTCACCTATACCCTCACCAATGGCTGGGCCTCGGCCTGCCGAACCCCGGAAGGCGAGCGGACTCCCTGGTCCTTCCGCAGCAGCAGAACCAAACTCACCGTGGACGGCATGGCCCATCTCACCAATGTCCGCTTCCAGGTGCAGGACGTGCCGGTGCTCTACACCCCCTATTTCACCTTCCCGGCCAAAACCAAGCGGGAGAGCGGCTTTCTTTTTCCGGAGTGGTCGCACTCGAGCCGGGATGGCTTCGGGCTTGTGGCTCCCTTTTTTCTCAACATCTCGCCCAGCCAGGACGTGACCCTCTATCCGGGCTATCTCTCCGAGCGGGGCCCTCTCTACGGCGCCCAGTACCGCTACGCGCTGGGGACTGGCTCCCATGGCACCTTCATGTTCAATTATCTGCGCGACGATCTGCAGGACGGAGCGGATCTGGGCGACGAGTACAAGGGTGACGGCCTCATCCGCCGGGAGAGCAACCGCTACTGGCTGCGGGGCAAGGCGGATCACGACTTCGGCAACGACTGGACCGCAAAGCTCGATCTTGACCTGGTTTCCGATCAGGACTACCTCCAGGAGTTCGACGGCGGCTCCCTGGGCTATGGGGCCAGCCAGACCCTTTTTCTCGAGGATTTCCAGCGCGAGCTCCAGGAAGAGACCATAGCCGAGCGCGAATCCTCCCTGCAGCTCATCAGATCCTGGAGCAACATGATCCTGAGCGGCGAGGTGCGGACCAGGCGGAACGCGGGCCACGACCAGCTCCTGACCGGCGATGACGGCGACGGGGTTCTGGAGGATGGCGAGTACCTTATTCTCGATCGCACCCCTTCCCCCTTGCAGGCCCTGCCGCGGCTCGACTTTGCCGGGCGGGTGCCTCTTGCCGCTTCCGGCCTGAGCGGGGCCTGGGCCGGCGAGGCAGTCAATTACTGGCGGGAGGATGGGGTCGGCGCCCAGCGGCTGGACCTCCATCCCCAGCTCATTTCCGCCCTGCCGGGAGGGGGTTGGCTGGAGGGCAAGGTCACCGGCGGGCTGCGGGAAACGGTCTATCAGGTGGAAAATTACGGCGATTCCGCCTGGGAGCATGATCGTCTTCAGGACCGGCAGGCCTTCGACATCACCGGCAACATGGCCACCACCCTCGTGCGCGAATTCGCCGTTGACCTGGGCGGCGCGGACTGGCTCGAACACATGCTCCGCCCCAATCTCGTTTACGAATACCTGAGCAGGAGCGCGGAGCGCGAGCTGCCCGACCTCGATGCGGTGGACAGCCTGGAGCGGCGGAACTGGCTTACCTGGCAGTTCAACAACTACTTCGGCATCGGCGGGTTCAACGGGAAGGGGGAAGGGTGGAACCGGGAGTTTGCCGTCTTCAAGCTCCTGCAGACCTATGACCTGCGGGAGGAGAACCCCGATTCCATGGTGGTGGGACCTGCGGCGAGCCGCTACGACTGGTCGGACCTCCGCCTTGATTTCGAGCTGCGCCCCCTGGAGCGCTGGCGCCTGCGCTATCAGACCAACCTGAGCATGTACGGCAAGGGGGTGAGCCGCTACGAGCTGTTGAGCAGCTACGACCTGCCGGGCGGCCACAGCTTTGCCGTCGATTACCGCTACCTGCAGGACAGCACCATGCGGGCGCCTTATTTTTACACGGAAGGCGGCGATTCGGTGCATGACCTGGAGGGGCGGGTCAGGGCGAAGCTCAGTGAGACCCTCCTTGCCACCGCCTATCTCAACAAGTCGTTTTCCGCCGATCATACCGTGGAGTCGGGCCTGGGGCTTGCCTACCATCCGCACTGCTGGATGGTGGAACTGGAAACCACCAGGGCCGCCGACGAGGAGCGGGTCATGGTCATCTTCTCCCTGGACGGCGTGGGCCGCGCCTTCCGCTGGGGCAGGAGCAATCTCTGAGGGATCCCTCAGGATAATCTTTTGGTACCGGTTATGTCCGACTTTTACGATGTGTTCAACGGCGATGCCGACGGCATCTGCGCCCTGCACCAGCTCCGGCTGGCCGAGCCGCGGGAGGCCCGCCTCGTTTCCGGGGTGAAGCGGGATATCAAGCTTCTTGATGGCTTGGGAGGGGTTGAAAACGCCACCCTGACCGTGCTGGATATCTCCCTGGAGAGCAATCGCGCCTCCCTGCTCCGCCTGCTTGCCACTTGCACGGTGGTTTATGTCGATCACCACTACGCGGGCGAGATCCCCTCTTCCCCGCGCCTGACCGCCCATATCGACCCCAGCCCCGAGGTCTGCACCTCGCTCATCGTCGACGGGCTGCTCGGCGGCCGGTATCGGGCCTGGGCCGTGGCAGCCGCTTTTGGCGACAACCTGCACGATTCGGCGCGGAAGGCCGCCGCCTCTCTCGATCTGTCCGAGGGGAAGCTCGCCCGGCTGCGTGAGCTTGGCGAGTTGATGAACTACAACGGCTATGGCCAGGACCGGGAAGATCTTCATCTCGAGCCAGAGGCGCTTTTCGCCGCCGTGCGGCCCTATGCCGATCCCCTGGAGTTTTATGAGCGCTCCCAGGATCTTGCCCGCCTGCGGGACGGCTTTGCCGACGACCTGCGGCGCGGCCGGAGCGTGGCCCCCCTGCGGCAGAGCCCGCACGGGCGGATTTATGAATTCCCGGCGGAAAAATGGGCCAGGCGGGCGGCCGGGGTCTTCGCCAACGAAAAAGCCAGGGAGCTGCCCGACAAGGCGCACGCCCTGCTGGTGGACAATGGGGACGGCACCCGGATGGTCAGCGTGCGTGCTCCCCTTGCCCGCAGGCAGGGGGCGGACGCGCTGTGCCGGCTCTTTCCCACCGGCGGCGGCAGGGCGGCCGCGGCCGGGATCAATTCCTTGCCGGCGGCGCAGGTTGACGCGTTCTGCCGGACTTTTGACGAGGTGTTTTCAGCATGACTGCGCGAAAAAACAAGCTGGCGGCCGTTCTTCTTTTCTGGGCCTGCGTACTCTTTGCGCCGGCGGCAACGGGGGAGGAGGCGCCAAAGGCCGCTGATCTGGTGGCAGACGGGCAGGCCATTGATCTTGGCAGCGCCCGCTACCGGGAGCTTTTTCAGGAGCTGCGCCACAGGCACGGCTTCAGCGACGAGGAGCTCGAGCGGCTCTTCGCCGGGGTGAGCATCAAGAAAAGGGTGCTTGAGCTCATGGACACCCAGTGGGAGGCCAAGCCCTACCATCTCTACTATCCACGTTTTGTCACCCCGCAGATGATCAGCGAAGGCAGGCAGCTGCTTGCTCGCCACCAGGAGCTGCTCGACCGGATCGAGAAGGAGATCGGGGTGGAACGCGAGATCGTCGTCGCCATCTGGGGCATAGAGAGCAAGTTCGGGGAGCACAAGGGTGCTTTCGGCCTCTTCCAGACCCTGAACACTATGTTCGACGCCTATCCGCGCCGGAGCGGTTTCTATCGGGAACAGTTAATCGAATACCTGCTGCTCTGCCGGGAGAACGGGGTGGACCCGCTCGCCATCACCGGCTCCTATGGGGGCGCTTTCGGTCAGACCCAGTTCATCCCTTCGAGCTTCCGCCTCTACGCGGTGGATTTCGACGGGGACGGCCGCCGCGATGTCTGGGAGTCGGTGCCCGATGTCCTGGCCAGCATCGCCAACTATCTGAAGCGTTTTGGCTGGGCCTTGGGTTCCCCGGTCTACTGGGAGCTCGGCCGCGAGCTGAAGGGAGAAGCCCTGGTCCGGGCCCATGCCCGGGGGAGAAAGGGGCTGGTGCCCTGGGAAGAAGTGAAGAGAATCCAGGGTGTTGCGCTGGTGGCGCCCCAGGAGAACCGTGACCTCACCATAGTCGGCCTGGAGCTTGCGGACGGCGGTTTGCGCTATGTGGCCGGTTATCCCAATCTTCAGGCCATCACCAAGTGGAACAACTCCAACCGCTACGCCATGGCCGTGGCCGAGCTGGCCGAGAGGCTGCGCGAGGGAAACTGACCCCGGCTTTTTCGCGGATTCAGCCGTGGCAGCGTGCCTGACACGATTGTTGCGAGGGACAAAAAAAGGAGCCGGGAATTCCCGGCTCCTTTTTTTTGTCGGTATGGCGCTGTCTTTTGTCGCTTACTTCTTGACGAAATCCTTGCTGCCGGCCACCAGGGTGTCCACCACAGAAGGATCGGCCAGGGTGGAGGTATCGCCGAAGTCGTGGGCCTCGGTCTCGCCGGCCGCGATCTTGCGCAGGATTCGGCGCATGATCTTGCCGCTGCGGGTCTTGGGCAACCCTTCCGCGAACTGCAGGAACTCCGGAGTGGCGATGGGGCCGATCTCCTTGCGGACATGGGTGCGCAGGGCGCCGCGCAGCTCGTCGCTCGGCTTGACGCCTGCTTTCAGGGATACATAGGCATAGATGGTCTGGCCCTTGATCTCGTGGGGGGCGCCGACCACCGCGGCTTCAGCCACGTCCGGGTGCGCCACCAGGGCCGATTCGATTTCGGCGGTACCGAGGCGATGGCCGGAAACATTGATGACGTCGTCCAGGCGGCCCATGACC
>DDXK01000039.1:5727-5895 GCA_002347185.1 Desulfobulbaceae bacterium UBA2262 | reverse complement strand
GTTGGCGAACTGGTTGGGCATGAAGCTGTCCGGGATGGAGGCCCGCAGTTTCTCCGCCCTGGCAATGGCCCCGCGCATTCCCTCCGCACCCGGAGTCAGCACCAGCTCCGCACCGAGATGCTTGAGCAGGGCCCGTCGCTCCAAGCTCATGGTTTCCGGCATGGTCAG
>DDXK01000039.1:754-5651 GCA_002347185.1 Desulfobulbaceae bacterium UBA2262 | reverse complement strand
GTCCTTGACGCTGCCCAGCGGGTTCTGGAATTCCAGCTTGGCCAGCAGCCTGGCCTCAAGCCCTGCGCCAAGGCGGGAGAGGGAAACCAGCGGGGTGTTGCCGATGACGTTGGTGATATCGGGAAAGATTATCTCCATGGCCTGACCTCCAGAGCCTTGCGCGGGAAAGGGGGGGGATTCAGAGCAGATGGGAAAGCACTTCGCAGGTGCGGCAGATTTTCATTTTTTCCCCCCAGCTTTTCATGGCCTTGCACTCGCAGACCGTACCGTTGATAAACCAGCAGAGCTTGCCGGCCTGAAACTCCCAGGCCGGGCATTGTTCCCGGCGTTCATCCGGGCAGTTCTTGATTTCCCAGCAGGGCCTGGGCCCTCCTTCTTCCATGTTGCGCCGGCGGGAGAGGAGGAAGTAGATCTGCCTCTCCACATGGGGAGGCACCGCCCGCCAGCCCTGCTCGTAGCCCTGGATGGCCTTCACCGAGGCGCCCAGCAGCTCGGCGATCTGTTTCTGGGTTTTCCCCAGTTTTTTTCTTGCTTCGAGGAAATCGTGCTTTTCCACCTGTCTCACCCGGGAAGGAATCGATATAGGTTCACTCTTGTATGCCTACCACGATGTGGCGGTGTCTTGTCAAGCAAAGAATGCCGGGATTCAGCTCAGCCGGACCCAGCGGCCGTTGCTGTCCTTGCCGACGGTGATCTCCCGGCCCTGGCCATTCCGGACCCGGGTCAGGCCTTCGCGCATGGCGGCGGAAAAATTTTCACAGACGTCGATGCTCCTGGCAATGAGATTTAGTGCGGCTTCTTTGTCGAGGCCAAGGCTGGAGCCGTACTTGCAGAGCAGGTCGGAGAAATCCAGCTCCGAGCCCTTGAAGAAGGCGACCGTCAGCGCGTTGCTGAGAACCACCAGGTTCTGCAGGGCGAGAAAAGTGTCCTGGCTTTTTCCCTGCGGCGGGGGATTGGTTCCCATGCAGGAGATGATCCTCTTGCTGAAACTCCAGAAAGTGGCGATTTCCTGCCCCACCTGGCTGTAGCTGAGGCCGTCCAGGATTCTGCTGCTCGCCCGCTCTTCCGAGTATCCTTTGCGGACCTGTTCCTCAATGGCGCGGTAGAGGTCGGGCAGATAGGTCAGCACCACGACCTTGCCCAGATTGTGGAGCAGGGTGCAGAGGTAGGCCTCCTCCGCCGAGAGGTTCAGCTTTTTCGTCTCGCAGAGGATTTTGCTCTGGGTGGCGCTGATGAGGGAGAGGGTGAAGAGGGTGGCAATCTCCTCTTTTTCGCTGCCCGCGTTGACAAATTCCTCGAAGAGGGCCAGGGTGGTTGCCAGCTGGCGCAGGGTGTCGAGGCCGACCACGGTGACGGCTCGCGAGATGGTGCAGACCGGGGTACCCCGTGAGTAATAGGCCGAGTTCACCACCTGCAGAATCCTGGTGGTGAGGGAATAATCCTTGAGGATCGTGGCGGCCAGTTCGTGCGCCGTCACCTGGCTGTTGTCCAGCAGTGAGAGCAGTTCCAGCACATGTTCCGACATGGCCGGCAGGGATTCCAGGTTGGCCCGGGAAAAGATTTTCTGCAGTTGCTGGCGTCGGTGTTGCTCGTTGGCTTTGGTCATGTTTCCCTCGTCATGCCGGAGATTGTGCGCTGAAAATAAAGGGTTTCCCTTCCTTGCGCAAGGAGCTTGTCCCGTGGCAATGCCTTTCTTGGCGCAGGCGAGGCGTATTCCCCTTCTCCCTTGACAAAGTCAGGGCAAAATTCCAATCATCTAGTATTCGCCCCGGTGCTTGCAAAACCTGCCGGGGGCCTATGGCCGGCAAGAGAGGGGACGTGGGAAAAAAACGAGCAGAAAGTCCGGGAGCGGCTTGCATGGACGTGAACTTCAGGAGATACCCTGTTTTGCTGCTTGCCGTCTCGGGGCTTGCGGCCTGCGTCGCAGTCGGCCCGGATTATGCGCCGCCGGCGCAGAATATCCCGCCGGGTTGGAGCCGGAGCGAGGCAGGTGGAGCTTCTTTTGTCCCCGGCGCTCATGCCGACGAGCTTAGCCAGTGGTGGAAGCAGCTGAACGATCCGCTGCTTAACGAGCTGGTTGGGGAGGCTCTGCTGGCCAGCCCTGATCTGCGCGTTGCCCGGGCCCGCCTGCACCAGGCGCGTGGCCGCCTGGCGCAGGCCGCAGCGGAGCGTCTGCCTGCGGTGACCGCCTCCGGCAGCGGGCGCCGCAGCCGCTCCAGCGGGGAGAGCGGTGGCGGCGCCACCCACGAGCTCTTTGCCGCAGGTTTTGACGCCAGCTGGGAACTTGATCTTTTCGGTGGCCTTCGGCGCGGGGTCGAGGCCGCTGCGGCGGAGCTGGAAGCGTCCGAAGCCAGCCGGCAAGGCGTCCGCGTTTCCCTGGTCGCCGAAGTGGGGCTGAACTACGTCGAGGTGCGCTCCCTGCAGAGCCGGCTTCGCATTGCCCGGGCCAACCTGGCCAGTCAGTCGGAAACGCTGCAACTCACTGCTTGGCGTTTTCAGGCCGGGCTGGTCAGCAGTCAGGATGTCGAGCAGGCCCGCAGCAACCTGGAGCAGACCCGGGCCCGGATTCCCGGCCTGGAAATCGCTCTGGCCGAAGCGGAACACCGTCTGGACATCCTGCTCGGCAAGTCGCCGGGGACCCTGCATTCACGTCTTGCCGGGGAGGGAGAGTTGCCGGCCCTGCCCGAGCGGATCGCGGTGGCCATTCCGGCCGAGGCCCTGCGCCAGCGCCCCGATGTCCAGGCAGCCGAACGGACCCTGGCCGCGGAGACCGCCCGGGTCGGGGTCATGGCAGCGGCACGTTATCCCGCCTTCAGGCTCTCCGGCTCCATCGGGGTCGAGGCCTTGAGTCTGAGCGGGCTGGCGAGAAGCGGGGCGGCCACCTCGTCGTTGCTTGCCGGCATCACTGCCCCTGTTTTCGATGCCGGCCGCCTCCGCAACCAGGTGGCAATACAGGATGCGGTACGGGAGCAGGCGCTGGTCGCCTACGAGCAGGCCGTGCTCAACGCCCTGCAGGAGGTGGAAAACGCCCTGGTCGCCTTCGTCCGCAATCGTGAACGCGAACAGGCCCTGGCCGCTGCCGTCGAGTCCGCACGTAGCGCGGGCCGGTTGGCGCGGCAGCGCTACAGCGCCGGTTTGACCGATTTTCAGTCGGTGCTCGACACCGACCGCAGCGTACTTTCAGTCGAGGACAGCCTCGCCAGCACCCGCGCCGACTCCATTACGGCGCTGATCCTTTTGTACAAGGCCCTGGGAGGCGGTTGGTCGCTGGAAGGCGAATCCGAGCCGTCCGGCAAGGAGACTTCATGAACGCCTTGAAAGATTCGCAAGCGAACCAGGGTCCTGCCCTGAAACAGCTGCTCGAAAGCCATTCCTCCGGCCGTTTTCGGCGGCTCTGGCCGTGGCTGGCCGGGGCGGCGCTGCTCGTGGCCGGCGCGCTTTTTTTCTTCTTCCGCTCCGGCGGGGAGGGGGACGGGCTGCGCTACATTACCGAACCGGCCTCCGTCGGCACGCTGGTGGTCAAGGTTTCCGCCACCGGCAACCTGCAGCCGACCAATCAGGTGGAGGTGGGCAGCGAACTCTCCGGGATCGTCGATCAGGTGCTGGCCGATGTCAATGACCGGGTGCGGAAGGGGCAGGTGCTGGCCCGTCTCGACCTTGCCCGGTTGCGGGATGCGGTGACAAAATCCCGCGCCAGCCTGGCCGTGGCCGAGGCGCAGGTATTGCAGGCGCAGGCCACGGTGGCGGAGGCCCGGGCCGCTCTGGCCCGTTACCGGCAGGTGGCGGAGCTTTCCGATGGCAAGGTTCCCTCCAGAAGTGAAATGGACAGCGCCGAGGCCAGCCTGAAACGTGCCGAAGCCAACGAGGCCGGCGCCCGCGCCAGCGTCATCCAGGCCGGTGCTGAGCTGCAGTCCAACGAAACAAACCTTTACAAGGCCAGCATCCGCTCGCCCATCGACGGGGTGGTCCTCTCCCGCACGGTGGAACCGGGGCAGACGGTGGCCGCCTCTTTCCAGGCGCCGGTGCTCTTCACCCTGGCCGAGGATTTGGCCAAGATGGAATTGCAGGTGGATGTGGACGAGGCCGACGTCGGCCAGGTGCGGGAAGGACAGAAGGCCACCTTTACCGTGGACGCCTGGCCCGGCCGCCGCTACGACGCTGTCATCACCCGGGTCGGCTATGGATCGCAGGAAAAGGACGGGGTGATCTCCTACCTCACCGTCCTCGAAGTGGGCAACGACGACCTCAGTCTGCGGCCGGGCATGACCGGCACCGCCGAGATTACGACCCTGGTGGTCGAGAAGGCGTTGCTGGTGCCGAACGCCGCTCTGCGTTTCACTCCGGCCGCCGCAGACGGGGCGGTAGAGAAAAAACCAGGCCGTGGCGTGGTGGGCGCCCTGCTGCCCCGGCCTCCACGGCAGGTGCCCAAGATGCAAGGGGGAGGCGGCAATGGCCCCCCCCGCGTCTGGGTGCTGCGCGCCGGCCGGCCCGAAGCCGTCGCGGTTGAGACCGGAGCCAGCAACGGGAAAATGACCGAGATTGTCGGCGGTCCGCTCAAGGAGGGCATGCAGGTGATCACCGAGGCGCTGGGGAAATCGTCATGAGTGACGGCGCCCTCATCAGGCTCTCCGGCATCACCAAGACTTACGGGCAGGGAAAGGTCGCCTTTCAGGCCCTGAAAGGAATCGATCTCGCCATTGCGGCCGGGGATTTTGTCGCGGTCATGGGGCCCAGCGGCTCCGGCAAATCGACGGTGATGAATATCCTCGGCTGTCTGGACACGCCAACCAGCGGCAGCTACGAGTTCGAGGGGGTGCGGGTCGAGCGGTTGACCCGCAACCAGCGTGCCCTGCTGCGCCGTCATTACCTCGGCTTCGTTTTTCAGGGCTTCAATCTG
>DDXK01000039.1:0-653 GCA_002347185.1 Desulfobulbaceae bacterium UBA2262 | reverse complement strand
GAGCCCACCGGCAACCTCGACACCCATACCAGCCAGGAGATCATGGAGCTGATCAGCAGCCTCAACCGGGAGCAGGGCATCACCGTGCTGATGGTTACCCATGAGGCCGAGATGGCCGCCTATGCCAAGCGGGTGGTCCGCTTTGTCGACGGCCGGGTGGGGAGCGACCGGCGCCGGGGGGAGGCCGCCTGATGCTCTGGAACACCCTGCTTCTTTCCATGCGCGCCATCCGGCGCAACCTGCTCCGCTCCTTCCTCACCATCCTCGGCATCGTCATCGGCNNCCAGATTTCCAGCATGGGCAGCAATCTTTTGCTGGTGATCCCTGGCCAGCGTTATGGCCCTGGCTCCACGGGAGCTCCCAACTTCAAGCGCGCCGATCTTGAGGCCGTCCGGAGCCAGATCACCTCTGCGGAGCGGGTGGCCCCGGTGGTGAGCAAGGGGGTGACCGCCGTCTATCAGGCCAACAACTGGTCCACCGTGGTCTACGGGAGCAGCAATGATTATTTCCAGGCCGGTAACTGGGAGCTGGCCGCGGGCCGCGAGTTCAGCGAGACCGAGGAGCGGGCGGGCAAGGCGGTTTGTGTGCTCGGCGAAACAGTGCGCGACAGGCTTTTCGGCCGCCAGAACCCGGTGGGCAGCGAAATCCGCATC
>DDXK01000087.1:4511-4977 GCA_002347185.1 Desulfobulbaceae bacterium UBA2262 | reverse complement strand
TGGCTCTACCCCACCTATCAGTCCCGGAGCCTGGTGCAGGCCTTGAAGAAGAATGGCCTGGACGTGAGTTTTTGCGAGATCGATTCGCACTGGGGGCACGATGCTTTTTTGCTGCCCCATGAAAGGCTGAATGGCCTTATTGCATCCTTTCTCGCTCGGGTGCGGCGGGAAGGCGTCGGCTCAAGGGAGGAAAGCCATGCGCTATGATCTGCAGGTGATCGCCTCCTGGATCGAGCCCGGCTCCAGGGTTCTTGACCTTGGCTGCGGAGAGGGCGAGTTGCTTTCCTATCTCAAGGAGCACAAGGGGGTCAGGGCGACGGGGATCGAAAAGGATGAGGATGAGGTTGCCGCCTGCATCACCAGGGGGCTGTCGGTGCTGCAGGGCGACTTCAATCAGGAGGTGGGCGATTATCCGGCGGGCAGCTTCGATTATGTGGTGTTGAGCCAGACCCTGCAGCAGGTCTAC
>DDXK01000087.1:0-4441 GCA_002347185.1 Desulfobulbaceae bacterium UBA2262 | reverse complement strand
CTCCGGGAGCTTGCCATCAACACCAACCGCGATCAGGCCGCGGGCAGGCCGGTCCGCTTCCTGCCCAATCTCCTGGCGAGTTACGGGATTTTTCTTATTGGTTGTGACAGGCGTTACGAATGAAATCTACAGAGAGGAGTCGGCGACAATGGCAAGGATTGTTTCGGTGAATGTGAGCCTCAGCAAGGGGGTTGGCAAGAAGGCGGTACCGCAGGTGGATCTGCGGCCTGAGCATGGCATTACCGGCGACGCTCATGCCGGGGAGTGGCACAGGCAGATCAGCCTTCTGGCCGTGGAAAGTATCGAAGAGATGAACGCCAGGGGCTTAAGCCTCAAGCCCGGAGACTTTGCCGAGAACCTCACCACCCAGGGCATCGATCTGCCGAGCCTGCCGGTGGGGACCAGGCTGCGGGCCGGCGAGGTGGAGCTCGAGGTCACCCAGATCGGCAAGAAGTGCCACAGCAAGTGCGCCATTTATAAGAGCGTGGGCGATTGCGTGATGCCCAGGCAGGGGATTTTTGCCCGGGTGATCCGGGGCGGCCGCCTCGCCGCCGGCCAGGAGCTGGAGGTCAAGGGCTGAGAGCTGAAAGCTTTTGATCTGGCCGCGTCTAGAGGTGGCTGAGGATTTTTTCGAGGATGGCGCCGAACTGCTCCTGTTCCTCTTCGGAAAGGGTGGCGGCGATCTCCTCGGTGAGCTGCAGATGATATTGGTGGTGTTCGGCGAAGAGGCGGTGCCCGCTTCCGGTCAGGCTGATCAGGAAGGAGCGGCGGTCCTGGGCGTGCTGGGTTCTGGTGAGCAGCCCCTGCTGCTCCAGGCGGTCGACCATCACGGTGAGGGTACCGGTGGTCACCCCCATTTTTTTTGCCAGCTCCTTCATGCGCAGGCTCCCGGCATGGCCGACGATTTCGATGGTGTGCATCTGGGCCGGCGAGAGGCCGGAGCCCTTTACCACATCGTGCTCCCAGGAGGAAATTTTCTCGTAGAATTCGATGATCCGGCTGGAGAGGATTGCGGTCGCCGTCATGGTTTTCTCCTTTTCACTGGGGAAGGCATGGTTCGCCGGGGCAGGTGTTGAGCTCGATGGTGAGGTGGGAGAGCTGGGGGAACCCGGCGAGCAGATCCTTGTAGAAGGCCATGGGCTGCGGATAATGGCTGACGATGGAGATGATCGCCGCATAATCGGCCGGCCCCACCTTCCAGACATGGATGTCCGCCACCCGGTTGTCCAGTGACGCCTCGATGGTTTTTCGCATCGCCTCCAGCGTCTCGCCGTCGATGCTGCCGTCCAGCAGAATGGGGCTGCTTTCCTTGAGCAGTCCATAAGCCCAGCGCAGGATCACCCCCGCACCCACGATCCCCATCACCGGGTCAAGCCAGGTCGCGCCGAGGTATTTGCCGGCGAGCAGGGCGAAGATCGCAAGCAGGGAGGTGAAGGCGTCCGCCAGGACATGGAGATAGGCGGCTTTCAGATTGTGATCGTGCTGGTGGCCGTCATGGTCGTGGCCATGGTGGTCCTGGAGAAGAAAGGCGCAGGCGATGTTGACCGCAAGCCCCAGAGCGGCCACGCCGATGGCCTCGTTGAAATGGATGGCGTGGGGGACGAGCAGGCGCAGGCCCGATTCGATGAGCATGAACAGGGCGACGGCCGCCAGGACGATGGCGCTGGCAAAGCCGCCGAGCACGCCGACCTTGCCGGTGCCGAAGGCAAAGGCCCGGTCGGTGGCGTGCCTTTTCGCGTAGCGGTAGGCAAAGATGGTGATGAAGAAGGCGGCGACATGGGTGCCCATGTGCCAGCCGTCCGCGAGCAGGGCCATGGAGCCGAAGGCGATGCCTGCCACGATCTCGAAGAGCATGGTCAGGGCGGTGAGGAGGAGTACCTGCCGGGTTCGGCGTTCGCCCTTGTCGTGGATGATGGCGAAGTCGTGCTGGTGCTGCCATTTGTGCAGGGTTGTGCTGTGCATGGGAGGCCCTTTGTTTGGAGGGGTATGAAGTGGCGGAAAGGGTACTCCTGCTTTGTTTGGCTGTCAAGAAGTTTGTTTTTCAAGCTATGTGATCGGCAAGGATTTGCCGGGACGGGGAATAAAAAAAGGCGCGGGGTTGATCCCGCGCCTTTTTTGCTTTGTTATGATCTTATCGCAGCCCTAGAGCAGATCGGTCTTCCTGAGGACGAAGAGCGCGCCCTGGTAAGAGACAACCACCAGCGCAACCCAGCCCAGCAACAGCATCGTTGTCATTTTTTTCCTCCTTGTCTTAGTACATTTCCTTGGCGTCTTCGCCTTGAATTTCGGCGAGACTCAGTTTTTTGGCGTCCATCAGCTTCCAGACATAGGCGACATAGGCAAGCACGAAGGGTACGGCCAGGGCCACGTAGCTCATGGCCGTCAGGGTGTACTTGCTGCTGGAGGCGTTGTGGATGGTCAGGCTCGACTGCAGGTCGGCCNNCGCCAGGCCGACCAGCACCGTGCCGATGCCGCCGAACCAGATGCCGCTCGATTTTTCGAGGAAGCGGGTGGCGGCCACTCCATAGATCACGGCGCCGAGGCCGAGGAGGAGCAGCAGCAGAACCATGGGCATGGCCAGCAGGTTGTTGAGGTACTTGCCCTTTTCCAGGAATACCTCGCCGGTGGCCGGATTGACCGCGAAGCCCTCCATGGTGGCGAAACCGATGACGATGGTGAGCAGGAAGGGCAGGGCCCAGAGGAAGTTGATCCAGGCTGCCCGGCGGGCGCGCTTGTTCAGATTGGCATGCTCGATGTTGTTGACGATGTACATGGCGCCCAGGATCCTGGCCAGAAAGACCAGGAAGAGCCCGAAGGCGAGGTTGAAGGGATTCAGGGCCGCTTCCAGACCACGGTAGGGGGTGAGCCAGGTCGCCTTGTTGTACATGTCCAGCGAGAACTGGGAGCCGGTGAAGAAGGTCCCCACCGCCGCCCCGATCAGGAGCAGCCCGACGCTGCCGTTGATGGCCAGGAAGATTTCGAAGGTGCGGGCACCCAGGATGTTGTCCGGCTTTTTACGGTACTCGTAGCTCACCGCCTGCACCACGAAGGTGAAGAGGATCAGCATCCACACCCAGTAGGCGCCGCCGAAGCTGGTGGCGTAGAAGAGCGGGAAGGCGGCGAAAAGGGCGCCGCCGAAAAGCACCAGGGTGGTGAAGGTAAGTTCCCATTTGCGGCCCATGGAATTGATGATGAGCGCCTTTTCCTCTGCGCTGCCCGCCGTGGTGAAGAGCAGGGTCTGGCCCCCCTGCACGAAGGTGAGGAAGAGGAAGAGCGAGCCCACCACCGAGGCGATCAGCCACCAGAGCTGCTGCAGTGTTGCGTGATCCAGGTTTCCTATCATTGTCTTATGCCTCCGGTCCGAGCTTGATTTGCTTGATCATGATGAAGAGCTCCGCGATGAGCAGAGTGGTGAACAGGGTCAGGAAGATGAAGAAGGTGGTCTGCACATGGCCGGTGGCGATGTTGGTGGTGGCGACGCCCACCGGCAGCAGCCCCTGGATGGCCCATGGCTGGCGGCCCACCTCCGCCACCACCCAGCCGGCCTGGCTGGCCACGTAGCCCAGGAAGATGGAGAAGAAGCAGAGGTAGTTGAGCCAGCGCTGGTACTCCAGGCTGCCCTTGAAGGCATGGTAGAGCACCAGGAGGAAGAGCAGCGGGAAAAGGGTGCCCAGGACCACCATGATGTGGAAGCTGTAGAAGGTGGTGGCCACCGGCGGCGCGGCCTCGGCGGCGCTGTTCAGATGGCCGTAGCCGAGATCCTGCCTGTGCTGATCGAAGACGGCCAGGGCCGCGGCGGCTTCCGCCTCATCACCCCTTTCCTTTGCAAACTTGTAGCGGGCCAGTTCGGCCAGGGCAATTTTGCCGGTGGCCATGCGCTGCTCGGCACCGATGATGTTCCGCTCGGCATTGCCGAAGACCAGATCGTTGATGCCGGGCACAAAGCTCCCCGCGTCGCGGTTGGCCAGCAGGGAAAGCAGGCCGGGGATCTCGACGGCCTGGTAGAAGGCGGGCAGGTCGTCGCCCGGCTTCTTGCTGGCGTTGATGAGGCCCATGGCCACGATGGGCGCGGCTTCCTGCCCGTCGTAGAGGCCTTCCATGGCCGCCAGCTTCATTGGCTGTTTCTGGGCCACGTTGTAGGCGGCCTCGTCGCCGGTGAGGGCGACAAAGCCGGAAGAGAGCAGGCCGAAGACCGCGGCCACCGCCATGCTCCGCTTGGCCATGCGCTGGTGCCTTTCCTGCAGCAGGAAGAGAGCGGAGATGCCGGTGACGAAAAGGGCGGCCAGCAGGAAGGAGGAGCTGGTGGTGTGGGTGAATTTGTGGATGGCCACCGGCGAGAGGATCACCTCCAGGATATTCTGCATCTCGAAGCGGGCGGTGTCGGGGTTGAAGGCCATGCCGGTGGGGTACTGCATCCAGCCGTTGGCCACCAGGATCCAGA
>DDXK01000107.1 GCA_002347185.1 Desulfobulbaceae bacterium UBA2262 | reverse complement strand
GTCCAGTCCTTGCCGGTGATCCCGGCGTCGAGAACCCCCTTTTCCACATAGCTGGACATTTCCTGCGGCCGGCAGATGGAACAGGAGAGCTCCGGATCATCCACCTCGGGAAAGTAATTGCGGGAAGAGAGCTTGATCCGCCAGCCGGATTTTTCAAACAGCTCGATGGTCGCCTTTTCGAGGCTGCCCTTGGGCACGCCCAACTTCAGAACATTCATTTCCTGTATACCTCCCCGGGGTCAAACACCGGCGTATCGTTGCTAACGAGCTCCCCCCCCTCCACCTTCCGGAAGAAACAGCTGCGATAACCTTTATGACAGGCCGCGCCACCAAGCTGTTCCACCTTGTAGATCACGGTGTCGGCGTCGCAGTCGACAAAAATCTCCTTGACCAGCTGCACATGGCCCGAGGACTCGCCCTTGAGCCAGATCTGGTTGCGGGAACGGCTCCAGTAATGGGCCTTTCCCGTGGCCAGGGTTTTTTGCCAGGCCTCCTCGTTGATATAGGCAAGCATCAGCACCTGGCCGGTGAGATGGTCCTGGGCAATGGCCGGCAACAGGCCGTTGTTGCCCTTGTCAAATCGCAATACACTCATACTGTTCAGGCCTTATGGCTTGCTCTCTCCCCTGCCCGGGCCGCCCAGCATTCTGGCCAGCCGAAGGCTTCGAATCTCGCTCAGTCAGGAGCCGCGCAGACAGCCCCATGACTGTCCTTGAAAAACACGCAAGCATATGCCCATCCGCCGAACTTGTCAAGAGAGAGAGTCCAGGCGCCCAGAGAAAAGGGCTCCCGCAGGGGAAAAACATCTCCGCCGGCCGGCAAACTCCCGCGCCAGGCCGTGTACGCGGCCTCTTCCCCTCCCGATGCGCAAGGCCGATTTAGAGTAGCACATCCCCTGAAAATTGACTACTATGCATGCCTTCACCCAGGGTGGATCCAGCCCAGGCCAGAAACAGACAACAGACTGTAACCACATAACTTTTCAAAAAAAATTGCTCCGAAGGCTAAAGATGTCCCAGGCCACCGAATTCGTCCGCATGCAGCCCTGCCTCGACCCGCCGCCGCCCTGCCAGGAGCAGGACGACGCCATCGGCGAGTACGCGCAGGTCGCCGAGCTGATCGCCAGGGCGAGAGGGACCCTGGCCGCGCACCGGCAGGAGGCCGTCTCCCTGCCTGCCTCCCGGTCGGTCGCCCAATGGGACAAATGCAACTTCGGCGCCTACGAACAGCTCTGCGCCTTTCTGCAAGTTCCCCCCATGCTGGCCGAAGCCAGGGACCAGCATCCCGTCGAGGCAAAAAGTCTTTTCCTCTACATGGAAAAATGCGAAAACGAGCTGGGCGCCCTGGAGATCGATATCCGCCGCCGGACCATCGCGCCGGAAAAGGCGACAGCCCAGGTGCAGGCGATCATCGACGGCTGCGCCGAACACAAGGCCCTTTACAACTCCTGGCTCTCCCACATCAACAAGCTGCTCGCCGCGGACAAAGCGATCAGGGAGAGCCTTTCCCTCAAGGCGCTGCTGCCCCTGGCCAGAGAACAGCACAAGCGAAACAGCGAGCTCGTCGAGGATGGCTACTCCTTTTATTGCCTGGTCAAGGAAGAGCATCAGGAAGACGGCAACCCGACCCTCCTGGAACTCAAGGCCCTTGCCTCGGAGCTTGAAAAAAAAATCAGGGCCATCGACCTCGGCGGCTTCACCGGACTTGCCCGCGCCATAATCGACCACCAGTTGCGGGTCATGCTGCGGGCCACGGACCAGATAAAGTCCTTTGTCGAGTATTTCCAGCAGAATCCGCCGGGGGAAATCCTCTCCGTGGACAAGATCGAGCAGGAGCTGACCGCCCTCAAGGGAAGCCCGGCCCCGCAGATTCTGGAAAGGCTCGCCCAACTCATCCCCACCCTGGCCCGCAACCTTGTCGACCTGCGCCACAAGGCGAAGACCCTGAATCTGGTCCGCCTGCTCCCCCTGATCCTGAACGAGGTGAGCAACCTCCAGCTCTCCCTCAAGGCGACGATACTTCCGGAAATACGTCGGCGCATCGAGGAGCCAGGCTCCGCAGTCAACCCCAATACCCTGGCTGCGGAAAAGACGACGGAATTCTTCATGGGCCTCAAGGGTTTTGTCCGGGCGTTGAAGCTGCTTTTCTGCTCCTTGGGCGGGCAAAGGGCGATCAAGGCGAGCGATCTGCACAGACAGCTCGTCGAAATTCTTGCCGGCTGCACAATCTATTACGGCAACAGCCAGACCGAGATCTTCAAGCTGCAGAGCTACATCGAAAGCAAGCTTTCCGGAATCGAGCGGCCCTTCCCCTACGACGGGCTCTACGCCCTCGCCAAGGAGACCCTTGCCGCATACGGCGGTCGGCTGGAAAAGCTGCTCTTCAGCTTCGAGGTAGACGACTACACCAGCGATGAATCGGAGCAAAGCGAGAGCAGGGCCGTGAAAACCACGATGGGACGGCTCATCGCCAAGCTGGAGGTCCGCAGCGCGAACCTGGAAAGCGCCAGGAATTGAAGATGCGGAAAATCCTCGCGGATATCCCCTATTCCATCCTGCTCGCTCTGGCATTCTTCATGCTGCTCGCCCCCTTCCACCCCATGCCCCATGCGGTGGAAAAGCTCCTCATGCTGAAAAACGGCCAGCTCTCCAGACCCATCGATATCTTCGACCTCTGCTTCCACCTGGCTCCCCTGGGGCTGCTCTGCCTCAAATGGCGGCTGGAGAGGGGCCGGTCTTGACCCGGCAGGGGGCCGGTCTTATGGTAAGCACACACGGAGCAGAGGGCGAGAAAGAAGTTCCCCCCGGCTCTCCGGAGTCATTCCCACGAACCTGAAAAAACCAAGGAGCCTCATCACCAATGCAGCGCGTCACTGAAAACGATTCCGTCACCATAGTGTATGAAGGGCTGCTCGCCAGCGGCGAAAAATTCGAAACCTCCCAGGAAACAGGCCCCTTGAGCTTCCAGCTCGGCACCGGCAGCGTCCTGCCCGCCTTCGAACGGGCGGTACTGGGCATGGCCGTTGCCGAAAGCAAAACCGTCAGGGTGCCGGCCGAGGCGGCATACGGCAAGAAGAACGAGGAACTGATCATGGCGGTGCCGCGGCAGAACTTCGGGGAGCAACCCCTCACGCCGGGCATGGTCCTGGGCATGAATCTGGAAAAAGAGGGCGAGCAGCACACGGTGCCGGCCACCGTTGTCGCCGTGGACAAGGACAAGGTCACCGTGGACTTCAACCACCCGCTGGCCGGCCAGGAGATCACCTACCAGATCACCCTGCTCTCCATCGACAGCCCGGCCCGGATGGCCACTGGCTGCGGCTGCGCCTGAAGCCATGCCCCTGACAGAAGTCCCGGGTGAGAGGGCGCTTCTCAGCATTGCCGGCTCCGACCCCTCGGGAGGAGCCGGCATACAGGCGGACCTGAAAACCTGCACCGCCATCGGCGTCTACGGCGCCGCAGCCATCACCTGCCTCACCGCCCAGAACAGCCTGGGCGTCGCGGCCACCCTGCCCGTCGCTCCCGACTTTGTCAGAAGGCAGATCGAGCTGGTCCTCGCCGACCTGCCGGTCAG
This sequence comes from Desulfobulbaceae bacterium UBA2262, assembly GCA_002347185.1. GTDB lineage: Bacteria > Desulfobacterota > Desulfobulbia > Desulfobulbales > Desulfurivibrionaceae > UBA2262. Next base: position 18,347 of record DDXK01000107.1, on the reverse strand, counting down.
CCACATCAAAACCGGCATGCTCGGCACCGGCGCCATCGCCTTAGCCGCCGCCGAGGCCATCGCCGGCTTTGCCGGCGAGCTCATCTGCGACCCCGTGCTCAAAGCCAGCGACGGCCACCCGCTGCTCGCCGCCGACCATGGCGGCAGCGGCCTTGCCGCCCTCCTCAAGAAGGCGACGGTGCTCACCCCGAACCTTCCGGAACTGCGGGAGCTGACCGGGCTGCCGGTGCAGACCCCGGCGGAGGGCCAGGAAGCGGCGGCCACCCTCTTTGCCGCCTACCCCAACCTGCGCGCCGTCATCCTCACCGGCGGCCATCTCCGGGAGGAGGAACCCCTGGTGGAGGACTTCCTCATCCGCCGCCACGGACCGGGGCTCGAGGTCGTCACCTCCCGCCACCCGCGCATCCGCACCCGCAACAGCCACGGGACCGGCTGCACCTTTGCCTCGGCCTTCGCCGCCTACCACCTCCGCTGCGGGGACGACCGCCAGGCCTTTTTCCAGGCAACCGCCTTCCTGGACACCCTTCTGCGGCAAAGCACTCCGCTCGCCCTGGGCAAGGGCAGGGGGCCACTCGCCCATCACCTCTTCCGAAGGCCGGAGGAAGCCTGAGCGCTCTTTTCTCGGACTGGTTGCCAACAGCAGGGGAAATTGCCCGACAGGGAACTCACATCATCCGGATCCGGCCGCAGTCCGGGCAGACCCAGGTGGGGCCGTTGCTGATGCCCCAGAGATTTTCCTTGAAGCAGTCATCGCAGATCTGGAAACCGCACGGGCAGCTCCAGCAGAAGGGCAGGGTTTTCCGACAGCAGTGGCAATGATACTCTCTGGGATTGCGCCTGCGGCCCGCCTTTTTTTTCTGCCCCTCCTCCATCCTCAGCCCTCCCCGGAAAGTTCGGCGCCCAGCCAGCCCAGATAGTCGCTGCTCCCGGCGACAACGGGCAGGGCGATGATCTCCGGAACCTCATAAGGATGGACGCTGCGGATCGCTGCCTCCACCTCGGCAAAGAGCTCCCTTCTGCTCTTGAGCAGGCAGCAATGCTCGCCGGCGCTCTCAATCTTTCCCTGCCACCAGTACCAGCTGGTCATGGGCGCCAGCACCTGTGCGCAGGCGGCCAGCCTCTTCTCCAGCAGCAGCCGGGCGATCCGCTCCGCATCCTCGGCTCTGGTCACGGTGGTGACTATCACGATGTACTCTGTCATGGCGAACCTCCCCCGCCCCCGGACAAGCATGGGCGCACCTCTATTTTTCTGCGCCCGCCGGCCTTCGTCAAGGCCGACCTTGCCGGATGGGCAAAAATTTTCCTGCCGCTCCTTCCCGTGGACAGCAGGCGGCCCTTTCTGTTACAGTCAGTTCGCTACGAAAACTTCCCGGAGAGATGCCTATGCTTTTAGCGGTCGATGTCGGCAACACCCACATGGTCATCGGCGTTTTCAGCGACGCCACCCTGCGCTGCCACTGGCGGGTGAAGACGGACAAGGGCAGCACCGTCGACGAGCTGGCCGCCATTTTCCACGGCCTCTTCGCCATGGAAGGACTGCGCTTCGCCGAAATCTCCAGGGTGATCATCTCCAGCGTGGTGCCGGTGATGCAGGCCGCCTGGGCCGCCTTCACCAGCAAATACCTGCAGAGCACCGCCATGGTGGTGGGAGAGAACGTGGTCACCGACATGGAGGTGCTCATCGACAATCCCCGGGAGGTGGGGGCGGACCGCATCGTCAACGCGGTGGCCGCCTACGAGGAGTTCCGCTGCGCCCTCATCGTCGTCGACTTTGGCACCGCCATCACCTGGGACTGCGTTTCCGAAAAGGGCCAGTACCTGGGCGGCGTTATCGCCCCGGGACTCTCCATCTCCATGGAAGCCCTGGCCGGCCGGACCGCCAAGCTGCCGCAAGTGGACATCTCCAGCCCGCCCGCCGCCGCGATCGGCACCAACACCGTGGCGGCCATCAAGTCCGGCATCCTCTTCGGCTACGGCGGCATGGTGGACGGCCTGATCCATCGTCTCCGGGCAGAACTGGCTCCGCAGAAAGCCAAGTCGGTGGCCACCGGCGGCATGGCCACCCTGATCGCCCCCTACGCCACCACCATCGACCATGTCGACCCCATGCTCACCCTCAAGGGACTGCGCCTGCTCCATGAACGCAACCGCTAGGGCCATCCTCCCTCCGCCTCTCGGGCGCGGCGACCTCATCGGCATCGCGGCCCCGGCCGGACCGGTGCAGAACGAGGAGGATTTTGCCGCCGGGCTCAGACTGCTCGCCGAAATGGGCTTTCGGACCCGCCCCCCGGCAAACGTCCTCCGCCGGGAGGGCTACCTTGCCGGCAGCGACCGGGAGCGGGCCGCCGAGCTGCACGCCCTCTGGCGCGATCCCGAGGTGAAGGCGATCATCGCCGCCCGTGGCGGCTACGGTTGCGCGCGCCTTCTCCCCCTCCTCGATTTCGAGCTGATCCGGCGGCACCCCAAAATCCTGATCGGCTTCTCCGATCTCACCGTGCTCCTTGCCGCCGTCGGCAGGGAAACCGGGCTCATCACCTTCCACGGGCCCATGCTCACCACCCTGCCCAGATCCGACCGCGCCTCGCAGGAGGCCTTCTGCAATCTGCTCCTGGGCCGGCCGGAAACCGAGATCAGGGCCAAGGGACTGGAGATCCTCAGGGCGGGTGAGGCACAAGGCCGATTGCTGCCCGGCAACCTCACCAATCTGGTCCACATGACCGCCACCCCCCTGGAGCCCGACTATGCGGGACGCATCCTGGTCCTGGAAGATATCGGCGAGGCCCCCTACCGGATCGACCGCCTGCTCACCCACCTCGCCGCTTCCGGCCGCCTGAAAAAAATCGCCGGCCTGGTGCTGGGCGGCTTTGACCAGTGCGGGGATCTCCAACTGATCTGGCAGCGGGCCCTGGATCTCACCGCCGACCGCCCGATTCCGGTCTGGGCCAATTTCCCGGCCGGCCACGGCGCCAGCAACCGGATTCTCCCCCTGGGCGCCGAGGCCAGCCTCGACTCCTCCTCGGGCCGCCTCCGCATCCAGAGCCAACTTTTCTCCTGAGCCTTTCGCCGCCCGGCACGGGCTTTGCCCTCCCTCGTTCTTCCACCTTGACAAGGCACCCTCTTTCCCCGGATGATTGGAGATATATCAAACGGAGCCGAACATGCCCCTGCGCTACACCTACGACCCCGGAGAGAAGCTCCTCGTCACCCACTGCTGCGGCCGGATAACCATGCACGACCTCCTGGATCACTTCCGGAAAGTAGAAGCAGACCACCGCATCGGGCCGGACTATGTCGAACTGGTCACCTTCGACGACGAGGTCGAAATCCTCTTCACCGCCAGAGATGCCCAGCAGATTCCCTCGGTGTACAAGGGCCTCAAGGAAAGGAAAAAAATCAGGGCCACGGTTTTTGCGGGCGAGACCCCTCTCTCCTTCGGGGTCGGCAGGATGATGGAATCCCTGCACGAGGTCTACAACCCCGAGGATACGGTCTGTGTGGTACACAGCCAGGAAGAGGCCCGGCGGTGGATCGCGGCACTGCCCGGGAAAAAGGAGTGATTCCGGTCAGGCGTCGGGTGAGGAGAGAGAGGCGAGAAGCTCGGCGACTCTGGCCTGCAGCAACTCGGCCAGCTCCTGTTTCTGCTTGAGGGAGTACGCGCTGGTTTCAATGGGCGCGCCGACCAGGATCTCCACCCGGCCGGGCCGGGCCAGCAGCCTGCCCTTGGGCAGCACCCGATGGGTGCCGGCGATGGCCACCGGCACCACCGGCACCCCGGCCTTGATGGCCAGCACCATGGCTCCGGCCTTGAACTGCCCCAGCCTGCCGTCCGGACTTCGCGTCCCCTCCGGAAAGATGATCACCGAGGTGCCGTCGGCAATACGTTTCGCCGCCTCGTCCAGGCTCTGAATCGCCCTGCGGCCGTGGGCCCGGTCAACGGGGATGTAGCCGGCCTTGCGCATGGCCGCGCCGAAAACCGGGATTTTGAAGAGCTCGAGCTTGGCCAGCCAGCGAAAATCAAAGCCCAGATAGCCCTGCAGCACGAAGATATCGAACTGGCTCTGGTGGTTGGCCGCAAAGATATAGGGCCTGCCCTGTTCCAGCGCCTCGACGCCGCGCACCGATACGGAAACCCCGCTGAGCCAGGCGATGAAGCGCCCCCAGTAACGGGGGAGAAACTGCACCTCCGAGGCGGGGCGCCGCAGAACGCCCACCATAACGAGGGCGATGATGCTGATCAGCCCCGTCAGGAGGGGGGTGAGGGCCAGAACCGCAATACCGCGCAGAGAGGTAAACACTTTGAACTCCTTGCCACTTTTATGATAATTTTACCAGCATGGAGCCGGCGTTTTTGCTTTCGTTTTCCAGGAAGCCTGTTATTTTAGCATTACCTTGCCACCCTGCCAAGCAGGCAGAGAAAAAAACCAGATATCCGCATTTCGGGAACCATGCCCCATGAGCAACAACGAGACACAGCCGGACGATTTTGGCGGCATCAGCATCGCCCAGGAACCGGCACCCACCTCGGAAAAGCCTGAAGAAAAGCAGGAAATCCCGCCTCAGCCGCCAAGAGCGCGAGCCGACCGCCCCCCGAGCGGCGGCCGGGGTCGTCTCCTCTTCACAAGCGGCCTTCTTGCCCTGCTCGCGGGCTTCCTGATCTTTCTCGCCTGCGGTTACCTCCTGATCCCGCGCTTGACAACAACCACCTTCGCAGAGCGGCTGGGCAAACGCCTGCAACGGCCGGTGACCATCGCCGGGGCGGCTTTCGACCCCTTCACCCTGAGGCTCACGGTCCAAAACCTCATCGTCGGGCCCAAGCTTTCGGCAAAGGACGATCCGGTCGACCCCTTCCTCTCCGTCGGCAGGGCCAGCATCGACTTCGAGCTTTCCGGCCTTTTCTCCGGCCAGACGGTGGCCAGGGCCGTGCAGGCGGAGCAGCTCTTTCTCCATCTGGTCCGGCACAAGGACGGCAGCTACAACGCGGGGCAGGCGATGCAGGATCTCTTCCCGGACCGAGAGGAGCCCCTGCTCTATTCCCTGAACAACATCTCCGTTTCCGGCAGCCGCCTCACCTTCGACGATCAGCCCACCGGAAAAACGCACAGCGTTGAAGAGCTCAACCTGAGCGTTCCCTCGCTTTCCAACATCGCCTACCAGGCCGGCCAGTACGTCAAGCCCAGCTTTTCGGCCAAAATCAACGGCAGCCCCATCAACCTCACCGGCGAAACGGCCATGACCGGAAAGACCGTGCAGGCCTCCCTGGACCTCAACCTCAAGGATATCGACCTGCCCCGCTATCTGGACTACCTGCCGGAAAACTGGCGCCTGAAAATCGACAAGGGTGTCGCCGAGTTCACCGGCAAGCTGGTTTTTTCCCAGGAAACCAACGCGGAATCCCGGCTCGACATCGAAGGCGAGGGCCTCTTTCGCCAGCTGACCGTCCAGGGGCAGGAAGGCAAGGCCCACAAGATCGAGCAGCTCAGCTTCCAGGGAAGCTTCAGCCCTCTGAAACGGCGCTATCACTTCCAGAAGATCGCCCTGCAAGATCTCGAGCTTTTTCCGGCCAGGGACAAAAAGGGCGCCTGGTCCTTTCTGGCTCGACCTGCCCGCAAAAATGAGGCTCCGGCAAGCAATGGCACAAAGGAAAGCCACCTGCGCATCGATCAGCTCCAGGTGCAGGGCGGCACCCTCCACTTCACGGACCGTCCGCGCGGGGCCGAGCTGCGGCACAGCCTGACCGACCTTCAACTCACCATCACCGGCTATGACGACCATGGCGCCTCCCCGGCCTCCTTCGCCCTGAGCGCAAAAAGCGGCGCGGCCGCCCGCCTCTCCGCGCAGGGCTCGCTGCAGGCAAGCCCCTTGCAGGCAGAGGGACTCCTGGTGCTCAACCAGCTCGACCTTGCCCGCTTCAGCCCCTACCTCGCCAGCGATCAGGACCTGCGCATTGCCAGCGGCGTGGCCACGAGCATGGAAAGCCGCTTCCGCTGGCGCCCCGCCGGCGCCTCCTCCGGGAAGAGCGAGGAGTTTGTCCTCTCAGGCCTGAAGGCGGAAATCGAAAAACTTTCCCTGACCGCCCGGAAGGAGGAATGGCTGCGCCTGCCCCTCCTCCGCCTCAGCGAGGCAGGGCTGGACAGCCGCGAGCGGACCCTGCATCTTGGCAGAATCAAGGGAGAGAAGGCGATTCTCCTTATGCGCTGGGACAAGGATGGCAAGGCAAACTGGTCCAGGCCGGAAAAAACGGACAGCTGGCGCTTGAGCCTCACCTCCCTCGAAGCGGGCCAGGGCGCCATCATCCTGCGCAGTGCCGGGATCCGCATGCCCGCCCTCGAGCAACGGCTGGAAGATGTTACGTCCAGAATCGAGATCGGAGACCAGGAAAATCGAAAGGGGGTCATGTCCCTGGAGGCGACCGTTCAGGGCGGCGGGGCGCTTTCCCTGGAAGGACCGATCCAGTTCGCGCCCTTCAACGCGGCCTTCACCTCCCGGCTGGAGAAATTGCCCCTCACCGTCCTCTCTTCCCTCTTCAAGGGCTGGCTGCGGCCCGCCATCACTGGCGGCGAGCTCCAGGCCAACGGGACCATCCGCCTGCCCGAGGCCACCTTCACCGGCGGGGTGACGATCAGCGATTTTGCCGCCGGCGGCAAACAGCCGCTGCTCTCCTGGCGGAACGCCTACACGGAAAACATCAACGCCGATCTGAAAGCATCCTGGATCGACCTCGGCCAGCTCTTCGTGGAACAACCGGTTCTCCGCTGGCGCGAGGAGCCGCAGACCACCATGCGCTCGCTGCTCTTCCTGCGGCAGGGCGATCAGAACGGACCCTCTCCCGTCGCCCTCAGCGTCAAGGAAATCTCCCTGACCAAGGGCACGGTGCATCTGAGCGACCAGCGGGTTTCTCCGGCCCTTGAGGCCGCCATCCAGGAAATCAACGGCACCGTCAGCGACCTTGCCAACAAACCGGAAAATCTTTGCCGCCTCGACCTGAGCGGCATCGTCAACAACCGCACCCCACTGATCCTCTCCGGAGATTTTTCTTTTTTTGCCCCCAGCCTGGGCGCTGATTGCAAGATCGGCATCTCCGGCGCCGCCCTGACCGAATTCTCCCCCTACCTGGAGCCGGTACTCGGCTATCGGCCGGCGGCGGGAACCCTCAAGCTGGTGAGCCTCCTCAAAAAAGAGGGAAACACCCTTTCCGCCAACAGCCAGCTGACCATCAACGGCCTGCGCCTTGGCCAGCTCACGGACGGAAGCCGCCTGCTGCCCCTGACCCTGGCCCTGCTCGCCGACGAACAGCAGGAATTTTCCCTCAACATCAGCAGCAGCGGCGACCTGGCCAGCAAGGATTTTTCCTTCGGCAAATCCATTGCCAAACACATAAGCGGCCTGCTCGCCAGGACAGGGGCCTCTCCCTTCACGGTGCTCAACGAATCCCTGGCCAACGGGAGCGTACCCGCCTTTCTCGCCTTCAAGCCTGGAGAGACGGGGGTGGAGGCCTCCGGAGCGCAGGAGCTTGCCAGCCTCGGCGAGGCTCTGCGAAAACGGCCCGGACTCAAGCTCATCATCAGCGGGGCCGCCGACGACCAGGCGGATCGGAAGATCCTCTTTGCAAAGCTGCGTCGGGAAGAGGAAGAGCGACGCCGGCGGGCCGAGGCCCAGCTCAGCCAGAAGATGGCGGCGGCCTACGGCAAGGAGGAGATCACCAAGCCGCTTTCCCAGGAACAGGTTGCGCCGGCCGGTGAGGAAAAGAGCAGCAGCGAGGCCAGCATCAGGAAAGAGGAGCTTCTCCAGCTCGCCGAGGAGCGGGCGGCAAACATCCGCCTCTATCTTCTGGAGAAATTCAAGCTCCCTGCCAAACGCCTCGGGATCGCCTCACCGAGGATCCTTGGGGCCGACAGCCCGCTTGCCGTGAGGTCCAGGGCCGATTTCACCCTGGATCGCTTCAACCAGTAGGGGCCGGCGTGCAGGCCCTGAGGGCACTGCCGGCAGTGGCGGGAGCCTGCCGCGGAGTTCAAGAAAAACGCCGGATCGCTTGGGAAAACCCGCGCCGGCCCAGCACCACCCTCTGAAAGGTTTTCCATGCTCAGGCCTCCCCACACCAGCTACAAGCGACTCTACACCTACCATCTCGACCGCCGCGAGCTTCCGGCCATCTCCGACCCCGACCTGATCGGCGCCTGGATCGAGGATGAAACAGCCATCCTCTTCTTTCACCGCCCCAAAGAACGGCTGGTCGCGGAACTGTGCGCGGAAAGCGGCGCCAGGGTGATCTACGCGGCGGATCTCGACTACAGCGACTGGGAAGCGGGCAGGGAGATAGGGGCCTTCCGCATCGACAACTTCACGGTGGCTCCGGTCTGGGAAGCAACCGAGGCCGATGTCCGCCTCGACCCCAGCGTCATCTTCGGCAGCGGCTTCCACCCTTCCACCCGCCTCTGCCTCACCAGCCTGCTCAAGTATGGACGCAGCCCGGAGCTTCGCCTCGACACCGCCCTCGATCTGGGCTGCGGCACCGGGCTTCTGGCCATTGCCGCGGCGAAACTCGGCATCGGCCGCATCACTGCCCTGGACAATAACCGGCTGGCCTGCGAAGTGGCCAGGGCCAATGTCCTCCGCAACCAGGTGGAGGGAAAGGTCACGGTCCTGGAGGCAGACCTGCGCGCCCAATGCCCGGACACCCGGGTTGACCTGGTCATGGCCAACCTCTACAAGGGCCTGATGCTGGAGCTTTTTCAAAAGCCCGAATTCTGGCGGGCCCGTCTCTACCTGCTCTCCGGCTTCATCCCCGGCATGGAGGAAGAGCTGCTTGCCGCCCTGCCGCGGCAGGGGCTGAAATTCCTGGAGCGAAACCGTAACGAGCGCTGGTGCTCCTGGGCCCTGCTCAACACCGGCTAGCCGGGCGTCCCGAGTCCTTCAGGGCCTGCCCTGCCGCCGCTCGGAAAAAACCGGGCAGTGCCGGCGCTTGCCCTCCGGGCAATCGGCCACTTCCCAGCAGGGGGCGTAACGCAGCAGCTTGCCGATGGCAACGATGGTGATCCCCCCCTTGTGGATCATGGCGAAGAGGCACCTGAGCCATACGAGGTCGAGCTCCGAATAATAGCGCCAGGCGCCGCGCCGGATCGGTTTGATGAGCCCGGCCTTTTCGTAATTTCGCAAGGTGCGGGGATGCAGAGCGAGCTTGGCCGCTGCCGCGGAAATTTTATAAATGGCGGCCGTTGCCCGCGTTTTCATATGCGCTCCCTTGCCTCCTCATTGCGCGGACCTCTCCCTGCCTCTCAATCGTTCTTGACCGGCAGGGAGAGCCGCAGCCTGACAAAGCTATCCCCTTCTTCCGCCTCAAGGGCAAAGACGCCGCCCTGCTCCTCGACGATCCGCCGGCAGGCCGCCAGTTTTTCGGTAAACCCGACCCATGTTTTCCCCTTGCCCGGAGACCCGCTTCCCGTCCCTGCCTCCAGGACATCAACAGGCAGGCTGGCCCCCCAGTCCGTGAGAATGATTTCATAGACACGGCCTGCGCCGCCAAAGGTGGCGATCCTGCTTTCGATACTGATCTTTTTGCGCGGGTTGCGACCGGGAAAGCGCTTGTTCAGGGCATGGCGCATGAGGTTCAGCAGCCCGAGAAAGGCAAGCTGCATCCTCTGCGCATGCACGGGAACCTCCGGAGGCAGCGGCTCCAACCGCACTTCGAGCTGAATGCCGTCACTGCGCAGGTGATAGCCGCTCAGGAGCAAGGCATCGTCGAGAACCACGGCGGCGGAGAGAAACTCCCCGCCATCCCCCTGCCGCTGCCCGTAAAAAATGAGTTTGCGCACCATCTCGGCGATACGTTCCCCGCCGTCGAGGATCTTTGCCAGCAGGGCATTGTGGGGCTGCCTCGGCGACCGGCTGCTTTCCTCGTCAACCAGGACCTGGGCATAGTTGATCAGGCCGTTGCTCAAATCGCTGATCTCGTGGCAGCCCCCCTCGGCCAGTCCGGCCATGGTTTCAAGACGCAGCCATTCCAGGCCGCCCTCTTCTTCTTTTTCCTCGCCCTGCCGCGGGTAGCCGAGAAGCACCAGCTCCCCGGGGGCGCCATCCTCTTCCCTGCCAGGAAGCAGGGCGCATTGCCAGCCTTGTGCCACCACGCCGGCAGCCATCTGCAAGACCCTGCTTTTTTCCGCCGCCAGCCAGGCCATAAAGGATTCGGCCTCACTGGCCTCGCCGGCGGTGGCGGGGCGAAAAAACTCAGCCACCCCACGTCCGGTTATGGCTTCCGGCGCAAGCCCTGTCCGGCGAGAAAACACCTCGTTGGCCGCCAGGATCTCCCCGGAAGGCGCCAGGTTGAGCCGAATCAGATCCAGGGCGGCAAGCAGCCCGGCATGGAGTTTTTCCTTCCTGGCCAGGCGCTGCTGCTCATGCACCGTATAGAGGACCAGGGCCAGATCCGCGGTCAGCCCCTCGAGCAGCTCTATTTCCTTTTCCGCGAAGCCGTCCCGGGAGACGCCATAGACAGAGAGGACCGCATAGACCTGCCCCTGGCGGGCGACCGGCAGGGCGGCACAGGAGGCATAACCGGCGGCAAGGGGCGTTCCCTTGAGCAGGCCCTTGGGAATCCCGGCCAGGATATCGCTCTTGACCACGGGCCTGCCGGAACGCAAGGCCATGGCGGCCGGATTGAATTCAAGCCCCTTTTCCTCCGCCTCGGTGAGCAGCAGGGCCACGCAGGTCTCACACTCCTTGCCGGTCATGGTGGTGGAGCCGTCCGCGGAAACCGGCAGCACATCCTCGCCGCTCGGGCTCGCCCTGCCTATCCAGACCAGGCAGTAATCCTCGTTCACCAGCAGGGCCCGACACACCTCCCTGAACAGGCTCTCTTCATCCCTGGCCTTGCTCAGGGCCAGCTGCGCCCGTTTGATCGCGGCGGCCAGGCGCTGAAACCTGGCCAGCCCCTGGGCGGTGATCTCGCGGGCGGAAAGCAGATCGTGGAAGGAATAGGCAAGATCCGAGATCTCGTCGTTGCGATCGGCGATGGAAAGGCCGCCCCTCCTGCCGCTGGCCACTTCCTTCACCTGCGCCACCAGGGCAAGAAGGGGGAAGATCAGCCTCTTCTGGAAAAAGAAGAGGAGCAGAATCACCAGAAAAACCACCAGGGCGAGGGCGCCGATGACTACATTCTGGAAGCCAACCAGCTGCCGTTTGGCGTGATCGACCAGAACCCGGTCGAAAAGCATGAGCCTCTCGCCAAGCACCCTGATCTCGCGGTTCAGCTGCCGGACATATTCCGCCTTTTCCGGCCCGGCCTCGATTTTCCGCACCAGGAGGATGAGGCCGGGGAGGTCGAGGCTGTTGGCGAAGCTCAGCTTGTACTGGTCGTCGATATGCCGGTCATGCATGAGCCCGGTGAGGTTGCGATTGAACCCTTCCAACTCGGCGGCCACCGCGGCAAGCCCGGCATACTGGCCATCGAGCAGGGCTTCACCCACATGCTCGCGGATAATGGCGAATTGAAAGATGAGCTTTTCGGTCTGCCCGGTTATCCGTGCATGGTTGCTGTAAAGCTGATACTGACGGACTCCGAGCCCGAGAAGGGCGACGAGAACCAGGGAAACGGCAAGGGCCGTGTAGTGAATGGTTTTTTTGAGCGGAATGGCCATGGTTGCCGTCACTGGTTGGGGCGGTCCGGATGCCGGACCGCCCGTTTCCTGAAGTCGGCGGCTCCGGCTTGGCGCCGGAGCCGCCGGGTACCCGCTATTGTTTCTGCTCCTTCCAGGTATAAAGGATGGGCATTCTCGCGAGAATGGCCCGGTAAACCACGATATAGGTGGCATAGACGGTGATGACGATCATCACTTCGCGCCAGTGGGGAATCTCCTGATAGAGATTCCAGTTGAAGGTGACGAGCGCGGTGTTCAGACGGTTCAAGGCAATCCCGAACACGGCCAGGAAGGCGCTGAAACGGGCCAGGGAGGCATTCTGATTCTTGATGGCCACGGTGTAGAAGACCAGCGGCAGGAGCACGCCCACCACCATCTCGAACATGAACCACTGCCCCCAGCCCGAGGCCAGGTACTCCCAGTCGCCGTCATGGGCAATGCCGATGATCTTGGTGACAAAGTAGGTGATCAGGGCAAGGGAAGCGCCCTTGGCAAGCCCCAGGGTCAGGGTGTTGAGATTTTTCAGGAAGTTGTCGTCACAACGCCAGCGCAGGAACCACTTGCAGAGGGTGCTGACCACGATGAGCATGGAAAGCCCGGCAAATACCGCGGAGATGAAGAAATGGAACCACTGGAAGGGCGATGAGTACCAGAGCGGATGCACCTTGCCCGGCGCATAGGTGAAAAGCGCGCCCAGAGCACCCTGATGCAGGGTGGAAAGGATGATGCCCGCCACGGTGAGCCCCAGGACGATGCTTTTGATGAATTTTTTCGCCTTGGGAAACCCCATCCATTCTGAAAAGGCCGGCACCAGCTCGGCCACCTGGCAGGACAGATAGGTGGCGACATGCCAGGCAACCAGAAAAAGAACCGCGGCCGGACCGAGGGAGACAAACATGGGGTAAATCAAACGCCAGGGCTGGCCCAGGTCAACCTGCAGAAACATGACGGCAAAGAGGTAGCCCAGCAGGCCGTTCAAGAGGCCAAGCCGTTCGATGGGCTTGAAATCCTTTCTTCCGAAAAGCTCCACCGTGGTGCCCATCATGAAGCCCGAGGCGGAAAGGGGAACCATGGTAAAAAGACCCCAACCCAGGAAAAGGCCCCAGGGATATTCATAGGATGAATGGGTCACCCAGCCGAGGCCGAAGATAAAGCGGCCGACCAGAACCGGGATGCCGACGGCGTAGATTATCCAGAGCAACCAGTTGAACGGGTTGCGGACCTGCATCGCAATGTACTCCTTGGGAGTAAGTCCCAGCAGCAGCTTCTCCTTCACGCTCCAGGGTTTGCCATTCGCCTGCAAATGCGAATCAACCGGCTTCACGCCTTGTGCTTGTAATGTTTTCATGCTCTTTAAGCCCTCCGATCAGCTCTTGGTTTCTTCGTTTTTCTTGGCATCCTTTCTGTTGCTCAACAGATGGAAGCCGGTGAACAGTGCCGGCCAGATGGTGAGCACCATCGGCACCACGGTAAGGAACTCCTTGACATAGTTGATGATCGGCTGATTGCCCAGGTGGGTGTCAAAGCCGATCCGGTCAAAGGGCACGTCGGAGAGATAGAGCCAGGCCGTGCCGCCCACTTCCTTTTCCCCATAGACATGGTCAACATACTTGTCCGGGTTCTGCCTGATCTTCTGGTGGGCAAGCTTCAACAGCTCCGAGCGTTTGCCGAAGGTCATGACCTGCTGCGGACAGGCTTCGACACAGGCAGGCGGCCGACCGAATTTGAGGCGGGTGTCGTAGCACATGATGCATTTCTTCACCACCGGATTGATGGCGCTGGAGTAGCTGTAGGCAGGAACGTAAAACGGACAGGCGATCATGCAGGTCCGACAGCCGACGCAGACGGTCGGGTCATAAATGACCGCGCCTTCCGGGGTTTTCTTGTACGCATTGACAAAACAGGAGGTGAGACAGGCCGGTTCGTTACAGTGATTGCACTGCACTTTCCGGAAGAGGGGATGCTCGCGACCGACGATATTGTAGCGGTTGACCACGGTGTAAGCCTTTTCCGTGGGTCGCCTGGGCAAACCGCCGTGCCGCTGTTCGTCAAAAACCGACTGATCGTCAAAGGGCTTTTCCGGCTCGGGCAACCCCTGTTCCTTGTTGCAGGCCGCCTCACAGGTACGGCAACCGACGCACTTGGTAAAATCCACCAGGACTCCCATGCTGTCCGGATAGCCGCCAAAATCCTGGGCAGCCGAGGCGGTTTTCGCACCGGTCGCAGCCAGGGCCGCCCCACCGGCCAAGCCGCCCTTTAAAAAACTTCTGCGGTTGATCTTCTTCATGATGTATTCCTCTGCTATCGTTACAGGCTAGAGATTCAGCCGTTTTATCATTTTAATGACCGCCGCCGTGGCTCTCCGAAGCCGTTGGCTTCGGCGCATACTTGCCGGCACGGAAAAAGGCGTCGCCCTGATCATTTCTGGCATGACAATCCTGACAGCCGGTGGGCGCCCCCATTTCCTGATGACAGCCAAGGCATTTCTGGTGCAGGGCGCCCTTCAGCCCAGGCTTGCCGGTGTGGTACATCTGCGGATTGCTGTCGATTGCCTTCAGATTCGCGGCGGAAAACGGCTCCACCGAATGGCAGTCACGGCAGGCAATGCCGCTGGCGCCCTGGGCCGCCGAATGACAGCGCCCGCAATTCTGGTCAACCGGAGCCTCGCCGGTGGTATGATGATGGCAGGTCGCACAGTTCCCGGCCACATCAACATGCATGGCGTGATCAAAGGTCACTGCCTCGTAGTGGTTTGCCAGGCTGTCCAGCACGACCGTATCCGGTCCCGTTTCGGCCCAGCTCCTGCTGGCAAGTGGTGCTGTCAACACGAGAACGGCCGCCACTCCCAAGAGCTTCTTTTTTCCTCCCATGGTTCTTCTCCTCATTGATGATGATTTCCCAAAAAACTCTCTCCATAAGCCATTATCCTGCTCGCGCCACGGCTGCCCGCGCGAGCAGGACCACAGATGCGCAATCGAGGTGGAGTACACCTGGCAGCCGGTAATGCACATCCGGTGCCAGAAAATTTCAGGACGGGAAACAGGGAGAAATTTTCGTGGAGAACCCACGCGCGGGACTGGAGGAGAACCACCGAGCCAGTATCATTTTTTAACCAGAAAAAACAAGAGGATACGACAGCGGTGCCGCATGGGGCGCTGCCAGACCGACGGCAAACACCAGGGCACGTTACGCCGCTACCCTCGACGGCGGGCGTGACAAGACAACAAGATAACCTATTGAATATTCAATACAAAAGTTTACGGAGAGCAGGAGAGGCGGTTTCGAGCCTCGTTGGGATGGAAGCAACTTTTTTTGTTGCCGCAACGCCAGCTGATGCTGTGCATGGCTGGGGCCGACCAGAAAAAGTGTTGCATGCAACAAGTGTGTGGCAACACATCTGTTGCATGCAACAGCACCGGAGGGTCTGAAAAAAGGGCCTCAGGCCCCCACTCCGGTCCGCTCCTTGTTTTCCTGATCGAGCTTGGGGCAGGTCACTATGATATCGACCTCTTCCGCGTCGATGGTCTCGTTCTGCAACAGCACCTCGGCCAGCTTGTGCAGAAAAACGATCCGCCCCTCAAGAACGATGGTCGCTTCCTGGTAGCACTCCTCGATGAGTCGGTTCACCTCCTCGTCGATGATGCGGGCCACCTCCTCGCTGTAAGGCCGCTGTCTGCCGCCTCCCCCCAGAAAGCCCGCCTCGGCGGTGACAAAGGCGCGGGGCCCCAGCCTTTCGCTCATCCCCCACTCGCAGACCATCCGGGTGGCAATGTCGGTGGCGTTCTGCAGATCATTGCTGGCGCCGGTGGAAAGCTCGTTGAAGACAAGCTCCTCGGCCGTGCGCCCGCCCAGAAGGATCTTGATCCGATTGGTGAGGTACTCCCTTGAGTAGGCGTGCCGGTCGTCCAGGGGCACCTGCTGGGTCACCCCCATGGCCTGACCACGCGGAATGATGGTGATCTTGTGCAGCGGATCGGTGTTGGGCAGAAGCTTGGCGAGAATGGCGTGGCCAGCCTCATGGTAGGCGGTCACCTTCCGCTCCTGTTCGCTGATCACCAGCCCCTTGCGTTCGGCGCCCATGAGGATCTTGTCCTTGGCGTCCTCGATGTCGGCGAATTCTATGGCTTCCTTTCCTTTCCGCGCCGCCATGAGGGCAGACTCGTTGATCAGGTTGGCGAGCTCCGCGCCGGTGAATCCGGGGGTGTTTTTCGCCACCTCGCGCAATTCCACCGCAGGCGACATGGCCACCCGCTGGGCATGCACCCTGATGATCTGCTCCCGCCCCTTGACATCCGGAGGGAGGATGGTGACCTGTCTGTCGAAGCGGCCCGGCCGCATGAGGGCCGGATCCAGCACGTCGGGCCTGTTGGTGGCGGCGACGATGATCACCGTCTCGCCACTCTGGAAGCCGTCCATTTCCACCAGCAGGGCGTTCAGGGTCTGCTCCCGCTCGTCCTGCCCGCCCATGGCGCCCCCGGCCGCGCGGCTGCGGCCCACCGCATCGATCTCGTCGATGAAGATGATGCAGGGCGCGCTTTTTTTGGCCTGGGCGAAAAGCTCCCGCACCCGGGAAGCGCCCACGCCGACAAACATCTCCACGAANNGCCACATCGGCAAAGGTCACCTTTTTGGCCTGGGCCGGGGTCATGGCCTCTTTCTTCTTGGCAAAGCCGCTGCTGCCCCCCTTCTGACTGCGAAACATGAAAAACATCCAGCCGCCCATGAGGAGCAGGACGGGGAAGGAGGAGGTCCAGAAAGGAGAAACCTCCCGCTCTCTGGCGGCGTCGATGCGCACCCCCTGCTCCTCCAGCCGGGGTAGCAGCGTTTGCAGGTCCGGGGCATAGGTTTGAAAGGGCTGCGAGAAGGTATCGAGTCCCTGAATTTCACTGCCGCGTATCCGTACCTCCCTGATCTGCCCGGCGGCGAGCTTGGCGATAAAATTCGAGTATTCCAGGCGCGGAGGGGTATGCTCCATGTCCCAGACGTTGTAGGCGACAACCGCCAGGGTGGCGGCAAGCAAGAAGAGCAGGTAATTTCGCACGTATTTGGCCACCACTATCCTCCCGGGCAGACACCCTCGGTATTGCCTTGCTTGCGCAGGAAAGCCCCTCGCTTCTGAAATTATAGCAACATCCGGGCCAGCCGTTTGCAATAATCGCCGCCCGGCTCACCGCCGCAATAAAAAAGCCCGGGCGAACCCGGGCTCCGAGGGAGGGTACTGCGCTACTGCCTGAAGGTCATCAGCGTTGGCCGGGAACCGTAACCTTCGGGGTGTTGACATATTTGAAAAAGGCCGGGAAGGCGAAGAAAAAGGCCACGCAGATCAGATACTCGACGCCTTTGATGTGGGTGTAGAAATCAACCAGGGTGGCCTGTTCGCTGATCAGACCGATGGCCACCATGTACTGTCGGAGCACTTCGCTCGCCCCGCTCTGCGAGAGGCTCAGGGTCAGGGCGCTCAAGGCCCACAAGCCGATCACCGCGCCGATCCCGCCGACGATTCCCATGAAAACTCCCGCGCCCTTGCCGTCTCCCATTGCTTTTGCCATTGCCATCCTCCTTGTCTGCTTTGCTTTTTCGAATCTTTCCGCCGTAAACCTGCACTCTCAAACTGCGCGCCTTTCTAGGCGCCGGTCACCGCGCTCAGCCAGGCGCGGGCCAGCTCCAGAACCCCGCCCATCCTGCTGACGCCACTGACCAGACAGGCCAGGCCCCAGGTGCCGAGCAAGGCCGCCATGGTCAGAATCACCGCCAGCGCTGCCTGGGAGACACCTTCACCTATTGCAGCCTGATCCACTTCACCGATGCCGATTGTTTGCCGTGCCAATGTCTTCTTCATGGTGTGCCTCCTATCGTACTGGATTTATGTTCCTATCCGCATTTCGCTACCATTTGCCCAGTTGAATTTGCACGGGCCATGCCACAGCTGGCGGAAATTGGGCGGCGTATTTCCAAGTGCGGCAGACAACACCTTGATTTTACTGAACTAAAAAAAATCACTCTTCCGTGCCTTCCTAAAGGGAATCAGGAGCACAAAAAACGACAAAGCACGCAAATTCAAGATATTGACTAAAAAAGGAGGGAATACAGCGAAAGGGGAAGGCTTCGAAAGGGCCACAGGAAAAGTGTTGCACCCAGAGGGCGATGCAACACTTTTCCTGTGGCAGGCGTTGCAGAAGTGTTGCACGCGCAACACTTCCTGCCGCGCTACTCCATGTTGTAGGACTTCATTTTCCGGTAGAGGGTACTGCGGTCCATGCCCAGGAGACGGGCTGCCTTGGCTTTGTTGCCGTCGGTTTGCGCGAGAATCCGGGCAATGCGCTCCGTCTCGCTTTCCTGGGGGCCCGGGGGCGGCAGGGCTCTCTCCCCCGGGCCGGCGAAGGGCTGTCCGTTTCCGGCCGCAACGCCGGCGGCCAGAGATGCAACACCTGCCGCGCCGAGAACCTCCTCGGGGAGATTGGCGGTGGTGATGGTGTCGTCGCCGCACAGCACGCAGGCCCGCTCCAGCACATGCTCGAGCTCGCGGACATTGCCGGGCCAGGGGTAAGCGCCGAGCAGCTGCAGCGCCTGGTCGGAGATCCCGGAAATGGCCTTGCCGAGCCGCTTGCTGAACCGCTCGATGAAGAGCCCGACCAGGATGGGCAGATCCCCCTGCCGCTCCCGCAAAGGGGGCAGGGCAATGTCGACCACCCGCAGCCGGTAGTAGAGGTCCTCCCG
>DDXK01000017.1 GCA_002347185.1 Desulfobulbaceae bacterium UBA2262 | reverse complement strand
TGGCCGGCGGCTACACGCTGGTCGCGGCCAATGCCGAGATGCTGATCACGCATGGGGTCGATCCCAAATCCCGGGCGCCGCAATGCAGCGAGTGTCACGCCGCCAGCGGCGAGACACCGGATGGGACGAAGATGCTGCCTCTCGGTCAGCTCGGCTATCACACCTGGCCAGCCAAGGTTAAAGGCTGCACCCTCTGCCATTCCGCGGAAAGCGCTTCCTTTGCCTCCATGCACAACGAGCATGCGCGGGGAGAGCACGCTATGAAGTGCACCAGCTGCCACACCACCGAGCCCACCGGCCTGGTGAAACCACAACGCGATCTCTGTAACGATTGCCACAGCAGCAAGTCCTGGCGGGACGCCAGCAGCCATAAGAAGCATATCGAAAAAGGCTACGAGTGCGCCAAGTGCCATACCTTCTAAGCTGAGATGTTTTGCCTGAAGAGCAAGGGCCGCTCCCTGACAAGGGGGGGCGGCCCTTTTTTTGGGGGTGGTTCGCCAGGCAAGGGAAAGAGTGCGGCGAACGAGATTTGCCCCCACTGTTTCGTGACCGGCCCTTTCCCTCTGTTGTGCGTCGTTCTGTTTGCGCCCTGCAATTTGTTGTTCTATCGGACCGTTGATTTGTGCTAGCCTGAATGCAGCCCTGCTTCTTTTGCCGGTGTTCCGATGTTTAAGCCGGGAAGGGAGGGNNCCATGACCATCCAGCATCGTCTCGCCAGCCAGCCGCAGATCGACAGCGACAAGATCATCACCTTTCCCGAGGGGATTCCCGGATTTGAGCGCTACACCACCTACAGGATCTACCACAAGGAAACAGACGGGCAGAGCGCCTATTGGCTGGAAGCGTGCGAAGACCCTGGAGTGACCTTTACCCTGGTCGATCCCACCAGTTGCGATCTCAACTATGAGTTTTCGCTGGACGACAAGGAGCAGGAGTTGCTCAAGGCCACTGACCCCAATGAAATCGGGGTCTTCTTGATGCTGATCAAAAACGAGGCGGAGGGGAAGGCCTTGTTGCGGGGCAATGTCCGGGGGCCGGTGGTGATCAACGTCGCGCGGCAGCTTGGCCTGCAGAAGATCCTGGTCCACCCCCAGGTGCAGCTGAACATCCAGGAGCAGTGACCGGCGGGCCAGCCGCCAGGCTGGCCGGGTGGAGAGGGGGCAAAAACAAAAGGCCGGCCCGCGGGAAGCGGGGCGGCCTTTTGTTTATTCAGGGCCATGCTCGGGCTGTTTTGTCCCGACCGAAACCCTTCACCCCAGGGAGGCGGGGAGGGAAAGGGTTTTTGCCGCATGGCCACAGCCGGGCGCACGCTGCTCAGGACGAGGGGTTTTCTTCACAGCTGGTTCAACTCCTGGCAGAATTCCGTAAGCAGGTCCTTGCGCACGGTCAGGGGGAGGCGGAAGTAGATCGGGCTCATCATCAGGATGTGGAGGGCTTGTTGTCTTGACATTGTCTGACCTCCCTCGGTTGCGGTTCGGTTGCACTCAATTCTTGCCTGGATGTAAAGCAATATCCGTTCCCTGCCGAGGGATAGGGTGGATATTTTCCCTATTTTCCTGATTTCGCTGGGTAAAAAATGAGTGGGTGGCCAGGGGCTGGGCCGGAGGCGCGGACCAGCAAGGAAGAGAGTACTGATTCCCGGAATAAATATGCTTTTCGCCGGTGAAAAAATCCGAAATTTCGGAATAAAAAAAAGGGGATCCCGCGCTGATTCCTGCCTGGCTCAGCCCCGCATGCGGTAGCCGACGCCGCGCACCGTCTCGATGCAGTCGCCGGCCGGGCCCAGTTTTTTCCGGAGTCCGAAGACCTGGACATCCACGGCGCGGGGGGTGATGACATAATCGTAGCCGCGGACCCCGTCGATGATCTGCTGACGGCTGAAAACCCAGCCCGGTCGCCGGGCCAGCAGCTCCAGGATGCTGAATTCGGTCACGGTGAGGGCGACCGCCTCGCCGCCAGACAGCACCTCGTAGCGTTTCGGGTCGATGATCAGGTCATGGATCCGGAGCGGTCCTTCCTTGGCGCCGCCCTCCTCGCCGGTGAGTCCCTCCCTGCGGCGCAGGGCCGCCTTGATCCGGGAGATGAGGATCTTGGGGCTGAAAGGCTTGGTGATGTANNTTGGCGGTGAGCATGATGATGGGGGTCGCCTTGCTCTGCGAGTCCTTGCGCACGGCTTTGCACACCTCAAGGCCGCTCAAGCCGGGCAGCATGAGGTCCAGCACGACCAGGTCCGGTTTTTCCCTCTTCACCATGGGCAGAGCCTGCTCGCCGTTTTCGGCATGCAGCACATGGTAGCCGGCCTTGGCCAGGTTGTAGCCCACCAGCTGCTGGATGTTTTCATCGTCCTCGACAATGAGGATCGTTTCTTTGGCCATGGAGAGCTTCGTCCTTTTTCTTTATTTGCCGAAATGGTGGCGAACGATCCTGCCCTGCGCCATGTAGATGATGTCCTCGCAGATATTGGTGCAGTGGTCGGCGATCCGTTCGGTGCTGCGCGCCACGCTGAGCAGCTTGGCCAGGTAGACGTGCTGGCCAGGATCCTTCATGCTGATCTCCTCAAGTTCCTGGCGGATGGCGCGTTTCTTGCCGTCCACCTCGTCGTCGGCCAGGCAGACCCGATAGGCGAGATCGGTGTCCTCGTCGACAAAGGCATCCATGGTTTTCCGGAACATCCAGAGCGTTTTTTCGAACATGGCGCGGAACATTTCCGGAACCCGCATGGTGTCGGAGGCAAATTTGACCGGGTCCGTCTCCTGCATCAGGACCACCTTGTCGGCAATCTTTGCCGCCAGGTCGCCGATCCGTTCCAGGTCGTTGTTGATCTTG
>DDXK01000071.1 GCA_002347185.1 Desulfobulbaceae bacterium UBA2262 | reverse complement strand
CCAGCATGTGGGAAAGCCAGGTCAGCGGATGCCAGTTGTGGGCGTGCACCGACGTGAAGGCCCAGCGGACGCCTTCCCGGGAAAGCCCCTCGAGGACCAGAGGATTTTTTGTGATGTAGTCTTCATCGTCGAAGGCGACGAATTCGTTGCCGGTGACGGGCCAGAACGCGGCAAGCACCGACAGGGCGAGGAGCGCCGCAAGGACGGCAAGGAGAAAGGGGCGGGCCGTCCGGTTCACGGCAACCCCCCGCGTCCGCCCGCCGCGCGGCCGGCGCCGGTCCGGCGGACGGCGGCTTCCATCTTTTGGAGAAGCGGCTGAAACGTGCGCTCGTCGAGGGCGGAAACGGAGACGGCGTCGAGGCGGCGGCAGAGCGTCCGGGGCCGATCCTTGTCCGGCACGAGGTCTTCCTTGTTCAGCACGCGGATCCGGGGCTTGCCGGCGACGCCCAGCTCTTCGAGAATGCTTTCCACGGCGCGGATGCGCTCTTCGAAGTCGGGATCGCCCGCGTCGATGACGTGCAAAAGGACGTGTGCGTCCTGCAGTTCGTCGAGGGTGGCGCGGAAGGCGGAAAAGAGCTCCGGGGGCAGGTTGCGTATGAAGCCGACCGTGTCGGTCACGAGGGCCTCTGTGTCCCGTGGGAAGCGCAGGCGCGCACTCTTGGGATCGAGCGTGGCGAAGAGCCTGTCTTCCGTCAGCACGCGGCTTTTCGTGAGGCTGTTGAGCAGCGTCGATTTGCCCGCGTTCGTGTAGCCGACGATGGAGATGACGGGAATGCCCGTCCTCCCCCGCCGGTCCCGCCGCCGGTTCCGGTCCTTTTCGATTTCCCCCAGGACTTTTTCCAGGCGGTGGATTCTTTCCCTCACGCGCCGCCGGTCGATCTCCAGCTTCGTCTCTCCGGGGCCGCGGCCGCCGATGCCGCCGGTGAGGCGCGAAAGGGCATCGTCGCGGGTGGTGAGCCTGGGCAGCATGTACTTGAGCTGGGCCATCTCGATCTGCAGCTTGCCCTCGCGGCTCAAGGCCCTGCGGGCAAAGATATCGAGAATGAGCTGGGTACGGTCGATGACCCTGAGTTCGGTATGGTCGGTGATCGAGCGGATCTGGGAGGGATTGAGCTCCTGGTCGAAGATGAGCAGGTTGGCGTTCAGGCGCAGGGCGGAAAGCATGATCTCGCCGAGCTTGCCCTTGCCCATGATCCATTTCGGATTGATCCGGTCGCGGCGCTGCACCACGGTGTCGAGCACCACCACCTCGTCGGAGCGGGCCAGTTCGACCAGCTCGTCCATGGACTCCTGCGCCTTGCTCCGCTGGGCAGTGGTCACGCTGAGCAGAATCGCCCGGTCCTTCCCCCTGTCCACTTCGCGGGCCGGACGGTAGCGGGCGAATTCATCCTCCAGGGCGGCGATGAGCTCCCGGCAGGGATGGCTCTGCCGGCTGGGCGCCTCAGGAGGCAGAAAAACCCAGTTGCGCCCCTCCACCGCCTGCGGGATCAGATGCGCGGTGTAAAGACGGGTGGGCAGGCCGCTTTCGTCCATCTTCACCATGCTCATCAGGTCGAGACGCAGGAAGAGAAGATCCATCAGATCGTCCTCGCTGAGATCCTCGCCGGCAAGATGGGTATGGACCAGGCGCAGCCCCTTCAGGCGACCGCCGGCGGCGGCCCGGTACTGGCCGAGAGGAGGAATCATCAGGGAGCGATGATCCCCGACCAGAACAAACTCCACCTGGCCGACCCGACTGATGAGCACCCCGGCCTGCCTGCCGGTTGCAAAGGAAAAGGCGCAAAGCTCCCGGGCCAGCTCCGGACTGACGATATCGTCCGGTGGCACCCGCCGCTTGGCGATGCGTTCCAGCCATTTGAGCTGCGCGGTTTTCAGGCCGCCGGTGTTGCCGCTTACGATGCCGATGGGAATCCCTCCCGATGGAGATGGGAAAACGAAAGGAGTGAGAGGCTCAGCTGCTCCGCTCCCGGAGCAGACGCCGGTCGCCGACCCGGATGGTCACCTTGATCTTGTCGAAGTACTCAAGAAGGGGGATCGAGAATTTCCTGGTCAGGCCGGTCATGTTCTTGAAGCGGGGGGCGTCGATCTCCCCTTCCCTGCGGATGAATTCGATCACCTGCTCCTGCAGGGCCGCAAGCACGGAAAGATGAAAATAAAGATCCTCGCTGATCTTCACCAGCTCCTGCTCCCGGACCAGCACCTCCAGAATCTCCCGCACCAGGGAAAGCGGATACCTGGCAAAATGCTCCTGCACCTCCCGCACCGTGGGAGGGGTGAGGCCGGCCTGCCGGTAGAACTCCGTCATCTCGGCGCGGATCGCCCGGGCGTCCTCCTTGAAGGATACCTGGTGGCTGGCCAGGCGGACGATGGATTCCTCCACCACGATGCTCCCCTGCTTGCCGAGGGTGCCGAGCAGAAGCTGGAAGAGCCTCGGGTCGATGGAGCCGGGCAGCCTGGAGCGCAGCTCCTCCTTGGAAAGGCCGGGCTTCATGGAATTGTCCCGGTGGAACTCAGTAAGAATCTTCACAAGAGCCGCCGCGGTCTCGTCGAAGGTGCGGGCGGCGAGCATCCGTTGCCGCTCCGAGTCCACCACGACGATTCTGCGGCTGGAGATGGGGGCCTCGAGAAGCTTCTTGAAGCGCTTGCCAAACTGCCCGGTCTTGACCGAGAGCTCGTCGAAGGTCAGGCCCGCGACTCCGGCCTCGGCAAGATGGAGAAGCACAAGATCCTCGATGGAGCCTTCGTGATAGCAGGAGAAAACCTCCCGGTTGCTCTCCCGGAAGCGCCGCCGCTTGGGAGGGGTGCCATTGAGGATGGCGCCGCCGCCGATAGTGAAGACCGGCGAGTAGCTGCGCACCACGTAGTGGTCTCCGGGCCAGGCCACAAAGGGCGCCTCAAGCAGGATCTGCACATTGGCCTCGCTGCCCGGGACGAGCTCCTCGTCGTCGAGCAGCACGATCCGGGCCATGATCTCGGCGGTGCCGATATGCACCCGCACCCGGGCTCTGTTCTTGAGCGGCTTGGCGTTGCCGGAAAGATAGAGGAAATCGGCGTCAAAAATATAGGAGGGCCGAAGGGTGCCGGGGCTGGCCAGCATGTCGCCCCGCACCACCATTTCCAGATCAAGGCCCTGGATATTGATGGCGGTCCGCTTGCCCGCCTCCACCAGGGTCATCTCCTGCCCATGCACCTGAATGCCGCGGATCTTGGCGGTATGGCCGGCCGGATAGACGGTGACGTCGTCGCCCACATTGATCCGGCCGGAGATGGAGGTGCCGGTGACCACCGC
>DDXK01000056.1 GCA_002347185.1 Desulfobulbaceae bacterium UBA2262 | reverse complement strand
CATCGCGGCCACCAACCGCGACCTCGAGGAGGAGGTCAAGGCGGGGCGCTTCCGGGAAGACCTCTATTATCGTCTCAATGTCATCCCCATCGACGCGCCGCCCCTGCGGGAAAGGACGGAGGATATTCCTCTGCTGGTCGACCACTTCATCGCCAAGTTCAATCACGCCAAGAAGAAAAAGATCAAGGGCGTCGAGGAGGCGGTGCTTGGCCGTCTGCTCCGCTATCCCTGGCCAGGCAATGTGCGGGAGCTGGAGAACATGGTGGAGCGGATGGTGCTGCTGGCCGGCGGCGACACCATCGCCCTGGAGGATCTGCCCGAGCGTCTGCTTGAGGGGCAGGCGCCTCCCGCCCGGGAAGAGCTGCGGGAAATTCCCGAACAGGGATTTTTTCTCAACGACATGGTGGCGGATTTCGAAAAGCGCCTCATTGTCCAGGCACTCGAACAGACCAATTGGGTGAAGAACAGGGCGGCCAAGCTCCTGAACGTGAACCGGACCACCCTGATCGAAAAGATGAAACGCTTCAAGCTGGTCGCCTCTTCCGCCGAAGGATAGGATGGCAGCTTTTTATTCATGCGCTTTCCCTCTGTCCAGGAACTGATGAAGATATTTCTCCCTCGTCACTGCACTGCCCGGCTTGCCGCGCTCCTGTTTCTTGTGCTGTTGGGCGTTGTCTCCGGGCCTGCGCCTTCCTGCGCCACGGCCCCTGCCCAGGAGGTTGCTGGGCTCGAGGATCCTGGCCGCCTTTGGCTTGATGCCGAAGCCGCGGCGCAGGAAGGCGAGCTGGCCAGGGCCTCCTGGCTCTATCTGCGTTATTACGAGAAGTTCCGTCAGAACGAAAAAGCGGAGGAAGCCCTGTGGCAGGCGGCGCGACTGGCGAAAAAGGAGGCGGAGGAGGCTGCAAGCCCTGATTGGGAGGGGGTGCGTAATCTCTTTCGCAGCTTTACCACCGATTTTGCCGAGTCACGCCGGGCTCCCGAGGCCTATTTCGAGGTGGGCTATGCCCATTACCGGATGCGTTTTTTCCGGGAGGCGCTCATCTATTTCAAGCTTTTTGGCGAGCGTTACCCCAACTCTCCCCTGCTGCCCCTGGTCCGCTTCTGGCACGCGAATACCTTTTTCGCCGTCGACCGGCTCGCGGAGGCCGCCGCTCTGTATAATGAGGTGGCGGCGGGGGCCGAGGAGGATGATCTGAGGATCAAGGCAAGGATGGGGCTTGGAGACACCCTTGCCGCCAGGAAGGATCATGCCGGGGCGCTGGCCGCTTTTTCCTCCCTGGTCAAGCAATATCCGGACTACATCCTGCGGGATCCGGAGCTGCTCAGCAAGCTGGGGGTGGCGCACCTGCGCCTTGGCAATGAAAGCGAGGGGCGCAAGCAGCTCTATCATTATTATAATCTGAGCGAGGACGCCCGGGCCCGTAACGCCGCCCTCTTCGAGGTGGCCGAGAGTTCCCTGCGCGAGGGGGAGGCGGAGACCGCTCTGAAGCTCTTTGAGCTGGTCATCGAGCGGGGCGGGCCCGGGGAGCGGGTCGTGGTCCTGGCCCAATTCCGGGTGGCGGAATACTTTGACGACCAGGGACGCGCGCTGCCCAAATGGCAGAAGCGCAACGAGCTCACCGACCCGGAGGGAGACAAGCCCTTTCTGGCCGTGCTGGACTCGTACCATGCCGAACCCATTGCCCAGGATGCTCGCCGGGGACTGTTCATCCGCTATCGGGCCCGCAAGCAGTTCGAGGATGCCCTCGTCGTGGGGAAAAGCTACCTGCGCAACGACGAGCCCGGCCTGCTGCCGGGGGAGAAAGAGGATTTCGCCAATACCATCCTGCTTTACCTGGGCGAGGAGCTTTTTGCCCGGCAGCAGTACGAAAATCTCTACCAGCTCTATGCCGCCGAGCATCGGCATGTCAACACCCTCAACGATGGCCGCTTTCTCTTTCTGGTCGGCCGCGCGCTCGAAGCGCTCTCTCTCTACGAGCAGGCCGCGGTGGTCTATTATCGGGGGCTGGCCCTGCCTCTTTCCCCGGAGGACAAGCGGGATCTCTATTTCCGGCGGGCCGAGGTCTACCTGCTCCAGAAGAATCATGTCGCCGCTGACCGCCTTCTCACCTATCTGCGCGATATCTACAAGGACGGCAAGGAGCTCGGCGAGGTCGCCTTCCTGAGCGGCAGGCTGAGCGAGGCCCTGGGGCGGAAGGCCGAGGCCCTCGACTACTATGCCAGGGCCGCCTCCATCCTCACCTTTCCCGAACGGAAGGGCGTGTATGCCGAGGCGCGGCTGCGGCTGCTCTTTTCCATAGGCTCCTATCCGGAAGTCTCCTCATCGCTGGAGGAGTACCGGCGGCAGGAGTGGCTTGCCCCCGAGGCCCTGCAGGGATGGTACAGGCGCCTGGGCGATGCCCTGGCCAAGGCGAAGAAGTCCCGGGAGGCCCGGGACGCCTATCTCGCCGGAGTGGGCGAGAAGATGCCCCAGGAGGGCAGGGTGGCCCAGGAGCTGCATCTGCTGCTGGGCGAGCTGTTTCTTCAGGGCAAGGAGGTGGAGCAGAGCCGGGAGCACCTGGAAAAGGCCCAGGCCGGGCCGGATAAGCTTCTGGAGAAGAAGGCCAGGGAGCGTCTCAATCAAATCGAAATCAATCAGGTCCGGAAGCGGCTCTCCGGTCCCAAGGGCTGAGGGGAAGCAGCAATGGATGCGGCCGCGTAATGGGCAAGTTTTCCCTCGACACCCCCGATCATCTGCGGGAGTTTTTTTTCGCCATCATCGAAAGCCTGCCCAGCGGGATCCTGCTTGCCGACCGGCAGGGAAATCTGCTGGCGGTGAACCAGAAGGCCTCGCGCCTGCTTGGCCTTGCCGGTAGTTCCATCCAGGACAAAAATTGTTGGGCGCTGTTGCGCCAGAAGTTTCTTCTGGGTGACGAGGCGGAGGCGCTGCTTGCCCCGGGGGGGCGGCTGCTTTGCGAAAGCCTGCCCGCCGAGTCGGGTGGGGAGAAGCGGCATATCCTCATCAGCCGCAATGACCTGGCCAGCCCCTTTCTGCATGTTTCCGGATTCTTTCTTTCCCTGGAAGATGTCACCTTTCCCACCCTCTTGGAGGGGCATCTGCTCCGGGGCAGGCGTTTCGCCGCCATGCGGGAGATGGCCGAGGCCATGAGCCAGGAGTTGAAAAACCCCCTGGGCAGCCTTGAGCTCTATGCTTCCATTCTCAGCAGGGAGTTGGCCGAGGATCCGGACAATGAAAGGATAGCGGCCCGCATGCTTGGGGCGGTGCGCACCATGAATCATCTTCTCAACAATTTCGTTACCTTTTCCGGCCAGCCCAGACCCGAGTTGAGGGGGATAGAACTGGGAGCGCTGTTGAAAAAAAGTATGCAATCCCTCCGGGAAATGGCGACGGAACATGGTATATTCATCGAAAGCCGCCTTGGGGAGGATCCGGCGCCCGTCGTTGGCGATCCGGCCCTGCTCGAACAGCTTTTTGTCAATATAGGGCTCAACGCCGTCGAGAGCATGGTGGCGGGCGGGGTGTTGGCCGTATCGCTGAAGGCGGTGCGGGCCGGCAAGGAGCATGGGCCGCTGTTTGAGGTGCGGCTGCGGGACAACGGTTCAGGCATCCCCCCGGAGCATCTTGAGAAGATTTTCGACCCCTTTTTTTCCACCAAGGGGGGGCGGCGGGGCTTGGGGCTGGCCATCAGCCATTACATCGCCGAAGTTCACAACGGTCTTATAGAAGTGGAGAGCAAACCCGGGTGTGGCGCCACCTTCCGGGTGCTGTTGCCTGCTGCTTCCGCCTGAGGGAGCAAGCGCCAGGAGAACCGGAAGAGAAACCATGGCTGAACAGAGTCGAAGAATACTGGTCGTCGACGACGAGCAAAACATGCGCATCGCCCTCTTCGAGGCATTGACCCGAAGCGGCCATGAGGTGCAGGTCGCCGAAAACGGGCGGATGGCCCTGGAGATGATCGCCAAGAACAGGCCCGATCTGGTGGTGGCCGACATCAAGATGCCGGAGATGGATGGGATCACCATGCTCGGTCTGCTCAAGGAGGAGCACCCCGATCTGCCGGTGGTGATCATGACCGGTTTTGCCACGGTGGATACCGCGGTGGAGGCCATGAAGCGCGGCGCTTTCGATTATATCCTCAAGCCTTTTCCGGTGGAGGTCATCGAGGAGACCGTGGCCAGGGTTTTCGCACGGCAGGCCAGGCTGCCCAGAGCGGAGGCGAGGCCGGTCGTCCAGCGGCGGGAGGAGGAGGTTCCCTCCGATCGTCCCATCATCGGCCAGAATCCCAAGCTGCTGCAGTTGATGGCCCGGGCCCGGAGCGTGGCGTCGAGCAAGGCCACGGTCCTTATCCTCGGTGAGTCGGGTACCGGCAAGGAGGTCTTTGCCCGCTATATTCATCAGGAGAGCGACCGGCGCGGCGGCCCCTTCGTGGCCCTCAATTGCGCGGCCCTGCCCGAGGGGCTGCTGGAGAGTGAACTCTTCGGGCACGAGAAGGGGGCCTTTACCGGCGCCATCGTCACCAAGAAGGGAAAGTTCGAGCTGGCCGACGGC
>DDXK01000124.1 GCA_002347185.1 Desulfobulbaceae bacterium UBA2262 | reverse complement strand
GTTGGTGTAGGTGATGTGGCAGGGCCGTTGGGGCAGTACCGGCTTTTTGTCCTTGTTCGCGTAGGAAAAGAGGTTGGCCGGCTCGTCGCTGTACTGGGGCTCAAGCTCGCTGTAGTCGATGGTGGTGCCGTCCAGCCTCGGCGTGGTCCCGGTTTTCATCCGGCCCATGGCAAAACCCAGTTCCTTGAGGTGCAGGGGCAGTTGCAGGGACGGGGCGTCGCCCATGCGGCCGGCCGGGAAGTTCTTGAGGCCGATGTGGATCAGGCCGTTTAAAAAGGTGCCGGTGGCGATGACCACGGCCCGGGCGGTGATCGCCTCTTCCAGGGAGGTGACCACCCCGGTCACGGTGTCGCCTTTGACGAGCAGCCGGTCGGCAAGGCCCTGGCGGATGTGGAGATTTTCTTGCCGCTCCAGCACCGATTTCATCCGCAGCCGGTAGAGCAGCCGGTCCGCCTGGGCCCGGGATGACCAGACCGCCGGCCCTTTTCGGGTATTGAGCCTCCGGAACTGGATGCCGGTGGCGTCGATGTTTTTCGCCATCTCGCCGCCCAGGGCGTCTATCTCCTTGACCAGATGGCCCTTGGCCAGGCCGNNCATGGCGCCGATGGTGTCGGCGTTGCCCACCAGAACCGCGGTGCGGCAGCCCATGCGGGCGCAGGCCAGGGCCGCTTCGCAGCCGGCATGTCCCGCGCCGATGACAATGATATCGTATTGAGAGGATTGCGGCATGGCTACGATCTGTAGGGGGAGGAGTTGTCCGGGGAGGAGGCCCTGGCCAGCTGCCAGCGGAAAAGAGGCCTCCGCGCCATCTGCCAGAAATCGGGGGTGAGGAGCACCGCCACCGTATAGAGCTCCAGGCGGCCGGCCAGCATGCAGAAGCTCAGAACCGCCTTGGCCAGGGGGGGCAGGTGTCCGAAATTTTGAGCAGGACCGACCAGATTGAGCCCCGGGCCGATATTGTTCAGGGTGGCGATCACCGCAGTGGTGCCGGTGACGATGTCCACTCCCAGGGCGGTGATCGCCAGGCTGGCCAGAAGAAAAACGCCGATATGCAGGGCGAGGAAGCCGAGGATGGCGACCATGACCTCCTGAGGCACCTTGACCTTGCCGTATTTCAGGGTGGCGACCGTGCGGGGATGCACCAGGCTCTTGAGCTGCAGTCGGGCGAACTTGAAGAAAAGGAGGATGCGCACCACCTTGATGCCACCGCCGGTGGAGCCGGCGCAGCCGCCGACGAACATCAGGCTGACCAGAAGGATCTTCAGGGCGGGTGGCCACTGGTCGAAATCCGCGGTGCCGAAGCCGGTAGTGGTGATGATGGTGACGACCTGGAAGGCCGCCGTGCGCAGGGTCTGGCCAAAGGTGGCGTAGACCTGGTGGTAGGAGTTCACCGCCACGATGAAGAGGGTGGCCACGGTGCAGAGGGTGAGATAGAAGCGGAATTCCTCGTTGCGCCAGTAGGCGGAGAGTTTGCCTTTCAGGCCCGGATGGTGCAAGGAAAAATTGGTGCCGGCCAGAAACATGAAGATGATGATCACCGTCTCGACATAGACGGAATCGAAATGGGCCACGCTGGCGGTATGGGTGGAGAAGCCGCCGGTGGCCAGGGTGGCGAAGGAGTGGCAGACGGCGTCGTAGAAGCTCAGGCCGCCCCAGATGAGCAGCACCGTCTCCACGGCGGTGAAGAGAAAGTAAACCCCCCAGAGGATGCGGGCCGTGTCCTGGATGCGGGGGGCGAGGCGGTCCTTGGTGGGGCCAGGCATCTCGGCCTGGAAGAGCTGCATGCCGCCTACGCCGAGCAGGGGGAGGATGGCCAGAGAGAGGACGATGATGCCCATGCCGCCCAGCCAGTGGGTCATGGCCCGCCAGAAGAGGAGGCTTTCCGGCAGGACCTCCACCTGGGTGAGTACCGTGGAGCCGGTGGTGGTGAAGCCCGACATCGACTCGAAAAAGCAATCGACGAACAGGGGCATCTTGTCAGAGAAATAGAAGGGCAGGGCGCCGAGAAAGGCCAGCCCCAGCCAGCTGAAAACCACCACCGCAAAGCCGTCCCGGTAGCCAAGATCCTTTTCCGGCGCGAAAAGGGCGAGGAAGAGGCCGCCGAGGCCCGCGCCGAGGCCGGCGGAAAGGAGAAAGGCGGGGATCATGCCGTCGTGGAAATAGAGGCTGAAGGGGATAGGGGTCAGCAGGCAGAAGGAGATCAGGATCAGCAGCTTGCCAAAGATGTTGAGTACGCCGGCGGTGCGCATGGCCTGTCGCCTTCCTTACTCTGCAAAGAGGCTTTCCAGTGCGGAAAGCGCCTTCTGGGTAAAAAAGACCACCAGGTTGTCGCCGGGCTGCAGTTTGGTCTCGCCCGAGGGGATGATCACCTGGCTGTGGCGGACAATGGCGCCGACAATGGAGCCTCTCGGGAAATCGAGGAGCCTGAGGGGAAGATCGACGAAATGGTCCCGCCTGGGAACTTTGATTTCGATCACCTCGGCATTGCTGCCCATCAGGGTGGCGACGTTGACGATCCGCCCGCCGCCGCGCACGAAGCGGAGGATCATGTTGGCCGCCACCTGACGGGGACTCAAGGGGACGTCGATCCCCAGTTTGCCGAGCATGGGGATGAAGCCGGGGCTGTTGATGTGGGTGATGCACCTCTTGGCGCCATGATGCTTGGCGAGGAGGCTTGAGAGGATGTTGGTGGTGTCGCTGTTGGTGACGGAAATGACCAGGTCCGCCTGGTCGATGCCCTCGTCGAGGAGATCCTGGGCCTCCAGGCCGTCGCAGTTCAGGACCACGGTCTCTTCCAGATGTTCGGAAAGGTATTCGCAGCGCTTGGTATCCTGCTCCACCAGGCGGACTTCGATTCTTTTCTGCTCCAGCTGGCGGGCGACCAGCTGGCCGATGATGCCGCCGCCCACGATGAAGACGTTTTTCGGCAGCTGGCTGGCGGTATTGAAGAGCAGGCGCTCCACCGCCGGCACATCGCTTTTGCGCATCACCAGGTAGATCTTGTCGCCGGCTTCTATTTTGTGCTGGCCGCGGGGGATGATGGTCTCACCCCCCCGGGTGATGGCGACGATGACGAAGTCGTAGAGACCCTGCAGCTCGCGGAGATCCTGCAGGGTGGAACCGACGCAGGGATGGCCGGCCTGGGTGAGGTAGCCCAGCAGCTCCACCTGGCCCCGGGCGAATTCCGCCACCTCGAAGGCGGCCGAGACGTTGATCAGGTGCATGATCTCCTCGGCCATGGCCAGGTCGGGACTGATCAGCAGGTCGATGCCCAGGGATTTTTCGGCATGGGAGGTGCCCTGGGCGTAAAAATCCTCGTTGCGCACCCGGGCGATCCTGGTTTTGACGTTGTAGCCCTTCGAGATGATGCAGGCGATGAGGTTGACCTCGTCGCTGTCGGTGACGGCGATGAAGAGGTCGGTTTTGTCGATGCCCGCCTCTTCGAGCACCCTGGCCGAGGCGCCGCTGCCGCGTACGGAGAGGATGTTGAGCTCCCGCTCGATGCGGCGCAGCTTGGCTTCGTTCTGGTCGATGAGGACCACCTCCTGACCCTCCACCGAGAGCTTTTCGCTCAGGTGGTAGCCGACCATCCCCGCTCCGACGATCATGATGCGCATTGGTCCGATCCTCTGGTGAAAAAAATCAGGCGCTTTGTCGGGAGAAAAAGCGCCGGAAGAGTAACAGTTGCAGCGAAAAGTGCGCCATTATAGCGGGGCGCGGCGAAATTTGCAAATCACCCTTTTTGCCACCAGATCAGGGCCCATTGCGGCGCGGTGCGGCGGGTGAAGCGCCAGGCTTTTGCATCGAGGCGCTCGAGGCGGGAATCCACATAGGCGGCCAGGCGGCCTTCTTCCTCGGCGCTGAGATCGTCCACCATCCAGCGGTGTGCCTGCAGGGCCTCTTCCCGGGAGGCATAGGTGCGGGCCGGATCCAGGGCGATGAAGTCGACATGGGCCAGGATGCCGAGGCTGTAAAGGATGTTGACCGTGAAGATGTAGTCCGGCCCAGGGGAAAAGTCGCGGCCAATGGCCTGGAAGAGCTCGGGGTCAAAGGGGCCGGCCCCGACCCGGTCCGCTATATAGACGGCCTTGGTGGCCCAGCTGTCGAGCTTGGCAAGGGCGCCGGCCAGATCCTCCACCGCGAGGGAGCGCGAGGCGATGGCGATATCGTGCCTGCCGATGCCGAGCTTTTGCCAGTCATCGCTCCAGGAGGCCTGGATGGTCCTGATGTTGGTCAGCCCCTCCGCCTGGGCCCGTTTGTCGAGCTCGGCCAGCATGGCGGCGGAATAATCGACCGCGGTGACCGCGCGCAGCCGGCGGGCGATGGGGAGGGCCAGGGTGCCGGGGCCGCAGCCCACGTCCAGCACGCTCCACTCCGGTTCGGTGCGCAGGTGCGCGAGGAAAAGATCGACAAAGGGGGAGTCGAGGTTGCGTTCGGCAAAGGAGGCGGCCCGGCGGTCCCAGTCGGAGCTTTTTTTCTTCTGCCAGGATTTGCTGGCGCGGGCCACACGCCACATGTCATTCCAGTCGAGATCCTGATAGCGCATGGCGGCCCCTCCCTTTTTCGGAATCGCTCAGCCGCGGCGGGTGAGCCGGTTGACGATGATGGTCAGCTCCTTGTCGTCGGCGCGCATCTTTCTGGTGCTCACCGCGATTTCGTACTCTTTTTCCGCGAGCAGGAGGAACTGGGGCAGGCTTTTGCGGCGGACATCATGGGCCAGGTAGATGACCCCCTCCTCGGCCAGCAGAGAGCGGAAGACGTTGAGGAGGGGGGCGAAGAACTCTTCGCGGAAGAGGATCTCGGCGCCGATGATGGTGTCGAAGCGGGGCAGGGAGGGGGGCTGCAGCCAGTCGAGCAGCCGGCACTCCACGCCCTTCAGGCCGCTGGCCGCGGCGCTGACCCGCTGGAAATCGAGGATATGCTGCTCGTAGTCGCTCAGGGTGACGGCGTAGCCGTTCATGGCCGCGGCAAGCCCCGGGGCGCCGAGGCCGGCCCCGAGTTCGAGCAGCCGCTGCCCCTCCCTGGCGGGTGGGGTGGTGAGCATGAGGTCGGCCAGGACCATGGCCGCTTCCCAGAGCTTGACCCAGAAGGGGAAATCCTGGACGTTCTGGAAGGGATCCTTGCCGGCCAGCAGGGGCTCCAGGTCGGTCACCTGCAGCAGTTGTATCTCCCTG
The DNA here is from genome assembly GCA_002347185.1 of Desulfobulbaceae bacterium UBA2262. Lineage (GTDB taxonomy): Bacteria > Desulfobacterota > Desulfobulbia > Desulfobulbales > Desulfurivibrionaceae > UBA2262. Next base: position 3,672 of record DDXK01000124.1, on the reverse strand, counting down.
CCCCGCAGGGCAAGGGGGGAGAAATCCACCTTGTAGCGTTTGCGGATTTCCCGGAGGATGGCGTACTGTTTTTCAGGGAGTTGGGTCGGGTCCATGGGATACTCTCGAAATAGGCGTTGAGGGCGGTCAGGGTGCGCGGTTCAGCTCTCACCAGAGCAGGAGCGCCGCAAAAACGAGGGCGGAGAGCAGAAAGCGATAATAGGCGAAGATGGCAAAGCTTCGTGCCCGGATAAACTGCATGAGGAAGGCGATGAAGAGGTAGCCGGAGATGGCGGCGGCCGCAAAGCCCGTGGCGAAGAGGGAAAAACGTTCGTTGAACTGGCCGGTGCCGATGATCTCGGGAATCTTGTAGATCCCGGCCCCGAAGATGATGGGGGCGGAAAGCAGAAAGGAGAAGCGCACCGCGGCCTGCCGGGTAAGGCCGAGGGCGAGTCCGCTGCTGATGGTGATGCCGCTCCGGGAAACGCCGGGGATGATGGCGAGGGCCTGAGAGATGCCGATGAGCAGCGCGTCGAGCAGGAAAATCCCCTTGAACTCGCGTTGCCGCTTGCCCAGCCGGTCGGCGGCCAGGAGGAGGAGGCCGGCGGCGGTCAGGGCGATGGCCACCATGGCGGGGTGACGGAAGGAATGCTCGGCGAGGTCCCCGAGAAACAGGCCGGCCAGGACGCCGGGGATGGTGCCGATGCAGATGAAAAAGGCCAGCCCCTTGAGGCGGGCCGCCTCCTGCCGGTCGCGGTTGAGGCCGAGCAGCGCCCTGGCGATCTCGAAAAAGTCGGTCCGGAAATAGATGAGGATGGCCAGGAGGGTGCCCAGATGCAGGGCCACGTCAAAGGCGAGGCCAACCTCCTGGGTGCCGAGAAAATAATGGGCCAGGGCCAGGTGGCCGGAGCTGGAGATGGGCAGGAACTCGGTGGCGCCCTGGATGATCCCGAATATGGCGGCTTCTGCAAGGTTCATGGCCAGGCACTATACGAAAGGACGGCGGAAAAGTAAACAGTGTTGAGGCAGGCCTTCGCGGACAAAAAAAAGCCTGGCCAGGAGGCCAGGCTTTTTTTGCTTCAGGTCAAGCCCGAGCGAAGACTTAGCAGCCTTCGATGGCCTTCTTCTTCTTGGCTTCGATCTTGCCGTCCTTAACGGTGACCTTGTCGCCAACCTTGGCGGTGCCTTCCACGGTGGAAACGGTGCCGTCGCAGTCAACGGTTACCTTGGTGCCTTCCACGGCGGTTACGGTGCACTTGCCGGCGAAGGATACTGCTGCGGTGCCGGCGACGAAAGCCAGGGCCATTGCCAGAGAAATCAGTTTCTTGCTCATGGTTCTCTCCTTTGGTAAGTGGTTATATGAAAGAGGTTTTAGGTAAACCTTATGAATCATCGTTCAGTATTTATACGAAAGGGGGCTGCGGCTGTCAACCGTATTTTTCGAATTCCTTACTGAAAAATGGCGTTGAGATCCCGCTCCAGGGTCTTGTGGTCCACATAGCCGTCATAGCGCTTCACCACGTTGCCCTGCCTGTCGACCAGGAAGGAGGAGGGGATACCGATGATGCCGCCGAAGGCCATGGGGGTCTGGGTGTCGCCCATGACCACCGGGTAGTTGATCTTCATTTTCTCGACGAATTTCGCCACCAGGGCCGAGCCGCCCTCGTCGGTGGAGATGCCGATCACGGTGAAGCCCTTGGGGCCGAAGGCGTTCTGCAGCTCGATGAAGGAGGGGATCTCCTTGCGGCAGGGCGGGCACCAGGTGGCGAAGAAGTTGATGAGCATCGCCTTGCCCTGGAAGCTGCTCGAGGCGATGGTGGCGCCGTCGCTCACCGAGGGGAGGGCGAACTGGGGCATCGGGGTCGCGGCCTGGGCCGGCAAGGCAAGGACAAGCAAGGCAAGAGCCAGGAACACGATTTGCGCGGACAGGAATTTCTTGATCTGCATGGTCAGCTCCGGAAAGGGGTTGCGGAAGGGCTTGGTTTTTAATCATTTGCCGAAATAGCATTTGTAATACTTTTTGGCGGGAAACAAAAGCAAAAATATTTTCCCTGGCGGCCTGCCGGAGCGCGGGTCCGCCAGGGAGAGGGATTTCAGCCGCTGAGTTCGCCCCTGGCGCTGACCACCACCTCGCGGACCGGAATATCCCGGCCGGAGCGGCCGAGGGCCTCGCGGACCAGGTGGCGCATGTTGCCGCAGCAGGGCACCTCCATGATGGCCATGGTGATGCTTTTCGGCTGGGCGGTGGCGAAGATCTCGGCAAGTTTTGCGATGGCGCCCTCGATCTCGTCGAATTTCGGGCAGCCGAGCAGCACCACCCTGCCGGCCAGCAGGTCCCGGTGAAAATTGGGGGTGGCCACCGGCACGCAATCGGCGGCGATAAGCAGATCCGCGCCCTTGAGGAAAGGGGCGGTGGGCGGCACCAGGCGAAGCTGTACAGGCCAGTGGCCGAGCTGCGAGCCGGTGACCGCGGCGGTTCCGCCCAGCTGCGCGGGCTGGTTGGCTGCCTGGCAGGGGGAGAGGGCCTCGGGGGCAAAGGTCTGCAGCCTGGCCGAGGGGCAGCCGCCAGCCGCCTGGGCTGGTTGCGGCTTGGCCGCCTTCTGACTGGCCAGCAGCGCGTGCACCGCCTCTTCATCAAAATCCTCCGCTTCCCGCTCGATGATTCTGAGCGCGCCCACCGGGCATTCGCCCAGGCAGGCGCCCAGGCCGNNCGCATTCGCCGCAGCCGGTGCAGAGGTTTTCGTCTATTTCGATGATTTTTCGCACAACTTTCATTTCTTCTTCTCCGTCATTGTCGCAAAAGCACTTTGGCGGCCAGGGCGGCGCCGCCTGGGGTCAGGAAGGAGCGGGCGATGATTTTCTGCAGGTGCTCCCGGCTGGTCGGCGCCTCCTTCTGCTTTTCTTCCAGGTTGGTGATCAGGTCCGCGTCGTAGAGCACCTTGAAGTTCATGCTCTCCTCGGGGCGCGGGGTATGGTGATGGCCGATGATGTCGCAGACCTCGTCGATGAGGGCGGGGGGGGCGCCCAGTTCGCCGAGGATCTCCCTGGCCACCGGCGGCCCTTCCGCGTGCTGATGTTTCGGGGCCGCGCTCTTGTATTTGCGTTCGCTTTCCTTGATGCCGATATCGTGCAGATAGGCGGTGATTTCCACCACCGGCAGGTTGCACTCCTCGCTTCGGGCGATTTCAGCGGCATGGCGCGCCACCCGGCCGGCGTGGCCGATGCGCCGGAAGTCCTCCTCGAAGTAGCGCTTCATGGCCAGGGCCACCCGCTCCTTCAGGAGTTCCTGTTTTTTTGCCAGCAGCTCCGGAGGCAGGGAACCGAGGCATTGTTCGGCATAGGGGCAGTAGGAGGCGCAGCCGAAATCGTTGTTGGGGTTGAGCATCTTTGTGCCGCAGCCCGGGCATTTGCGGGTGGAATCATCCTTGAAGAATTCCACCGCGCTCCCGCATTTCGGGCAGCTGACCTCGAAAACCGCGCTGGAATCCCAGTAGCGGCTGTCCTGTCCTGGGCACTGCATGGCTTCCTTCTCCTTGTCGATCCTCCTTGCCCGATCCCCAGAGAGGAGACCGGGCAAGGAAAGGGGGCGGGCAATCAGCCGAGGATCGCTTTCAGGTCCTCGTCCGGGGTGCTGATCGGCTTGATGGCGAAATTCTTCACCAGCACGTCGAGCACGTTGGGGGTGATGAAGGC
>DDXK01000044.1 GCA_002347185.1 Desulfobulbaceae bacterium UBA2262 | reverse complement strand
ACCAACCACCTGGACCTGGAATCCATCGTCTGGCTCGAGGAGTGGCTCGTGGGGGAGTTCAAGGGCGCGGTGCTCATGACCTGCCATGACCGCGATTTCATGAACCGGGTGGTCAGCCGGATCATCGAGGTGGCCAACCAGACGGTGACCACCTACAGCGGCAACTACGATTTCTACCTGCGCGAGCGGGAAATCCGCCGCGAGCAGCTCCTCGCCAGCCACCGCCGCCAGCAGGAGATGATGGCCAAGGAGGAGGAGTTCATCGCCCGCTTTGCCGCCCGCGCCTCCCACGCCTCCCAGGTGCAGTCGCGGATCAAGAAGCTCGAAAAAATCGAGCGCATCGAGCTGCCGCCGGAACAGAGGGTGATCAGCTTCGAGTTCAGCGAGCCGCCCCGCAGCGGCGATGACGTGGTGCGCATGGAGGGCTTGGGCAAAACCTGGCCCCTGGCCGACGGCGGCGAAAAATCGGTGTTCGGGGGCATCTCCGGCGTGATCCGCCGACAGGAGAAGATCGCGGTGGTGGGGGTGAACGGCGCCGGCAAATCGACCTTTCTCAAGGTTCTGGCCGGCCAGACCGAACCGAGCTGCGGCCAGCTCGCCATCGGGGCCAACGTCAACCTGGGTTATTTCAGCCAGCATGCCATGGATGTGCTCAATCCCGAACGCACCGTCTTTGCAACGGTGCAGGACGCCATCCCCCAGGCCACCATCGGCACGATCCGCAACCTCTGCGCCGCCTTTCTCTTCCAGGGCGACAGCGTGGACAAGCGCATCCAGCTCCTCTCGGGCGGGGAAAAGAGCCGGCTGGTGCTGGCCACCCTGCTGGCCCGCCCCCTCAACTTCCTGATCCTGGACGAGCCCACCAACCATCTGGACATCCAGTCTCGGGAGATCCTCCTTGCAGCGCTCAAGAAGTTCAGCGGCACCGTGCTCCTGGTCAGCCACGACCGCCACTTCCTCCGCTCTCTGGTGGGGCGGGTCATGGAGATCGACCACGGCGAGATGCGCAACTACGAAGGAGATTACGAGTATTACCTGCGAAAATCCGGGCGTCTGGCCCAGTGAGGGGAAGGTGAGGCCGAGGAGGGCGCCTCGCTGGAGTGATGAAAAAAGAGCTTCCCTGCGGTGAGGTCATGAGCGGAAGAGAGGCGTGAAGCCCTTTCCGTAAACACGCCCCTAGCGCGTCTCTTCCACAAAAAGAAACGCACTTGTGCGTGCCTGGATGGAAAAATCCGCTCCCAGCGTATCTGCCATGAGCTGTCCGGCAAAGGCAACCTGGCCAGCGCCGAGAAAAGTCATGTTGGGCCAATAGATCTGGTTGCGGAGCGGGTCGGTCTGTCGAAACACGGTATTGAATCGCCACACTCCGCCATCCTTCCAGGCATGACGCAAATTGCCGCCGAAATCATCCTGCCCAGAGCCAACGAAATGCTGGGAGGCGTAATCGGTGAAGGCGATGTGCGGATTGCCCGCCGCATCAAAGAGTAACTGCGGCGCAAAACCTGTTCCCATTTCCCCGTCTCCCGCCAGATAGCCATCGGAGGCGCTGGCGATCGAGGCGCTCTGCCAGGCCCCGGATCCATCCTGTTCATGAAACATGAGCGTGGCATGCGCAGCTGAGCCGGTGGCCGCCCGGTCGATAAAGACGCTCGCGACAGCGGGACGCCCGGAAGGGGCCAGGGCGATGCTCGCACCCAGCCCGGCGTCGCCGTAACTGCCACTCGCCGGGCCGCTGATTTTACCGGTTTCCCAACCACCGTTGCGGTTGCTCAGGTACCACAATTCGCTGCGCACCTCCATGCCGCCTGTCACCGGCACGAAATAGAAGTCGGGAGTATAAACGGCATGCACTGTTCCGTCCTGCCCGACCGCCATGGAGAAAAAACGCGGCGCGCTGGACATCTGAAAATACCCTTCATCGGCCACGACCGGGATTGTGGCGGAAGTCCAGGTGGTTTCGGCCAAATTGAGGGTGGAATAGGTTATCGCCCCCGAAGATCCTGAGGGCAGGAAAAGCACATGCAGGGTATCGTTGGGCCCCATGGCTGCCGTTCCCTGCTCCCCCAGGCGTGGGGACCCGCTGGTGTTGAGTTCACGCCATTGTCCGCTTTGTTTGACAAAAACGGCGCCGAGGGAATTCAGCACCACGGGTTCTCCACGGCTGTTGAAGAAAAGGCCGGCCCATTCCCCCGTGAGGTATCCCCAGTAGCTGCTTGAGGTGGACATTCCCGCCCCCGGGATCTCTTCGGCTGCCCACGCACCTGCGGTGTTCCTCTCCCAGTACTCGAGCGCCTGGCTGCCATCGTTTTGAGTTCGGTAGACAAGCATGGCCGGCTGGCCTGCGGAATTGGTCTTGAGCATGTTTGCGGAAGCAGTGGGCAGGGCCACCGTGTTGGTGGCGGAGGTGAGCAGACTGAAGTCCACGCCTCCCGTCAGAAGATTGAAATGGCCGATATTTGAGTAGGGGCTGGAGCCGCTTCCGTCATAGGCGGTGATCGCGACATAAAAAGCCGCTCCTTCCCAGAGGGAAACGGTCAGCTCCCTGCCTGAGCCGAGATCGACACTGGAGATGGAGTCGGGCCCCGTATAGGGGGAGGGGGCGAAGTGCAGAGTATATCCTGTCGCACCAACGACTTGCGACCAGGCGGCCCTCACCGCAAGGCCACTGGTGGTGAGGGCAAGCGTCGGGGCCGCAGGTGCGGCGATGACGACGCGGGAAAACAGGCACATGGCAAGGACTAAAACACCGGCAGAAAATTTTTTCATTCCAGCACCCCGCAAGCGAGACAACATAATGACCCAAAGGGCTTTCTTGGGCCAGCCGCAAAAATCCGGACAGCAGCAGGCCGAGCCGCTTTCATCCTAGCAAGACCGGCCCCCTCCGGCAATCTTTTCTCACCCCCCAGACCGCAGTCACCAATGCGAACGAGGACGGAATGGGGAATCATCTATTTTTCAGTTGCTTTTTCCTCCCCCTTTGGCCGAGAATACAGACAAGCCCCGATGGCCGCAATCATCTCCACGAAACCCCACAAATTGCTCCTGCGGCGAAGCCTCATCGGGGCTTTCATTGTGCCCGCCGCACTTCCTTCCGAATCCCTCACTTCCCGCTGATCAACCTGTCGAAGACATCGGTGTTGCTGATGATCCCGACCAGGCGCTCGCCTTCCACCACCGGCAGCCGCCGGGTGCCGGCCACCCGCATCAGGAGGAGGCAGTTTTCGATGGAGAGCTTCGGCCCCACGGTGATGGCAGGCTTGGTCATCACCTCGGAGACCAGATAGGGCAAATCGCCGCCGCTGTCCATGAGCATGGCCTCGAGCACATCCTTTCTGGTGACGATCCCGAAGGCATCGCTCTCGTCGGCCGGCTGGATCACCAGGCTTGAGACCTTCTGCTCGTGCATCGCCCTGGCCGCCTCCTTGAGGCTGGCGTCGGCGCCAATGGTTCTCACCTCCACGCGCATGAGGTCTTTCACCAACAGTTTCTTGATCTGCATAGATTTTTTTCTCCCGTCTTCGCTGGAATGGTTTTCAACGCAGCACCACCTGCCCGGAGTCGTCGAGCAGAAAAGTGACCGGACGCCTGATATCCTCGCTGACCTTGTGCATCTTCCCCCCGATCACCACCGTGGTTCCGGCATAGACCGCCTTCCTGACCACGATTCTGACCGCCCGCTGCTCGAGGCCGGCAAGCTCCCGGGCCAACTCTTCCCGGGCCCTGGCGAGACGCGCCTCGGCCTGCACCAGAGCCCGGCGCTGCTTGGCAAGCAGGGAAAGCTTGCGGGCCGCCTCCCGGGGCAGGTTTATTCCCTTGCCCTGCCCCAGATAACGGCCCAGCACCGTATCCATCTTCGCCCGCTGCCGCCGGTAGCCGTTGATCTCCTTGCCAAGCAGAGCGATACGGCGCTTGAGGCCGGGATTGGTGCCGGCCATGAGCAGCGTCCTCACCCCGGCGGCGGAACCGACCTCGTTGACCTCGATACCCTGAACCGCCAGAATGGTCCCGCCCCGGATCCGCCCCTTGCCGGTGACCGCGGAAAAGGCCCCCCCGGCGGAAACAAAGCTGCGCATGGCCTCATCGTGGACATGAACATTGCCGCCGGCATGGACCCGGGTCCGTTCCAGGAACTTCACCGAAACATCGCCCCCTGCCTTTATCCTGCCATGCTCCAGACAGACAACACCGCCGGCGATGATGACATTGGCGCCGGAGAGGATCAGCGCGTCCTCGACCCCGCCGCCGACCATGACATCCCCGCTGGCCCGCACCGTAAAGCCGGAACGGATCCAGCCCTTGATGGCCAGTGCGCCCTCCATGTTCAGATTGCCGGTGGCGTAATCGACATCGCCTTTCACCTCATAAACCTGGAACACCGCGATCTTATTGCGGTCCAGCAGGGAAAGCATTCCCCCGATCTGGGCAGTGAAGAGAAGGCCGTCCTCGGAAACCGCCACGTTGGCCTGGGCGAGCAGCTGCTTGTCCTCTCCGGCCTGCGCCGGCAGCTCCCGCCCCAGCACATCATGACCGGCCACCCCCGCCTCCGCGGGAATCTTGCGGGCCAGAAGCTCGCCTTCCTTGACGTTATGGATGAGGCTCCGCTCCCGAAAATTCATGCGATCCCCGGTTTCCAGGGAAACCCCGGCCAGCTTGTCCACGGGAACCAGCAGTTCGATTTCAGCGTCGCGACCCGGAAGCGGGAGGATCCCCTTGGCCACCACCACCTCGTTGAGTACCGCATTCTTCTCGGCCGCGAAGGCGATAGCCTTCCGCACCACGGTATCGCTTATTCCGTACACGACCTGATGCTGGGCAAGAAGGCGGGCGGCCAGCTCCCCCGTCATCCCCAGCCCGCCCCGGCCGGGAGGATGCACGGTGAGAAAGGCCTGCATGCCATCCTCGGAAACCCGGACGGGATCGAGAACGGAAATTACCCCGTTGCTGTAGTCGGCATAGCCGGCCACGATGGTGTCGGCCACGACAAAGGCAAGCCCCTCCTCCACCGCCACCACATACTCGCCGGCCGTGATTGAGAAATCCTCGGCCGGCCGCCCGACCAGAGCCTCGCCGGTGACGGTGCGGCCATCCTCCGCCGGCACCAGGGGCACTTTCCTGGCCAGCAGATCACCGGGCACCACCAGATCGCGGCGCAGCTTTTTTTCGGTCACCACGCCCGTCTGCCGGGCCCGATCCACGGCAAGCGGATTGCGGCCATGCAGGGAAAAAGCAAAATTGACCCGGGCCGCCACCCCGTCCCGCGCCGGGGTGCCCAGGGCGGCGACCAGGAGCGGCACGGACTCCTCCGCGGCGAGGGCCGCCGCGATGGCCTCCTCCTGGATACCATGGACCACGCCGGCGGCGGCCAGGGTGGCCACGACATCCTCCGCGGCCAGACGGCTGTTGTCGGCCAGCACCTGCCAGATGGGAAGCCGGGCCGCCATCCTCGCCTCGTCGATCTGGACCAGGCTGGCGACCAGAATGTTTTCCCGGGTGGCAATGGCCCGTCCGTAAATCAAGGCGCTGAAGGTGAGGCCGTCGGCGCTGACCTCTACATTGGCGCCGGCGGCGAAAGTGCGCTCCGCTCCGGGCTTGGCGGCAAGCACCTGCCCAAAGACATCGGTGCCGTCCATACCGGCCTGAGCAGGAAAGAGCAGGGCCACCACCTGCCCTGGCCGGACCATGTCCGCGGCGGTGGGGTCAGGATTCAGCGCACCCAGTCCGACCTTGAGTTCCACCCTCCCGTTGGCCCCGGCCCGGGCCGGCTCGCCCCTGGCGATGCAGATATCGGTTTCCGGCTTGCCCGTCTCCCTGACCCGGGCGACAACCTCGTCAATGGCCTGGGTATCGATGCCGAAGAGGATCTTTTTTTCGGCCAGGGCCTGCAGCACCTGCTCGGAGGAAACCAGGGCGCCATTGCCGCGGGGAGGGGTGATAACCTTGAGGAAGGCGGCCAGCCTGTCCGCCTGGACAAAGATCTCGAACCTGCCCGGCACATTGGCCACGGAAACCAGATAGTGGCCCTGGTCCAGCGCGGTGACCTCCAGATCCTCCGGCGGAAGCTGCAGACGGAGGGCGCCTTGCCCGCGGGCCTCTTCGCTGCTCTGCGCCTCTATGGTGAGAGAATTTTCCGCCATCGCTCCTGCCGCAGTTTTTCCTGCCTTGTCGCCGTCCGCGCCGGAGAAGGTGCGGGACACGCCGGCCCGCCCTGTCCATTTTTTCATAATGCCCGGTTTTTGCCCGATCCCGCAAGCAGGATTCTTCCTGGCGGGAAGCGCAGGAATGGCCTACACTCTGAAGACAATGGAGAGAAAAAAAAGAACGGCAGGAAGGGCAGAGGGCAGGCCCGGCAGAGCTTTGGCCGCCATAGCCCTTGGGGCGATGGCCCTCGGCCTTGTCGGCGTCGGCCTGCGGGCGGCCTGCCTGGCGGGGGCGGCTTTGCGGCTGGCCGCAAAAAGGCTGGGGCGGAAAAGGAGCACCCGCCTGCCATAAAGGACGGCCGCTGGCGGTTTGGCTCAGCTGTGCTCCCTGGTCTTGAGGAAAACGATGCCGGGGAAAAGTTCGGCGGTGCGGCCCAGACGCCATTCGCTTTCCGCCAGGTAGGCCAGGTGGCCTTCGGCGTCGAGGGCCAGATGCGCCTGATTCCTGGCCTTGAACTCATCGAGTTTCCTGCGGTCTTCGCACTCCACCCAGCGGGCGGTGGCATAGCTCACGGGTTCGTACACCGCCTCCACTCCGTATTCCGCCTTGAGCCTGGCCATGGTCACGTCAAACTGCAGCACGCCCACGGCGCCCAGGATGTAATCGCTGCCCATCAGCGGCCGGAAGAGCTGCACCGCGCCCTCCTCCGCCAGTTGCACCAGACCCTTGTTGAGCTGCTTGACCTTGAGGGGATTCTTGATCAGCACCCGCCGGAAATGCTCGGGGGCAAAATTGGGAATGCCGGTGAACTTGAGGGGCTCCTTGTCGGAAAAGGTATCGCCGATCTTGATGGTGCCGTGGNNTGAAGATGGTGGCGTTGGCCAGGGACACCTCCTTGCCGAGCCGGTGGTGCATCACCTTCATGCCGCGGGTGAACTTGCCGGAACAGATACGGAAAAAAGCAATGCGGTCCCGGTGGGCCGGATTCATGTTGGCCTGGATCTTGAAAGTGAAGCCGGAAAAAGCCTCCTCTTCCGGGGAGACCATGCGGCTCACGGCCGCGCGCGGTCCGGGGGCCGGCGCCAGCTCGACAAAGGCGTCCAGCAGCTCCCGGATCCCGAAGTTATTGATGGCGCTGCCGAAAAAGACCGGGCTCTGGCTGGCCTTGAGATATTCCTTATGCTCAAAGGGGCTGGCCGCGCCGGAGATAAGCTCGATGTCCTCCCGCAGCCGGTCGGCCTGACTGCCGAGCAGCTCGTCAAGGAGGGGATCGCTCAGGCCCTTGACCACGATGGAGTCCTGCGGCCGCCTCTCCTGGCTGGGGGTGAAGAGGTTCAGCTCCTGCCGGTAGATATTGTAAACGCCCTTGAAGCCCTTGCCCATG